>CAYOQG010000005.1:0-39619 GCA_964405925.1 uncultured Phycisphaeraceae bacterium | reverse complement strand
ATCTTTCTGGGAGGACCGTTTGGCTCCTCGGTGACCGCGACGGCGAATCTGATCATGGCGGCCACCCTGGCCACAGGTCAAACAGTGATTGAGTCGGCTGCCTGTGAACCCGAGATCGTAGACCTGGCTCAGTTCCTCAACGCGTGTGGAGCGCGGATCGCCGGACAAGGAACGCCTCAAGTCACGGTGGAAGGCGTAGAGACACTCCAGGGACGGGAGCATCGCGTCATCTCGGATCGCATCGAAGCCGGAACCTTCGCGATCGCCAGCGCGATTACCAACGGCGACCTCGAGCTTCAAGGGGCAAAAATCGATCACATGCACGCCGTGGTTGACAGGCTGCGTCGGGTCGGCGTCATCGTTGAGCGCGGTGAGAAGGGGGCAGTAGTGTCGTCGTCGAGGCACCTGGAGCCGATCGAGGTCACCACCCAACCGTACCCGGGCTTCCCCACGGACCTGCAGGCCCAGATGATGGCCTTGCTGTGTCTGGCCGATGGCAATAGTGTGGTTACGGAAAAGATCTTTCCGGATCGGTTCTTGCACGTTGCGGAGCTCAATCGCATGGGAACGCGACTGCGGAAGGAGGGCCCAACGGTCATCGTCGAGGGGGTCAAGAAGCTCATCGGCGCCCAGGTAATGGCCTCTGACCTTCGGGCATCCGCGGCCCTGATTCTGGCTGGGCTGATCGCCAAGGGCACCACCCGTGTTCATCGGGCGTATCACATCGATCGAGGATACGAACGGATCGAGGAGAAGCTCGCCGGTGTCGGTGCAAACATTCGCCGCCTCAATGAGTAACACCAGAGCCTATGATCTTGGCGGATGCTCCCCACGGTCCCTGCTCGTGGGGAACCACGGTGTGCACATTAGCCCGTCGGGGGTCCTTGGGGGGCACCCGATTCTCGGTGGGTGATGAATCACCCGTTACCATCGTGGTCAGTCGACAGCCCCAAAATGTATCCGCCTGGGGGTTTTGAAGTGCCACCGGAACACACCACGGTCAATGTACTCGGTGGCCGTGCCGATATTGACGGGCGGCTGGGTAAAGTCTATTATGTACCTTGGGTTGGCTACAGAAAGGTGTGAGCATGCCACTCGACGCCGAGTTAGCGTTCTTTGAGGCGCATCGTAGTGAATGGCTTAAGGACCACGAGGGCCAGTTCATCCTCATCAAGGGCGGGGACTACTCGTTCCATGACACAGACAACGAAGCTTACCAGATCGGGATCGACAAATACGGCCACTCGGACATTCTTATAAAGCAAGTCTTGCCGGAAGATGTGGTTGAAGACTCGCCTGCGTTGCTTTACGGTCTCCTGAATGTCGCGACTTGACCACCCTCGACTGGAATTATCATACCAAAGGCTTCGCGGAAGCGTGATGATCCCGGCAAGGGTCGGGCTTCTAACGTACGGACCAACAGTCCAAATCGCCGTCCACCTACACGAACACCTAGCTAAACAACTCAAGGCCCAGGGAAAGCCCGTACCTGACGCGGTGACCGGAAACGCAATCATTGATACCGGAGCCACCGTCACCACCATTGACACCAGGGCCGCGACTGCTCTCGCCTTACGGCAGTCGGGGAGGGTCGAGGCCTTCGGGATTGGCGGCAAATCGACCGGATTCACTGTAGCATGCTGTGTCGACATAAAAGGACTGCGGGTCAATATAGCGCGTGCACATTGCCACGACCTGGCGAAGTACCAGAAGGATCTCGTCGCCCTGATCGGCCGCGACATCCTCCAGCACATGGAACTCCATTACGATGGCCCCAACGGCAGAGTCACCCTTGTGCTTCCCTTGCCGAGAGAGCCCCGTGCGAGAACAAAGAAACCCACGGCGAAGCGAAAAAAACGCAAGAGGAAATAGCATCGTGGCCAAATCAAGACGCCAACAGAGTCTGATAAATGCGTTTACAAGCTGACTGGAAAACGGTACACTGACGGCGTTACGAAAGGCAGGCGCCGTGGCGGTTTGCACTGGCCACACCTATGCACGCTTGCAGGCCCTCGGTGGCTGGAGACAGGTTCGATGGCGTTGTCACTTCAGAAACACGTGGCTTTGGAGCGTGGAAGTCGCTGTGTCCGGTGTGTGGCACCGCGTGCATGGTGCCACGCTGTAGTCCTCGCGACGTTCTGGACCGGTAGTATCTGCTTTGCCGCGGAGGTTAAGCACGAATGTCCCCCAGAGAAGGGGCTCTGCACACTGGTCTCGGTCAGCCAAGACGATCTGTCTGCGCCGGATATCTGGTCCATGGGAGCGGACATCCTCGGTGTTTATGAGCATCGATGGTACGTTCGCGTCTCGGACGCGATGCTCGCTGATCTGGCAGATCGCTCTATACCCTTCACGCTGATTCAAGAGGACATCTATGAGGGCTATGAGGCGCATCGCCAGCTTCAAGCCGTCCGCCGTAGCGAGACGTTCACCGACTACCATGATTTTGATGACGTGGCGGCAGCCATGAATCGCATCGCCACCGCGTATCCCGACATCGCCGCCATGACATCGATCGGCACCTCGATCGAAGGTCGGCCCATCCACGCCCTGCGCATCAGCGACAATGCTCAAACGGTGGAGCCCGACGAACCGGGCATGATCGTGGTCGGATGTCACCACGCACGTGAGTGGATCAGTGTGGAGGTGCCGCTTTATCTTGCAGATGTTTTGACGGACCAGTATCTTCAGAGGGGAGACGTCACCCGCCTCGTCAGATACAGCGAGATTTGGATCATCCCCGTGCTCAATCCGGACGGGTTTGTATACTCCTGGACCGACGATCGTTGGTGGCGGAAGAACCGCCGCAACAACGGTGACGGCACGTCGGGCGTCGACCCCAACCGCAACTACTCCATCGGCTTTGGTGACGACGAGGGATCGAGCCGCTATACCCTCTTTGAGACGTATCGAGGTCCTTATGCGTTCTCCGAACCAGAGACGCAGGCGATGCGCGACCTGATGAAGGGTACCTTCGGGCGGACATTCGACGCCTCGCTGAGTTATCACAATTTCAATCAGCTCGTCATGTACCCCAACGGCTATACGGCGGACCCGGTGTACAATGCAGCCTATTACGCGGAACTGGCTGGATCCATGGTCGAGCTGATCAACGCGTCACACAGCGACGACCGGTATGACTACCTGGGTGGACAATCCTCGCACCTTCTATACTTCTCCAGCGGCGACTACTCGGATTGGGCACACCATGAAGCAGGGGCAGTGTCCATTATCATCGAGCTTCGACCTGCCGGTCCACCGTTCTTCGAGTTGCCGCCGGCGGAGATCCTCCCCACGTGTCGAGAGAACCTTCCCGCTTTCCTGTACATGGCTGAGCAGACCCTGATCCCTGACCTGAAGTTCATGGACGGTGACTTCGATGGGATCGTCGACAGCGAGGACCACTGTCCCAACAGTCCGTCCTCCGCTCCAATTGATGAGATAGGGTGCGCGGCGATTGAGGCCGACCTCGACGGTGACGGTGTCATTAACACTGCCGATGTGTGCCCCGACAGTCTGCCTGCTCAGCGCGTCGGAAGCGACGGGTGCCGCATCGAGACACTTTTCTCGGTGTACATTTCCGCGAACCTCTCGTCTGTTGAGGTGACAGTCATACCTTCTGACATCGATGGCGAAGCCGACGGGAACACGGGCGATTTTGGCTTCGCCCGGGAGTATTCCGACGAGACGATGCTCCTGCTGACCGCCGCTGATACGGCAGACGGCCATCCTTTCGTTCGATGGGTGATCAACGGCGAGGCCCAACGGACGGGCGAGTACACGGCCCTGATCACCACTGATATTGATGTGACAGCCGAGGCGGTCTATGCCATCCCCGAGCGGGCCGAGGTTGTCGGTCTTTCCAGGATTCCGGATTGCCGTGCCGATGGCCTGGCTTACCTTCAGACCTATTCGGTCCACATCCACCTCAGCGATGGTAGCGAGCGCACGGTTGAAATGAAGGACGTGATCTGGTCATTGAGTGACACAAGTGTAGCGTCCATGACTCGCGAGGGCGAGCTGATCGCGTTTGACGTCTCCGCGGAGGAGGGCGAGGTCAGCGTTATCTTGACGGCGGAGGTCAAATCGGACGATCGAAGCCTGATCTCGGAGCCGTTCGTGGTCACGATCTTCGACATCGATACAGTGCCACCAAGATGTCTCTCAATCGTGCTGGAAGGCGCGGATCATGTGGATTCCAACTCCACCTGCCGTCTCCAGTCTCGCCTGCTGCTCGAGGGTGACGTCGTCGCCCGATCCGAGCCGGAATCTGTCGAATGGAGCGTGTCTCTACCCGACGAGAGTACGGTTGAAACGGCACCGGTCTCGATCGCCCCTGACGGCCGTCTCACAAGCGGATGGGTCGAGGTTGACACTGATGTCATCGTCATGGCAGCCTACATTAATGATGATGAGTCCGCGTGCCTCGCCCAGAAGCCTCTCACAATCATCGCGGGTGCCCCGAGCGACGCTGCGAGCGCCGATCTATCGACTTCTCCACGGACGCTTCCCTCTCCATGCGGCACGACCGGTATGATCGGGCTGGTAGGCTTGCTGCTGGGCTTGCTCGCATTTCGCTTGACACGTCGGTAATAGCGAAATGACGGCCAGGGTGTGCCAAGGGTGTCTGCCGCCTGGTCATCCAACAGGTCCCTGCAGACAAATCTCACGTAAGATGACCACAAACGCCCACCATCTTTTCTCGGACGCACAGTGGCGACGGCGGTTGACCTTCCTCATCATAGACGTTGCGTTTCGACAACGCCCTGACACATCCGTCACGCCTTTATGCGACGAGGAGCACACCGAACGCCCGCGCAACCTCTTCTGAACACATAGTTTACGAAGTGTGAACGGTCGGCTCGCAAGTGCGGGCAACATGGCACGCACGGTGCTCACTTCGCCAAGCGTCTGACGGCATCAGTCCAGGCTGAGGACCGCGTGTCAGGGGCTGTCCGCCGTAAACGGAGCGGGAGAGGTACAGTAGCGGCCAAGGGGATGGAAGCCAATGAACGAGGAAACCTTCCAGCGGAAGCTGGCTGAGCTGATTGCCGAAATCGGGACCCTCCCGGCCGGCGAGCGCGACCGATTGGAGCTCCTCGCCGAGGAAACGCGGGAGCGGCACCGCCAGCTCAAGGAAACCGTCCACAGTCTGCAGGAAAGCATCGATTTCGTCCGGTTGAGCATCAAGTACATGCTCTTTGATCTCGAAGCGACGCGAAGGGAGAACGAGCAGCTCAGAAAAATGTTGGACGACAACGCATCGCACTGAATTCATTGACTCCCCCAGATCGGGAAGGGGGGAAGGGCCATAGTGCGACCCGCGATGTCAGGGATGCTGGGGCATACCCGCCACGGGTCGCCAACGACAAGAACCCACGAGTCATCATGGCTCGTGGGTTTCTTGCTGCGCACGGCGGCCACGGTCGCGGATGGGGCCGATAGCAGCAGCTCCCTCATGTCGGTCCGAGCGGATGTGCTACGCCGCCTGGTACATGTGGACATCACGCTGCGGGAAGGGAATCGTGATTCCCTGGGCATCAAAGGTCAGCTTGATGCCCTCGGTCAAGTCGAACAGGACAGGCCAATAATCGGGCGTCTTGACCCAGGGGCGGACCACGATGTTGACACTGCTGTCCGCCAGCTCTGCCACCGCAATCGTCGGTTCCGGATCCTTCAGGATCCGGTCATCTTTGGAGAGAACCTGTTCGATGATCGTCTTGGCCTTTGCAATATCGTCCCCGTAACCGATCCCGAATACGAGATCGACGCGTCTGGTGTCATTGGCTGAGTAGTTGGTGATCGTCCCCCCAGTGATAGCTGAGTTGGGGGCGATGATTCGCTTGTTGTCGGGCGTGCGCAGGACCGTGGCGAAGATCTGAACCTCTTCCACGACGCCCCCAATCCCACCGGCCTCGACATAGTCCCCGACTTTGAACGGATGAAAGAGAATCACCATCACCCCGGACGCAAAGTTTGCCAAAGAGCCTTGAAGGGCAAAGCCCACAGCCAAACCGGCAGCACCGACAACCGCCACAAACGATGCCGTCGACACCCCCAAACGCTGGATGGCGGAAATAATAACCAGCGTCAGAAGCAACGCGTAGGTGACATTGACCACGAACCCGGTCAAAGTCGGCTCCACCTTCGCCCGATGCAGGAGGCGGCGGACGATACCCTTCAGTATCCTGGCCACGATCCAACCGACGATCAGTGTGACCACCGCCGCGATGACGGTCGGCCCGTACACCTTCAGTTGTTCGACAATCCACTGGACCCAAGGTTCTTGCTGCCCCATTTTCATTTGCTCCTTGTTCATGCGTGGACCCCGCGGAAGGGATCCACGAAATTGCCTTTACTATTCCCGTCAGTACCCATCCTACGACGCCGGGGAGGTGCATGGAACCTCCGCCGGGTGGCTATTAGGAACGGCTCGCACTGCAACGTTCACACGCGGGTCGTATCACGAACGGTCCGACCTGTGAAATTTCCCCGCAAACCCGGAGCCTCTCGTCAGATCGCCCCAAGCGTTGGCTGGACACGCCCAGGTGTCGTGCTAACATGCGCTCTTCGTATGGGGGTCGATTCGGGTTTCTTTTGGAGTGAGTAGCCATGAAATCGTTGCGTAGGATGATGCGGAAGAAGTCTCTCGGTGTTTTGCTCGGGTTCGGTGTCTTATGCCAGTTCGGCGGTTGTGACATCGGTCAGATTACCACGTCGACGACGATGGACGGTCGTCAGGTGCTGATCTCACTTGTTCGAGGTATGATCCTCACACCTATCGATGCATTCATCACCGACTCGATCAACAACTTGTTCGGAGAGGACGACGGTTAATCATCGTAGCTAGCGCGTGAGCCAACGGCATCAGCGCCGAGGGGAGGTGACGTTGCGCTTACCTTCCACAAAGGGAAAGGCAGGTAGATGATGGAAAAATGCCGTAATTATGTCATGGCGGTCGTGCTGGGGCTTTCGCTTGCCACGGGTGCGATGGCCGACACAGTCATGACCTCTGATGGAAGCACGATCGTTGGAAACATCGAAAAGATCGCCGATGGAAAGCTCGTTCTCGCAACCCAAGCCGCCGGCCGCCTCGAGATCGACCTGGCCATGGTGACGGGAATCGCGACGGATCAAGTCGTCAGCATCGAACTGACAAGCGGAGACACGCTTCTCGGTGCAGTCGAGCCTGCAGCGGAAGCGGGAACGGTTACCGTGCGATCCGAGGTGGGCGACATCTCCACTGCCACGTCGAACATCGTCTTGTTGTGGTCGGAGGGAGCGGAAAACCCCAGGGTAGCCGCTCAGCTCGAGGCTGCCCAACCGAAGTGGACCGCAACCCTGGAAGCCGGTGTGACCCGGACCGAGGGGAACACCGACACTCTGGAAGGACACGGTCGTTTCGACGTCAAACGAAAGACCTCAGAAGACCTTCTCGAGTTCTACTTGGCCGGCAACTATGGCGAGGAGAACAAGAGACGAACGAAAAACGAGTACTTCGGCGGCATTCGGTACGAGAACAACATGACGGACCGGTCGTACTGGTATGCCCGAACGAGACTCGAGTACGACGAGTTCGAGGATATCGACCTTCGCGCCACCGCCGCGGCGGGCTTCGGATACTACTGGCTTAAGCAGCCTGATCACGAACTCAAGACCAGCATCGGTGCCGGCTATCGGCATGAAGCATACGAGGGTGGGCGCACGGAGGACAGTGCCGTCCTCGATCTCGGTCTGGATTATCGGCGAGACCTCGCGGACTGGCTTCAGTTCACGCACTCGACCGTCTACAGCCCCGACGTGGAAGAATTCAACGACTATCGCCTGGCGTGCGATACGGCCCTGCTGCTCCCGCTCAAGAACGACGTCTGGAGCTGGAAGATCGGAATGCGGAACGACTATAACTCGAACCCCCAGCCCGCTCTCGATCGATTGGACAACTTGTACTACACCAGCATCGTGTTGCGGATCCGCTAGTGCATGTTCCTGCCTCGCCCTGCGGGTTTGCGAGCTCAACGTTGTCGTGGGGGGGCGTGGGTCCACCCTGGTGGACCCATGCTCACGGCGCCATTGAAGCGGCTCCGTGCCACTCGCCGTGCGTCTGCAGCGGAAGGGCGGCATATGATCGCTGCGGGCAATGCCACTCGAAGACCCAACATGGCGAGGACTACCTGCCCTGTTCCCTGGCGTAATCCGCGCTGCACGCTATGATGACTGTTTCTAGCCCGTGGGGTTGGACGGTTTGCACGCGAGCACTAGGCGACCATGAGCGATCCCCTAAAACGGTTCGTCAACGAGTTGGTCATCCTGGACACGACGACGCCGATCGTCTACATCGGCAAGCTGGTCGAAGTGACCGACCACGCTTTTGTCCTGACCGATACCGATATGCATGACTGCCGGGATGGACACGCTAGCAAGGAACATTACCTCGCCGAGGCAAGTCGCGACGGTGTTACCGTCAACCGCCGCGAGGTGATCGTCATGAAATACGCGGTGATTAGCGTGTCGCGTCTGGCCGATGTTGTCACGGATACTCCACCGTGAGCGATAAAGCGCATGGAGCGGCGGACCCGTCTGACGGTAACACGCCCGCTTGCAGTGGCGCCTCTCTGTTCATAGGCCTCAGGAGCGGTACATGAATATCTTCGTCACTGGCGGGGCGGGTTACGTGGGAAGCCACTGTGTTCGCGGTTTGTGTGACGGTGGGCACAAGGTGGTTGTCTACGACAACCTCTCCAAAGGCCACCGACAGTCGGTTGACAAACGGGCGACGCTGATCGTGGGTGATCTCGCGGACTCGCCGCTTCTAAACCAGACGCTCGCCCAAGGCCACTTTGACGCAGTCATGCACTTTGCCGCGTTCGCGGAGGTGGGCGAATCAGTGGCTCAGCCGCTTCTGTACTATCGCAACAATGTGATTAACAGTGTGTCACTGCTCGAAGCCATGCGGGCCCGCGGCATCAGGAAGATCGTCTTCAGTTCGAGCTGTGCGGTTTACGGTGTTCCGCCGGCTGTGCCGATTACGGAAGATATGCCGCGAAATCCGATCAATCCCTACGGCCGAACGAAGCTGGCGATGGAGTGGCTCTTGCAGGACAGCGCAAACGGGTGGGGACTGGGAGCAACCGCTTTACGATACTTCAATGCCGCAGGAGCGGCGCTCGACGGCAGTATGGGTGAGGATCATGACCCGGAATCGCACCTGATACCGCGCGTTTTGCAGGTGGCCCTGGGTCAGGCTGACGATATCCGAATCTTCGGGATCGATTATCCCACGCTGGACGGGTCGTGCATCCGCGATTACGTGCACGTAGCGGATCTCTCCGACATCCACCGCGTCGCCATCGAGACGCAGGCCGAAGGGCAGTTTCGCTGCTACAACGTCGGCACTGGCCGCGGGTTCAGCGTGAAAGAGGTGATCGAAGCCGCTCGCGAGGTCACCGGGCATGATATCCCCGCTGCGCCAGCCGCGCGGCGTGAGGGCGATCCGCCCCAGCTCTACGCCGACCCCACCCGGATCACGACAGAACTTGGCTGGCAGCCCACATACACCGACATCCGCCAGACCGTCGAAACCGCCTGGAACTGGCACCGTACCCACACAAACGGTTTTTCATGAGGATGCCTTACTAATCGTTGAAATTCGAAGAGAGAATGGTCTGCCCCCGGAAAGTTGATCCAGCGGTTATGAGTGTTCCCACCTTGCGGGCGGAGTAGTCATCGTTTGGCTTGTGAGTGAGGGAGCGGGTGATTGGGCAGCACTGAGGCTCGAAAAGAGTCCGCAAAGCGCTGGACCGGAGCCATCTATATACACAACCGAGGCCGACTGGCAGATTGCAACAGGCATCAATGCCTATAACCGGAAGGACTACGATCGGGCATTGGAGCACTTTGCCAAGGTCGGGCCTGTTTCAGGGCCAGCCTACGTGCGGTGGAAATTCTACGAGGCCATGTCGATCTTCCGCAAGGAGCAGTTCAAGAAGGCAGTATTACTTGAGCGGACAGACGTAGATGCAGTTGACAGCGTACATCAGAAGTTAAGGGCGATCGTTGAACGCCACGAGGACGACGTCCTTTATGACGATGCTAAATATTGGCTCGCTCAGTGTCTGCGATACCTGATGGGCGATGAACAGACAGCGTTCGGTATGTTCAAGGAGCCGCTTGAGAAAAACGCTGATAATCCGGAGTACCCTTGGCGAGAAGGTACAACCTACTACTACGCGTTCATGCTTCTAGACAAAGGGAACCCGGTGAGCAGACGGGAGGCTGTTGTCTTGGCTCGGAGTTCAAGTGGAATCTCTGATGCCGGTCTTGTGTAGGATTTTTTGCCGTCGACATCACGCTGCCATCATCTGATCGAGCTTGGCCTTGGCCGTCTACCGCGGGGCGCAGCAACAACCGTGCCGTACAGGCGAATCGACATACGTCTCGATCCGGGACGGCGCCTTGGCACTCGCAGGTCCGATAGACTCGGCCTCGCCGTGAGGCTTTCCGGGGCAACCTTCTCGGTCGCACGACGACGATCTGACGCTCACAACTTTTCAGTTAAACGTTGTCGCCCAGACGGCCGAAGTCGCCGTGAGTGAGCGCCTGTTTGCTCTCTTCGTCTCGGCGTGCATACGGGTATAGACCGTGTCGTCGCATGTTTTGACTATCAACGAAGTGGCTGAACTGCTGCGGGTCTCGCGATACACTGTCTATCGCCTTGCCTCGCGCGGTGAATTGCCGGGCCGCAAGATCGGACGCGTCTGGCGCTTTCCAAAAGGCGCCATCGAGAAACACTTATCCGGACACGGAGCCGACTGTACTTCGTCCGAAAGGGCCAAGTCCTGGTCGACCGGGCTGCTCACCGAGGGGCAGCTTTGCGGAGAGCGACCGTGAGTGCAAACCGCCGCAGCAAGATTCCGCTCGGAGACGACTACGCACAGAGCAGCACCGCAGCGACGCAGCACAATGGGGTCTTCAGCTTCAGGCTTCCTTGCTAGGAATCGCCTATGCACCGGGATGGGCTCTTACAAACTCGATCATTCAAAGAAGGAATAGCGTCGTTCTTCGACTGGTTCCTGTGCAACCGGCTCAAGAGTGATGAGGATACCGAGACCCTGGGTCGTGGTAGGCTGCTCGTAGCCTTTTCCTTTTTCTTGATGCTCTGGGGGCCGGTTTTCACGGTGGTCTTCTATGCAGGGCTCGGATCGAGGGCGGGGGCGATTGCAATCAGTGCAGCAACGCTGCTGGTACTTGCGGCGCTGATTCTGCTGAGATACACGGGGCGGATCCTCCTTGCAAGCATCGTCGTGGCGACGGTTCTCTTCTGCCTCCTGCTGTACCTGGCCTGTATCACCGGCGGCCTGTGGTCGCCGGCGGTTATGTGGGATTTGGCCGTCCCCATGGTGGCCATGTGCCTGGCCGGACGTCGATGGGGCGTGCTCTTCGGAGCGCTTGTGTTACTGGAAATCATCGGCTTCGGCCTCTGCGAGCTGGTAGGGCACCCGTTCAAACACGAGTTTTCCCGTGGCCCAATGACGTTCCTACTTCTCACGGATTTGGTCGGGATTACCTTGGTCGTCATCTCACTGGTATTAATCCTTCACGTGGCACACGAACGAGCCCAGGCGGGACTGCGCAGACGAAGCGTCCAACTCAGTGAGGCGATCGAGAGCCTGGGGAAGGAGATCGCCGACCGCAAGAGGGCAGCAAAGCATCTCAAGGACCTGGTGGAAACTGCCCCCGATGCTGTGGTGATTGTCGACGAGGACGGCAGGATCGCCCTGGTGAATGCGTTGACCGAAGCGCTTTTTGGCTACGCGCGCCGCGAGCTGCTCGGAAAGCCCGTCGAACTCCTTTTACCCGAGCGGCTGCATGCCAGACACCGTGAGTTGCGAGCGGGCTATGCTGCGAGCCCTGCCGTTCGGCCGATGGGCTCCGGCCTCGAACTCTGCGGGTTGCGAAAGGATGGCGCCGAGTTCCCGGCCGAAATCAGCCTGAGCCCCCTTCGGACCGACGAAGGCTGGCTCATCTCGAGTTCCATTCGGGACGTGACCCAGCGGAAGCGGGGAGAAGAGGCGATGCGAAGAGCCAATCGTGGCCTCGCCGCGCGTAGCCAGTGTAGCCAAGCGCTGATTCAGTCCAAGTCCGAGCCCGAATTGCTAAACAGAGTATGTGAGATTCTCGTGGCTACCGGAGGCTACAGACTAGCGTGGGTGGGCCTGGCCGAGCAAGACGAAGGGAAGAGTGTGCGCCCGGTGGCCCAAAGCGGGCTCGAAGACGGGTACCTTGACACCGTGAGCATCACCTACGCAGACACCGAGCGTGGACGCGGTCCAACCGGAACCGCCATCAGGAGCGGTGAGCCTTCCCTTTCACGCCGTATACCGGACGATCCAACGTTCGCGCCTTGGCGAGACGACGCCACGCGACGCGGCTACGCTTCGTCTATTGCCCTGCCCCTCAAGGACAGCGGGCAGACTTTTGGGGCCCTGAACATCTATGCCAGCAACCCAGATGCGTTCGATGAGGATGAGACCACCTTGCTAGTGGATCTCGCGAACGACGTGGCGTTCGGGCTCGTCGCATTGCGGACGCACAACGATCGTAAGCGAGTACAAGAGCAACTGCAGAGAAGAAACGCAGAGTTGAGAGCTATCAACGAGGTCTTCCAAAGTGCACTGGCGTTCGACACAGAGGAGAAGCTGGCGCGTAATGGACTGGTGGTGGCCGAGAAGGTCACTGGTGCCGCGTTCGGATTCATCGGGGAGATCAACGCCGCTGGTCGCGTTGACGCTTTGGCTTTGAGCGACCCAGGCTGGGCGGGGTGCGCGATGAGTGGAACCGACACAGACTCCGCGCTCCGTAACATGGAGATCCGCGGCATCTGGGGTGAGGTGCTGAGGAAGCGGCGGTCGCTAATCGTCAATGATCTAGCCTCCCATCCTGCCCGAGTCGGTACACCCGACGGCCACCCGAGATTGACGAACTTTCTCGGCGTTCCGCTAGAGCACGCAGGCGAAACCTTCGGGATGATTGCGCTCGCTAACAAGAAGGCGGGCTTTAACGCTGATGATCTAGAGAGCATCGAGGCGTTGTCCGTGGCCATCGTTCACGCCCTCATGCGCAGACGTGCGGACCGAGCTTTGCAAGTGAGCGAGCAAAGATACCGCCATCTATTCGAAGAACTCAATGATGCAGCCTTCTTGGCAGACATAAGGACAGGACGGATTATTGAGACCAACCACCGGGCTGAGATCCTGCTGGGGAGGACTCGCGACGAGATCTTGGGGATGCATCAGTCGGAGCTTCACCCTTCAGGCGAAGCTGAGAGGTACAGACAAGTATTCGCTACACACATCGCCCAAGAGGCCTGCGACGACTGTGACGCCGAGGTTGTCAGAGCTGATGGTGAGAGAGTGCCCGTGACGATTAGCACATCCACTCTGACCGTCGGACAAGATCGGCTGATGCTGGGACTATTCCGCAACATCGCCGAGCGGAAGGAGGCAGAGAAGCGGTTGCGCGAAAGTCAGCGGGTCTTGGTCACTCTCATGGGCAACCTTCCGGGAATGGCCTATCGCTGCCGCAATGATAGACGCTGGACAATGGAGTTCGCCAGCGAGGGTTGCCACACCCTCACAGGCTACGAGCCTCAGGACCTCATCGATAATAGCACACTCGCCTTCGCCGATCTAATTCATCCAGATGATCGAGACGCCGTGTGGGCCACCGTGCAGGGCGCCGTGGCTCAGAAACAGCCCTTCGATATGCAATATCGTATTACCACCGCGGACGGCGTGGAGAAATGGGTGTCGGAGCGCGGCAGGCCGGTGTTTACGCAGGCTGGCGAGCTGGTCGCCTTAGAGGGATTTCTCTCCGACGTGACCGCCGAGCGGCAAGCCAAGGAGACGCTACGCACTGCCCACACTAGGCTCGAGCACGCCGTACGTGAACGCACCTCAGCGCTAGAACTGGCAAACGAGCAATTGGTTCGCGAATGCCAAGAGCGCGAGATGGCCCAGCACGCACTGAGGGAAAGCGAGCACCGCCTACAATCAATTCTGGATCACGCACCGGCCGTGATATACCTTAAAGACCGAGAGGGGCGCTACCTTCTCATCAACCGTCTCTATGAACAGCTCTTGAGGGTGAACCGAAAGGACGTTGTCGGGAGGACCGATGGCGAGTTATTCCCGCCGGAAACGGCCTCCGCACTCCGTGCGAACGACCAAAAGGTGCTGCAAGAAGGGCGAGCCCTCCAGTTTGAAGAACATGTCCGGCATGAGGACGGCACGCACTCTTACGTCTCGGTCAGGTTCCCGCTTTTCGACGGTGGTGACGAGCCATATGCGATCTGTGGAATCTCGACCGACATCACGGATCGCAAGCAAATGGAGCGCATGCTTCAGGCAAGCGAGGAACGTCTCCGGCGTGCCGTCTCCGACGCGCCCTTTCCGATCATCATTCACGCCGAAGACGGTGAGGTAATCCTCGCTAATAAAACGTTGACTGAGCTCACCGGCTACGAACCCGAGGCTATCCCAACCATCTCTGACTGGACTCTTAAAGCCTACGGGGCCGAGAGTAACAAGGTGCAGGCGCGGATTGATCGTCTGTACGAGATTGACAGTCGCGTTGCGGACGGTGAGTTCGTCGTCACGACCAGCTCTGGCGAGCGGCAAATATGGGATTTCAGCTCCGCACCTCTCGGGCTACTCCCCGACGGTCGCCGGCTCGTTATTAGCATGGCTTCTGATGTCACGCGTTACAAACAGGTCGAACGCGAGTTGGAGCAGGCCAGGAAGAGCGCTGAAGCGGCCAGCAAGGCCAAGAGCGAGTTTCTGGCCAGCATGAGTCATGAGTTGCGCACACCACTCAACGGCGTGATCGGGATGCTGGAGCTGCTGCTGCGTGCCAAACTCGATCCACAGCAGCGGCGGTACGCCTGGCTGGCGAAGACCTCCGGTGATCTTCTGCTCAATCTGATCAACGACATCCTGGACTTCTCGAAGATCGAGGCAGGCAAACTGGAACTGGAGACAATCGACTTCGATTTGCAGTACACAGTCGAAAGCACAGTGGTTTCCTTGGCTTCGCGAGCCCAAGGTAAAGGGCTGGAACTGGTCTGCAGTATCCATCCCGATGTGCCCACCCTGCTGCGCGGAGACCCCGGCAGGCTGCAGCAGGTGCTCATGAACCTGATCACTAACGCGATCAAGTTCACCGAGCAAGGGGAGGTGGTCGTTCGTGTCACCAAGGAAGAAGAGATTCCTCGACGGGCCACGATCCGCTGTACGGTGACCGACACAGGCATCGGGATCCCTCCGGACCGTGTCGAAAGCATGTTCGATTCGTTCACCCAGGCGGATGCCTCCACCACCCGGAAATATGGCGGAACGGGACTTGGGCTGGCCATCTGCAAGCAGATCATTGGATTAATGAGCGGACAGATCGGCGTAGAGAGTGAACCCGGACGAGGATCAACGTTCTGGTTCACGGTCACGCTGGAGAAGCAGCCCACGGGCGAGCCACCGCCGCACACGGTTCTCGGCGACATACGCCACCTGCGCGTCCTTGCGGTCGACGACAACGCCACCAATCGGGAGATCCTCCGTGAGCAGTTGACAGGCCTCGGGGTCTCCAACGAGACCGCCCCCGACGGCGAACGTGCTCTGACCATGCTTCGCGACGCAGCCGGCGGTGGTGCGCCCTTCGGTTTGGCCATCCTGGATATGCAGATGCCGCAGATGGACGGTGAGGAACTAGCCCGCGCGATCAAGGCCGATCCGGCGATTGAGGGCACGATCTTGATGCTTCTGACTTCTGGGTACGATTGCGACCCGGAGCACCTGCGCTCCCTCGGTTTTGCCGGTTGGCTGACCAAGCCTGTCAGGCGACTTGAGCTGCTTGATGCCATCGTCGAGGCAACTGTATGTGCCACGGCGGCACCGCACCGTATGGACCACGACATTGACGAGCAAGCTTCGGCCTCGGCGCATTCTGTCCGCGCGGCGAGGGCGGCAGAAACTCGGATTCTGCTGGCGGAGGATAATGAGATCAGTCAGGAGGCGGCTGCAGAGCTCTTGAGACGCGCGGGCTACCAGTGCGACGTGGCTGGTGACGGCAAGGAGGCGGTGGAGGCGGCACTGGCACAGGACTATGACCTGATTCTCATGGACTGTCAGATGCCGGAACTGGATGGGTTCGATGCCACGCGTACCATTCGCCGGCACGAGGAGGAAGGAACACTATCGAGCAGGCAAGGGAGGCGGATACCGATCGTCGCCCTCACCGCCAACGCAATCAAGGGCGACCGCGACCGGTGCCTGGAGGCCGGCATGGACGATTACGTCAGCAAGCCGCTTGATCCGGACAGGCTCGTGCAGGTCATAGAGAGCCACCTCCGAGGGAACCGTGAGCCTCAAGAAGAGCCTTCCCGGCCGAGCGAAGACAGACCGAATACAGACCGGCGGCTCGACGCCACTGTTGACAATCTCCCAGGCCCGGATGCGTCCACACCGTTTGATATCGACACGCTGCTCAAACGCTGGGGGAACGACCGCGAGTTCGCAGGGCAGCTCATCGCCAAGTTCGTGAAGCGAGCCCCCGATGACTTGGAGGCACTGCGACAAGCGGTCATGGTGGGCGATGTCAAGGAGGCGACACGCCTGGCGCACGGACTCAAGGGAGCAGCCGGGTATGTCGCTGCCGAGAAAGTGAGAGAGATCGCGGCCAAGTTGGAAACCATGGGCCGTGACGGAGATCTCAGTGACGCCGAGGCCTGCTTGATGCAGCTGCAGAGTGAACTAGCTCGTTGCATGGAGAGTGCACCTCAGGCCCTGCTTGAAGCGGCTAATGCCTTGCATAGTTCATGACTTGCGAAGGGAACAATGATGAAGGTTCTGATAGTTGACGATGATGACATGGCCCTGACCGTGCTAGAGCGCGCACTAACGCAAGCCGGCCATGAAGTAGCAATGGCCCGCCACGGCGGCGAGGCACTGGCGACCCTCCGGGCCGATTCGTGTCGCTTGGTCATCTCCGACTGGGTAATGCCTGAGATGGACGGGCTCGAACTGTGCAGGCGGATTCGAAGCGAGGACTTTCCCGGCTACGTCTATGTGATCTTACTAACGTCTCGTGACGCAGCGTCAGATATCGTTGAGGGCTTGTCGGCCGGGGCCGACGACTTCATCGCCAAGCCTTTCGAGCCCGACGAACTCCGCGTCCGCGTCCGAGCGGGCGAGCGCATACTCGGTCTCGAGACCCGCGACGTAGCTATCTTTGCAATGGCCAAGTTGGCCGAATCCCGCGATCCCGAGACCGGTGAGCACCTGGAGCGAATGCGCAATTACTCTCAAATCGTCGCGCAGCATCTGGCGACCGCCGGGGAGTTCTCCCATGTGATCGATGAGGACTTCGTTCGGCTCATCTACTTGACCAGCCCACTGCACGATATCGGGAAGGTGGGCATCCCGGATTGCGTTCTGCTTAAGCCCGGCCGGCTCAGTGATCGTGAATTCGAGATCATGAAGACGCATACGACCATCGGCGCCGACACCCTTGACGCTGCAGTGAGGAAGTATCCCGGCGTGCGTTACCTGCGTCTGGCCAAGGACATTGCTTCAGCCCACCATGAACGTTTCGATGGCAGTGGCTATCCTGCGGCGCTTTCCGGGGGGGAAATCCCGCTCTGCGGGCGCATCGTCGCCCTGGCCGACGTGTACGATGCCCTGACAAGCAAACGCACCTACAAACAGGCCTTCACGCATGAGGTTGCGCGGTGCATGATCCTCGAAGAATCGGGAAAGCACTTTGACCCCGATTGCGTTGACGCGTTCATTGAAAACGAGGAGAAGTTTCTGGCCGTCCGGGAGGCTTTCGCTGAAACAGAGGCGGTGTTGGTGTAACCTTCTGGATTCGCTTCGTGGCCGCACGCTAACCGCATTTGGATGACGGGCTCATGAGTACAATCCTGGTTGTCGACGACATGGCCATTTGCCGCGAACCGATCGCTGAAGCCCTCCAGCGACGCGGCTACGATGTCCTGTGTGCTTCAGACGGTAATGAAGCGTTGTCCATCTTGCACCAACAGCACCCGGATCTCGTTCTGCTTGATGTCAATATGCCCCAACTCGACGGCTTGTGCGTTCTGCGGTCAATGCGGCAGGACCCGGATCTGAAGCAGATTCCGGTTGTTCTGTTGACCGATCGGACAGAGCGGGCATGCATTAAGCAGGCGGCCGGGTACGGGGCAAACGGGTACCTGCTGAAGTCGCAATTCTCGCTGGACAGGTTATTGGCAAGCGTGGGCGCATGCCTTGGCCAGTTGACAACATCAGCAGCAGCCCCACGGCCGACGGACAAGACGCCACCTTACATCCAACGGAGAACGAAGGCTGAGCAAACGACCCGAGTGCCGACCGCCGCGGCACCTCCCCGCGTCGCTTCACCGGCGAAGAACCGTGCGGCTCCCCAAAGTGCGCCGGACGCGTCAAGAGAGAGTCCGCAGAAGCCTACACCAGAGTCGCTCGATAACCTAGCGCCCGTGATCACCAGAGAGGAACTGATCAGGCTGGTAAACAAAGGCTTGGAGTTAAGGCCCCTCGGGCCGGCAGTGCAGAATGTCATCGCGGTGACGGGAAGCGCAGGATGCTCCGCGGACGATGTCGCAAAGGCGGTGACGCATGACCAAGCCCTGTCGATCCGTATCCTCAAGCTGGCCAACAGCACGTCCTATTCAAGAGGCCACCCCGTAGATAGCGTCAAGGAAGCAGTGCAGCGGATCGGCGTGCACGAAGTCCGATCGATGGTCATGACCCTGGGCGTCTTCCAGCAGTACGAGGGTGGTGCGGGCGAGCATGTAGACCCGCGGCTCTTCTGGGGACACTCGATCGCTTGTGGTCTCGTCGCCTCCGCCATTGCCAGGGCTCGCCGAGCAGGAAGAGTCGATGATTGTTTCCTGTGGGGGCTGACTCACGACGTCGGTCGCCTCATTCTCCTTGACCACGTCCCCAATGCGTATTCCCGCGTCTGGGAAGCTGCCGACAGACTTACCCTGCCCCTTGAGGCGATAGAGACTAGGATGATGTTTCTCGACCACTGCGCCATTCTCGAGCGAGCCCTCGAACACTGGCAGTTCCCGCGCGAGTTCATCGCGCCGGTGGTCAACCACCACCGTTCGCACCGAGGGATCAAGCAGCTCGGGCCACAACATTGCGAGGCCGCTACGATCGTTGCGTTGGCCAACCGCATTGCGCACGCGCTGCTGCTCGGCAGCAGTGGCAACGACGTGATCTACCCCCTCGATACGCTGGTGGGCGCTCTGCAGCTGAAACCGCCGCTGATCGCCCAGATAACAGAGGCTATTCCGGAGGACACAAACAACCTGAAGTTTGCCATGCTCGCGCGTGCCAACGAAGAAAGCTGGCCGGATTTCGGCCGACAGGTGAAGGAACAGCTCAGCGCGCCGCTCCGGCCGCTGTGCGTCAGCGCCGAGCCGGGTGTGGACGCTTATCGCATGTTCTGCGAGTGCCTAGCATCTCCCTCTGACGAGAATCCGCCCAACCTGGGGGTCATCTATCTTCGGAACGTCGGGGAATTCGCCTCATTGACAACCAAGTATGAGGCAGAGGAACGTGCTCGGGGCGCGGCGAATGCCCCTCTTGTGGTCATCTGCGATAAGGGTCGAGTCGATACGGATCATACATGGCTTCGTTCACGAAGGTATAAGGCGTTGGCCGCGCCAGTGCGAATCTCCACACTGGTGACGACGATAAACGACCTGCTCATGTGATCAAAAGGCAGCGGGAGCAGGAGACAACGCGAATCTCGGTGGTGGATCGAGGCGGCAGCCTGCCAGCCAAGCTGCGGAGTCTCTCTGCAAGAGCTAGCACGTCCACGAGGCCGACGATCGCGATCCGGATCGTTAGACTGGCCAGTGACACAACGTTCTGCACGGCCAGCATGGCAGCGTCGGTCACAGTTCCCGGACATTTCCGTCGCATCATTGTCACTTTATGAGCGCCCCATCGGTTGTACCGACCCGCGGGTAGGAGCGCGGCAGCCACGTTTGAGGCTCAGGGATCGTATTGATTCGCTGCGCGGTGGAGGGGCCGCGGCTTACGGCGGCCCCGTGGAGTTTTCCAGAAGGGACGTCGAAGGCGGTGCTCGTGGGCGGGGTGCCGTCAGCCGAGAGGTTCTCGAACCGGCCGGCCGGTGGATCCGTCGGGGGCGGAAAAAGCCCCCGTTTGATTGCGTCAACAGCTAGCGTCCTTCGCACATTAACATTATGGGAGTGGTCCGAAGTGTCGTTTTAGCCGGGCCCCAGGGATTTGCCGAGCTAAGCGAGGGAGTCCTGCGGTTAATGAGCGCGGCGACCGGTTCTCGAATTATCGGTCACGGCATGCTCACTGAGTCCTGTTGGGGTGGCGTCGAGCTTGGTATGGCCAAAAACGACGGAGGCACCTTTCAGTCTGTGCTTCGGGCGCTGTCCAGACAGGTTCAAACACCTGTGGTTGCGAACCGGCGGCGTTCCATAAGAAACCAACGGCCCGTGTGCATCACCGTTGTGTGGGGAAGTCCCTCGGATCGGCGCGTCACCGAAGCAATAGCGCAGGACATTTCGGAAAACGGGTTTTGTTACTTTTCCGGGGAGGCACCGCCGGTCGGTACAGAGGTTTCTGTTCGCTTTGCCGCCTTGCCTGAGTCTCCGAGCATCCGTGGGTTCGTCCGGAACACAAATCCGATCGGCTGGACTTTTCACAGGGTCGGTGTCGAAGTTCCGGCTTCGGCGCGGGGACGGTAGACTCCGCTGTCGGGGCTTGGCGAGCCATTGCCTTGCCGGCCGCTGCAGCTCCTGGAAGGGAGCCGGACGGGTCTCGGCGGGTTAGTTACCAAAGATGACCATAGCTCACACCTTCAGAATGCTTGGGGCGGTCGGCGCGTGGTCGTCGACACCAAGTTGAAGAAGCCTTGCACCGCTGGGACGCACGGGCTTGTCAAGCGTGGGCGGACTTTGCCTCGGTCCAATCCTGAAGATGGGATACAATCCGGCGCACACGTGATTGTCTCAGCGCGGCGCCGGCGAGCAATCTTGTTCCTCGATCTCGACAACGTCAAACGACTGATTGATCATTACGGTCATCACGCCGGCGACGAGGTTCTCCGGGGCGTTGCAAAGACACTGAAAGATCACGTCTCCGGCGCCGGGATTGCAGGTCGGTCCGGAAACGAGGAGTTCCTGGTCACCGCAAGCGGGCTTAGCAAGCACGATGCCAGACGGCTCGCGCAAAGTGCGGTGACAAGTGTTCGGGATGCGGAGTTCCCGGGGCTCGCGCCTCTCCGACCGGTGACATGCGGTGTATGCACGATGTGGGGAGAACTTGAATCAGATGTGACGACCGAGCGCCTTATCGCGGATATTCTTCTTCGCGTATTCCAGCGCCGCGCATTTCACCAAGCCGACGATGCCGTGGCTGCCAGCCGTGTAGGCGCAAGCGTTCATGGAACCGACGATCGCCATGGTTGACGCGGTGTTGACGATCACGCCGCCTCCCTGGGCAAGCATCTGGCGCAGCTCGTACTTCATGCAAAGCCATACACCCTGGAGGTTGACGCAGATCACCCGGTCCCATTCGTCCTCGGGGTAGTCAACGAACGGCCCGATCGCTCCGGCGATTCCGGCGTTGTTGACGGCGCAAACCAGACGGCCGTAGACCGCGACCGTCTTGCTCACCATGGCTTCGACATCCGTCGCTTGCGAGACTTCAGCCTTGACGAACGTGGCCTCTCCTCCGCTGCCCTTGATGGAGCACACCGTGTCTTCGCCCGCGTCAACAGCGATGTCGGCGACGGCGACGCGAGCGCCCTCTCTGGCGAAGGTCAGAGCGGCGGCCCTACCGATGCCGGAGCTCCCTCCGGTCACCAAAACAACCTTATCCTGAAATCCTGCTGACGTGTCGCGCCATCCAACACCCTCGTCCGCCGCCTGCGGCCAACTATGAGCCATCCGATCTTGCTGTCAACGAGGCCTCCCCTTTGACAGACCTCAGGCCGCGATTGTATCCGCGAGATTACCTGACTCAATCGTACGCGGCCGGCTTTGTTCCCGTTTGCTGTGGCAACCCGGCTTGCTAACGCCCCGGAGGCACGGATTTGGCCACTCGGGCTGTCGCAGCCGCCGTTTTATGCGTGTTCGGGCGGCGTCGGCCCCGCGGCGGGAAACGGAGAAAGCCAGCCTGATTGCCTGGCTCGCAACAAGAAGGCGGTCTTCTGCGTTTAGGCGGCGAGCCTGCGGCAGCGTCCTTTGTTCAGCGTACCGTGCCTTCAGGCCGGGACCCAACTGAGAGCTGTGTGATCCGCTCGGTCCTTATCCGCTCGACTCCAGCGTCGAGAAGACATGACCTGGGGCGAGTTTGCCGGCTGGACCCAGGGATTCACCATAAGGGGCAATCCTCGAGAGCGGATGGACCCTTCAGGGATGGGTCCCGATAAGGCGGCGTCCTGTGGACGACCTCGGGGGGCGTCGGAGTTCCGCCCCCCGTGTAGGTTCCCTCATGAAGGTACGGTTGGCCGGCGACCGTCGCTGGCGGCGGGCACCGACATGAAAAAGTCGGTCTACCGCTCGCTGCCCACCGTGTGCTGCCAATGTGGCGAGAGGCCGACTTCAATCGTCACTGAGTTCGATCCTTCCACCCGGATCGGAATCGGTGCCAGCGATGAGTTACGAAGGAAGGTGGAACCGTCGTCAAGACGAAGCTCCAAGCTGAAGTCTCCTTTGGCATCGGGAGCGGCACGGAGGATGAAGGTTCCGAGATAGACCCGGTCCGTCGTGGTGACGCCGTCTCCCATCGACGTGGCCCCGAGGCGCTTGCCGATAGGGTCGACAGCGGTGATAGCGTCAGTCGGCGCAAACAGATAACCGGGTCGACCGCTGTCGATCCGCAGATCCTTGACTATCAGCTCATCTGCGTCACCGCCTTTTGTGCTAAGCGCCACTTGATAGGCACGAAGATCATGGACGTTAGTTGCGTATGCGTCCACCTCGACCCGGGCTCCGGGTCGAATCCGCGGAGCCGACGGTTCGAGGGTTACCACGACCGGTTCAGCCAGCGGAACTGGCTGGACGTCCAGGCTTGACCGCTGTGTGCTGATCTTCGCAGGAGGACCACAAGGATCGTTTGGCGGCGGACCTGGCGGTGCCGATGCCGAACCGCGGAACGCCTCGACACAGTAACTGATGTCCACAAAGTCGACCTTCCGGTCGGGAACCGGCAGAGCTATGTCAGAGTTAATGATGTCCGCCCTCGCTTTTCGCGGAGCCCCCGGCGTGTTCTTGAACTTCTCGACGACGGCCGAAATGTCCACGAAGTCAACGGCGCCCTGCGGCGCCGAACACGGTGTCACACCACAGTCCCGAACGACGTCACCGATGGCACTCATGTCCACCATCAACGGTGGGCCATAATCGCCCGCGTTGTGGCGGTCACACGTTGAGTCAATCAATCTCAACTGGTACGTGGAACCCTGCACGATGCCGGCGTCATAGACGTGCACCGTGCCATATGTGCTCCAATCGGTGTAGTACGGATCGCAGTCCAGCACCGCTGCCCGCATGGTCGGCGGTGGCATTGGGCCGCTATCCCCAGATGCCTCGGTTACCAGGAACGGCTCCTGCACCCACGCGGTGCGACCATTGGCAAAGGGAAAGTCCGGCAGGTTCACGAAGGTAACCTGGACCGCCTGCAACCGACCAGGATCACCACCCATGAACGACAAGTAGCGGTTCTTCGTCCCGAACCCGATGTCCACGGGCACCGGAATCGGATCATCGAACGGCAGCCCGGCGATTAGGCACTCCTGGCAGGCGTCCCCGCATAGTGGATCCGACAGGTAAGGCGGATCCGCGCAGTTGCCATCGCTGTCATTCTGATCTGGGTTAGGGACGTACCAGCAATTGTCGCAAGCATCCCCGACCCCATCGGGTGAAGCCACTTCCACAGGCTCAAAATCATTCTCATAGAGATCCCAGTACGTGTATTCATTCTGGCCCCACGTGTGGCCCAGGGCGAAGCGAGTGAAGTAGCCTTCGTCCGTCCACTGATGTATGAGCTGGAATCCGGCACCATCCTGGTTGTCGACGTACATTTCCACACCGCTGCCATTTGCCGTCATCATAAACTGAACCCATCTCTTCGTGGCAGGCAATGGCACAGAGCTCACGTACACGCCCCCACCGGGCTCATTTCGGTGAACCTGATACACCCAGTGCGTCGTGCTGTAGTCCGACCAGTATGCAACGCCGTTGTAGAAGTTGCCATTGATCGAGAGTATGTCCAGGTTTCGCTCGTGGTACCAGTACCAGATTTTTGTTGTCCCCGTCTCTGGTTGATCGAAATCGTGGCGCACGTACCCCGGATATCCCCCTTCGTCTATATACATACGAAGTGACTTGTCGCCGTCTATTGCCTTTTCCGTGGTTGTTGCCAAGTACTCAGGCCGTAGGACGAACCAATAATCGGTGTCCACGGTGGATCCTTCGAAGCTATCGCTCTTGACGACCCAACCTATCTCGGAATCGCTCTGATCCAAATTGGGCACAGAAGGACAGTTATCCTCATGGTCACAGACTCCGTCATCGTCCGCGTCATCACAGACGGTGGTCAGGGCAAAAGCCAAGTCCCAGGAGGTGCCTTGCAGCTCCAGCGGAACGCCAGATTGGTAGACCGAGCCGAGCTGCGGTTCCATTGGTGCCCAGATGATCACCCCGTCATCGTTGAAGAAATGCTCCCGGGTCTTCCAGCCCCACGCATTCTCCCACGGACTACTGTACATCGCGGCGATACTAATCCAATAGATGTTGCAGGAAGGCTCTTGATAGAACCACTCCGGCTCTGGGATCACGAAATCATACCGGAAGCAAGCCTCCGGTGCACTCATAAAGTCAGGATGGTAGTCGCACGCAACGGGCCTCTCGTTCAGCTCTTCTCGCGGGACGATCCATTCGTGGATGAGAGTATCCGGGTGGCTGAACGGCTGATCCACGCCTGCAGGCACGTCTGTCCAGATGCCGATATGGAACGACTCCGGAGCTCCAGGCGGCGGCTCAACATCCGCCCACCCGATGTATGAACCCCACCAGTGGATGTCACTGATAGGTTGCTCGCTCGTGCAAAGCCAGTCGTCTGCTGCGATCTCCCCTCCACCGTAGATCGAGGGCTCATCCCAACCCCACAAGCATTCGGGCTTGGGGGAAGCAGGGTTGTACAAAGGTGGTTGGCTCCACTTCAGCGGTTGGCAATTCGCCGTGTCGCAGTCCGTCCCCGGACCCTGTGGATCGCCTCCGCGATCCGCGCACTCGTTGGTCAACAAGGGAGTCATGACGCAACTGCTATCTGGTAGACAGCAAGCTTCCCTCTCCGCGCAGGACATCAATGATAGATCATCCCAGTAAACCGGCGTAGAGCCGTTGGCGAACAAATCAACGGCAGCGATATCCGGCACGCCTCCTCCTCCACCAAAAACACCCGCAGTCCAGGATGCGGCCGCTCCCAATTCAGTGCCATCGTAGAAGACTCGGTACGAGTCGTTGTCCAGATCGATGTCGACCTCCAACTTCACCCAGCGACCGGTGATCAGGGGTGAGCTCGCAGGGCTGACACCATCACGTATGAAGCTGTTTGTGTCCGAGTCTGCATGGAGCTGAACCGACCAGTGATATGGGCCTCCGTCATTATAGGTGTTCAGAAGCACGAAGTACGATCCTCGATCCTCCGTGCCTCCAGATCCGAAGTCTTGCGGCACATACATCCACGCCGTGTAGGTCCAGCAGCCCGAGGCGTATTCAGAGTGTAAATGCACCAAATCAGAGTTGCCGGCAATCTCTACTGACTGGGGAGTACTGTGTGCCTGGGCATCGGTCACAAAGGCATCGTAGGCCACGTCATTGTCCCAGCCTTTCCATCCTCCCTGGCCGTGCATCCCGCTGCCAAGGTCATAGGAATCGAAGTCTTCAAACCAAGAGACTGCACATCCTACGTCATGTGCACCGATTAGGCCGCAGTCAGGGTTCTGTTGCGGAGCACAAGGCGACGCACTGCGTAGGCCGAAGTCTCCGTTATCGGGATCGCAAAACAGCGGGTCCGCCGAGAAATTGCCGTTTTGCCCACCCTGATTCCAGATGCAGTCTACCCAATCGCCGCCAGCATTGCCATAGACATCGCTGCAGTAGAGCTCCGCATGACCGTCGTTGGGATGGGGTAATCCGGTTTCGTGGTGGCACGCGACGCCTCCTGCAGCCGAGGCGTTATTGAAAGCGGTGATCGTGTTGTATACCCAGGTGGTGGAGCCTCTCCCGGCGTACACCGCGCCCCCGCGGCCCATCGGGGCCGAATTGCCATAGAATGTCGAGCATCAGAGTTCGACCTCGCATGCCTCGTCGGTGGATACACCTCCCGCGTACAGGCCGCCACCACCACCACTACCCGGAGGATTCGACGGAAGCCAATCCGTGCCGTTCGGTGCTAAATTGCCATCGAAAGTACACCCGAGAAGGAACAGGGTACACCCGGACTCGGGTGTGCACTCTTTGCAAGACACTCCGCCGCCGCCGTCTACCGTCGAGCCGGCCAAATTTCCGGAGAAGATGCAATTCTCAAGGGTGGCCCCACAGCCTCGTCCGGCGAATCCGCCGCCGGAACCCGCCTCATCCGGCGGGTCCGGGTCCAAGCGGCCGACCTTGTTGTCAAGGAAAATGCAGTTACGGATTAGCGGGCAGCCCTCCACGCAGTAAATTCCGCCGCCTTGCCAGAGATCATACCCGTTCTTGATCGTCACGCCCTCCAAGACCTGTTGTACTTCACAAGTGTAAAAGAAGAATCCGCGATGCGGATCGGCTGGCGTTCCACCACAGTTGATGATGCAGTCCTCCGGATTCCCACTCTGCGAGCGCACCGTGATCTCCTTCGTGCCGTAATTCAGGTCCCTGTTGCCCGGCCCGTCGTACGTTCCGTCACCCAGGATGACCGTACCGCCGGTCTCGCAGACACCGTCGATGGCACTTTGGATGTCGGGGTAGTTATTGTCGGGCAGGGTGATCGTCAGCGGCTGTACGCTCAACACGGCGGGATCGCTTACCACATCCACAGAGTTGCAGACGTTGCTCACCACCACGAAATATACACCGGCATCATCGAGCGTCACCGGCTCGATGGTATATGAGGCATCTTGTGCGTCAGGGATAAGATTGTCATTGTGGAACCATCGGTAGGTTGGCGGAGGTGTGCCCGTCGCGTCGACCTCGAATGTGACGGAGTCACCCTCGCAGACGGTGTTGTCTTCGGGATGCCCCCCAGGTACAATGGTGGCAGGTGTTGCGACGGTCAATATGGCAGTATCGCTGGTTGTGGAGCAGGGACCATCGCTCACGACGACGTCATATTCACCAGCGTTATCGAGTGCCACTGCAGGAATTGTGTATGAGTCGGCCGTTGCGCCGAGGATATCTACTCCGCCGACGCGCCACTGGTAACTCAAGTCAGGTGCCCCGGTGGCGGTGACCGTAAACGTAACCGGCTCACCCTCGCAGATCTCCTGGCTTTGGGGATGCTCTGTAATGGTGACGGGCGTCGTGACCGTCAATTCGGCTGGGTTGCTGGTAGCAACGCAGACATCTCCGCTCACCACGACGTCATACGTACCTGCGTGGGTGGGCAAGACCGGATCGATCGTGTACGACGTGCCGGTTGCCCCGGTGAGTATACCGTCCTTACGCCATTGGTAGCTCAATGGCAGTGTGCCGGTGGCGGCTGCTGTAAATGTGACGGATTCGCCCTCGCACTTCGATTGGCTTTGGGGATGTTGCGTGATCGTCAGGGTATCGACGGCCAATCCGGCGGTGTTGCTTGTCACGGAACCACACTCGTTGGTGACCTCGACCTTATACGACCCGGCGTGCGAAGGTGACACGGAATCGATCGTGTACGAGCTATCATCCGGCCCGACTGGATTATTGTTATGGTACCATTGATAGCTCGGCGCCGGCGTACCCGTCGCGTCGACGCTGAATGTGACAGAGTCACCCTCGCAGACTGTCTGGCTTTGGGGCTGTTGCGTAATGGTTGGGTCCGTGTTGACCGTCAATGTCGCTGGGGCGCTGGTCACTTCGTTACAGTCGTTATTCACCACTACGTCATAGGTACCCGCGTCAGCCGTCGTGACCGGGTTGACTGTGTACACATTGTTGGTCGCGCCGATGATTTCTTGACCGTTGTGGTACCACTGATAGGTAAACGGCGATGACCCAGCCAGACCGATGGTGAACGTCACCTGTCCGCCCTCGCAGGCCTCGGCATTTTGGGGGTCCTGTGTGATGGATACAGGTGTGTTGACCGTTAGTGTGGCTGTGTTGCTGGTCACGTCGTTGATAATCGCGGGAGCTTCCGAGGGCTCGCAAGTGCTGGTCACGACCACCGAATAGCCCCCGGCGTCGGTCGGGAGCGTCGAGGATATGGTATAAGAGTCCGATGTTGCGCCCTCAATGTCTACAGAATACCTCCGCCACTGATACGAGAGCGTGCCCACGCCATTGGCATCAACGGAGAAGGTCACCGGGTCGGGTTCGCAGACGATCTGGGTAGCGGGGTGAGCGTCGATCCACACTGCAGGGCCCGGTTGAATATACCTGAGTAGGTACTCCTCCAAGGGGGGACACACGTCGTCCGGCTCCCAAGGGCAATACAACTCGTCAATGGTATACCAATCCGTGCACGGGTGTGGGGGGTCATCGCAGTTGTTGTTCCCCCAGCCGTAGTTCATATGGTATTGCTTCAGTCCGCCGGCCTCTTGGGCCCCATCACAGACTATCTGGTGGTCTTTGATGTGATACGCCATCGGCCGGCCGGCATCGATCTCGGCCTCGATCACGGCGAACCAGGCACTGGCTGTGGCATAATCATCGCGATCTAGCTTCTCAATGGTATCTTGGTAAGCGAAATACTCCGGCAGAGCGGCCTGTGCTTCCCACAGGTTTGCACTCGAACCACAGACTCCGTAGTCGGTTTTCAGCGCAAGGCCCACCTCGGCACACAACTCCCCAAGCGCGTGGGCCTGTCCGTCCGTGCATCCGGAGGAGCAATCATTCGGCATGTCCACCCACTCGTAGGCGTCTGAGACATCACGGTACAGGGTCTGAGCGTCGGGATAGGGAGGTCCCGCAGCTCCACAGGAACTGTCCCCTTCCCAGTCGTCGGTAACCAGCCACCCGACACCGCACTTCGGCCATTCGTGGTACTTCATGATCTGCGCGACCGCGGTTGCGGTGCAACCCACCTTCGTCGCATAGTCGTCCGGATCCTTTCCGCCTGGACAATCGCCGGAGCCACAGTCTGTATCGCCCGAAGGGCAATAACGGTTGAACGGGTAGCCCTGGTGCCAATGCGTGGACAGCAAATAGCTGGTGCTGCGATATGCGGGATCGCCTCCTATTGGGAGCTCAGCCTTGAATTGCTCCGGGGGCGCGAGAAAACGGTCCCACTGTTCGCGGTGCTCGCGACCGAGCAGGACCTTACCGCTGTCCGGCTGGCTGGCCTCCAGGCTGCCGTAGACATCGATGTACAGTTCGCTCCTGCTGCTTAGCACATCGCGCAGGATCTGCAGCAGACCGCCGCGTGCGCTGACGTTCAGAGAGCACTCGTCAGAGTAGGCCTTGACGGGTGGCAGTTCCTGGAGGACAGGCACGACGACATGCCCCCGAGGTGCGATCGAGAAACACCGGGCCACAACCTGGTCATCCGCGACGATCTCATCGACGCCCACAATTTTCGGGTCAGTCGCTCCGCCCCAGTGGCCTTGTTGATTGACCATGTAGGAAAGCCAGTTGCGGCATACGACCTCCATTTCGGACGGCGTTGCAGTTTCCGCGCGGACTTGCGAGGAAGTGCCCGCACACATCGCCAGAATGAGGGCTGCGGCCCAGAGTGCATCAGGCCGGTTTCGACGTGCCATGATTCTTCTCCTTAACGTGCGTTGCCTCCTAAGCCCTGGAGAGACAGAGCTGTGTCGGTTACAGCGAGCGCCTGCCCACTGAGGGTGTCCCCAGCATTCTCCGGGGCATAGCTGGCTACTGGTCCGGCTTGACCCATTGGCCGACTCGAATTCTTGTATGTCGAAAGCAACACCTTGGCTGTCTTTAAGGGCGTTTCGTTGCTGAGGTGCACGCAAGGTATGGTGTGAACCGCCGGGCCCCTTCCACTCACCGGCCGGGCGGGCGCGCACACACAGTCGTTCACTGCCCGTGGTCAGCCCACCCTTTTTTGGTCTCTATCATCTAAAACGTAAACGGCGCCGGGACATGAAGAACTTTTTGACTTTTTTTCAGTTTTCTTCAGGCAAAGGCGTGGAAGAATCTCCCGACAGGCGCTCCAGACGCCACTGGGCAAGCTCGAACTCATTCATGGGCGTGCCCGGAGCCGTGTCGGGGTCGAATTGTAGACCGGTCTCAACGCATTGCTCGAAGTAGCGGCGCGATTCGGCAATCTGGCCTGACAGTAAACAGACTTCTCCGGCGTAGTAGTAGGCTTCGCAGAGCCATTCCAGGTTGCCCCGAGTGACGGCATCCGCGATGAGTCTCTCCGGTATAAGCTCACCGGCTAGGCACAGGAAGATTTTGCGGAGCCAGGCCTGCCCGGGGTCGCCCGGGTCTTCCAGGTCGCGTAGAGCCGCGTTCAGGACCTCTTCGGCCTCATGCGGCCGGCCGACCTCGCGAAGGATGAGAAACCGTCGTGCCGCAGAATAGCGTGGCTCCCCCACCCTTAACCGGACCCGCGCGTAGTCCCTGAGAGCCTCATCGGTCCGCCCAAGAATCCATAGGGGCGTGGCTCGCTGATAGAAAATCCAGACCTCTGCGGTGGCCTCTCCGGTCAGCTCCACGACTTTGTCGTAGTCAGCGACAGCCTTCTCGTATTCCCCGACCCGCCGATACGTGTGGGCGCGGTAAAGGTGGGCGCTCGCGTCTCTCGGTTTAAGAGAGATCAGTTTGTCATATTCTTCAATGGCTTGCCGATAGTGGCCTTGGGTGCACAGGATCGGGCCTTTGAAGAAAACCCATTCCGACCGAGCCTCGCCCAACTCGATGAGCTTGTCGGCGTCGCGGAGAGCACCTTGCAGATCACCGGTCAGTTGATGCAAACAGGCAAGCCGACGCCATGCACCGCTGTGTGACGGGTCGCGTTCGACGGCCCGCATGGCGCACTGAAGGGCGCGTTGCCGGTTCAGCGTAGCGAGCGAGCGCAGGTACCAGGCCTCGGCGGTGTCGGGCGCTTCTTGCTCAGCCTTTGTCTGCAACTCATGTGCCTTATCTGCGTCACCCATTTGACCGTATATCTCGGCAAGCAAGGCGCGGCAAGGCCAGCGCGACGGATCGCTGGCCAGCGCCTGCTCGAGGTTCTGAATTGCCCGATATGGCCATTCGGACCGGTATGTGGCCTGTGCCCGGACGAGAGGGGCTTCCGGCAGCCACCGATATTGGTTGTCGAGGGCCACCGCCTGCCCGAGCGCGGCATCTCCCCCACCGCTCTCCACGCTGTGCTGGCAGATCAGGATGGCCCGCCGGGCTGCCCGGTGCGCCTTGGCCAAGCTGCGTTGCCTATGCCAATCTGAGGCCAGAAACCCCAACAGGCACAACGCGACAACTATCGCACCGACCGCAACCGGCAACCGATGCTTGCGCAACTTCTTGCGGAATACGTAAAGACTGCTCGGTCGCTTAGCCAGGATCGGCTCGCCGTCGAGGTACCGGCGAATATCCTCGCCCAGCTCCTTCGCGGATTGGTAGCGACGAGCCTTATGCTTTTCCAAGGCCTTGAGAATGATCGTCTCGACCTCATCGTCCACCTCTTTAGTAAGAGTGGAAGGCGCGATCGGCGCATCCTCCAGGATGCGCTTGAGAACCTCTGAAGGTCGACCTGTCGTGTCGAAAGGCAACGAACCCGTCAACGCTTCGAATAAAGTGACGCCCAGCGCGTAGACGTCGGTACACGCGTCGATCTCGTCAACAGCACCCACAGCCTGCTCCGGTGATAGATAATAGAGCGTGCCAAGGACCTGTCCAGGAAGAGAAACGTCGACCGAGAGGGGGTCTTCTGTCTCGGCACAGTCGGTCGATTTGGCCAGTCCGAAGTCTAGTACGTGTGGGTCACCGTCGCTGTCAATGAGTATGTTGGCCGGCTTGAGATCCCGATGAATGACACCATGCTCGTTCGCGTACTCGACAGCCTCGCATATTCGCTGGAAAAGTGCCAAGGTAGTGCGAACGTCGGGCTGTGACGCAGATAGGTATCGGTCCAGCCGAACACCGTCTACGTAATCCATAGCGTAGTACCGCTGCCCGGCTATTTCGCCGCTCTCCAGAACTCTGACGATGTCTGGATGCTGGAGGCGGGCGGCCAGCTCCACCTCCCGCTCAAAACGCCGCAGGGCGGCCTCCGAAGCGAGGGCGCCCCCTGACAGGACCTTGAGTGCAACGACGCGCTTCGTGCCAACTTGCAGGGCTTTGTAAACCACGCCCATGCCGCCGCGACCGATGGGTTCCAGAAGCCTGTACTCCGGCTCGCCTGAGAGCTCTGCGGCGAGCGGACGGTCAACTCGCTTATTCGCACCCGCATCTGCCAGCGGACGGACCTTGTCGAGAAACGACAGGCCTTCCAGGTAGGGCAACAACTCGTCAGCCAGTTCGGGGTGTTCCGCGGCGAAGCTGCCGGGGTCCAGGCCTTCACCAGCTTGCTTCCGATCAAAGTACTCGCTGATCAGCGCGTCAACGCGCTCATCGGATTGGCGGTCTCGATCTGGCGGACGGGGGTCCATTGTGGCACCCTCGGAGAAGACTCATACGCCCCGGTCTCGCACTGCTCAATGGTACACAAAAGTCGCGCCGAGCACAAGGTGCTTTCAGGCAGCGGCCCCCACGGATACGATGCCTGGTACCAAAGAGACAGAGTGGGAATGCAACAGGAAGACAGGCCTGCGTAGAGCCGGTTTGTCTGGGTACCCTCGTGACCAAAAACAGGCAAACGCAAAACTGGGTCGACGCGGCTTGCCAGGGCGACTCTTCGGCAGTGTGCAAACTGCTCGCCAAATACCATTCCAGGCTCCGCAGCCGGATCGAGGCACGAATGGATCCGGTCCTCAAGGTCAAAGTAGCTCCAGAGGATATCCTACAGGAAGCATACCTCGATGTGTTCCGACGACTCAATCAGTTTGAGCAGCGCAGCCCGGAGTCGTTTTTCAACTGGGTCACGAAGATCATCGATAACAGACTGATCGACACCCAGCGCGCCATGCGATGCCAAAAGCGCGACATTAAGAGGGAGATAAGCCTGCACGCGGCCCTGGGAAGCGAATCTTATTGGAACTTGCTCGACGAGCTTTATGCGGACTCCACCACACCGAGCCGGGTGGCTCGCCGCGAAGAGGCCATCGGTGCGCTTCAGGCGTGCCTCTCTTGCCTTTCCGACTTGCACCGACAGGTGATCGAACTCCGTTTTCTGGAGGTTGTTCCCGTCGCCGAGGTGGCTCGTCGGCTCCACAAATCCGAGGCAACCGTCGTCGCTCTGAGTAAGTCGGCCCTGAAGGCTCTCCGAGAAGCCATGTCTGACCTGGGCGAGTTCACACGCGATGCATGATTGGCTCATGGCAGGAACGTGCGGCCGCCTATAGCGCGTCCTGTGCGTCGGCCCGCTGGAAACGCACATCCAATATTGGTTCTCCCGCACTTTTGGTCAAGCCTTGAGCGGTCGGGCTGATCCGATGAGTCGTTCGGCGTGCGGAGACTGCCATGGTGAGCGGTACGCCACCACGACTTACTCTATACCCATGTGCTTGACCCGCTGTTGGAAGGCCGTACCATACATTGAGGTACGATCTCGTATCAAGAACCGCGGGGCATGGTCCTCAGGGAATGCCTCGACGATTTGCTGAGCCATCCGCTCGACCGTCGGACACGCCGTGACGTTGAACTGGACGACCAGCGGGTGACAACGCGCTCCACTCCATCGGTAGGAAGTGTTTCAAACGTCCCTCGGAGGTCAAACCATGGCAGTCAAGAATGAAACTGCGACCCCATCTATCCCACCAGGGTCAGCTGCTGTTTCTACAGAGACAGCATGTGCAGTGGTCGGAAATCCCGATCGCTCCCTGGATTCTCTACTCCCCGCCCATCTTGCCGAAGCGATATCAGCACTAGACACCTTTCTCAATGTTATGTTGACACGAGAGAAGATGTTCGTTCTGAATCTCGATGACTGTTTGGAAGAGGAATTACGTCGGGAATTTGTCACGAGGTGCCCAGCTATGCCGATTGAGCTTAGCGAAGGGAGAGGGCCGCTGGAGGTGGGGTCTGATGATGAAAGCGATGAAATCTACGACTTTATGGCGACTGCTGTAGAGGAAATCATGGTTGAGCGAGGTTTCAGGCAATTCATGAACGTCTTCGGAGCTGAGCTTCCGAGAGAAGGGCTCATCGACAAAGACAAACCGTGCCGCTTTGATCCGAATACGGAGACAATTCGCGTACAAGAATTATGCGACTATGTTGCTGAATGGGCGGAGCTCCTACCGCGAGCGATGATAAACGGAATACCGTTCTTCGCTAATCAGAAGGAGAGCCCACATTGCTTTGCTGCTGCTCTGACGCAGGTACTGATTCCCGGTGATGAAGACGTCCCATCACGATTGTCCATCGAACAGCTCAAGAAGGTGTGGTATCAAGAGGCCGATGAGATCAACAAGGAAGTCGAACGCGATTTGTTCACGATCGAGATGCCGCTGTTCTTAATGGCTGTTCTGCGTGAGTGCAAGGAACCGCAGGATCTCTGGTCAGTAGCGTCCCAGATGCGAGAATCCAGAGAATCGCGCAACTTCAGAGAGTGGGCAGTTAGCCTCGATAACGCCCCAGACGGTGAGGCCTATCTAACAGCGAAGAATCAAGCGACAAAGGTAGCTGCTGATTTTCGGCGCGTTTTGGGAAAAGGCGTGGAGGAGGCGGGAATCGAAGTCTCTATTTCCCTCGCTGGACCGGCTATCTCAAAGTTGATCCGTTTTTTGCCAAGGTCGCCTTGGTGGAGGAATCGGCATCTTCGCTTCATGAAGCGGCTGTTCAGAAGTGCCCTGAAAGGGCGAAAGCTTGAAGCGGAGGTGCAGCGCGTCTTTGGTGTGCGCCCTCGGATCGCACGCCAAGCAGTCCAACTACTCGATGGATTCGGGAGGCACAGTGACCCTGTCAACCGTCCGTCGGCGGGGTGAGTGTGTAACGCCCCATCGCTCTTGTGTTCTACGAGGGGCCCGGCGCCATGTTCGAAACACCTGCCGGGCTAGTCACGACTTTCGTAAAAATACCCGGATTTTTTCTTACCACGGGGAAGCAGATCGGTAACAGGAATAGGTAGTAACTCCATCGGTGATCGCGATGGCGACTGACGAAAACCGATGGAGTTTTTCCATGGACGCCATTTCGGCCGTTGCATTGATCGCTTCGGTCGTGACCATCTACAGCGTGGGCAAGACCCCGCAGGAGTGAGCGCTTGATCGGCCCGGTCAGCTCCCGAAGCAGGCCTCGGCATGCTCGGCACATCCCCCGGACAAAGAAGATAAACACTCGCTCGGTCAGAATTCATGGGCGTTCTGCCCGGCAACGATGCACGCGTTGCCAAGCGAGATGTCAACATGCACGAAGTAGCCAAGGACGGGATCATACTCGACGCTGAAATGCTCAGTGATGCGCACGTTCCCAACACATTGATCGCGCGTGAGACACAGGTGGCTGAGTTGGGCCGCTGGCTTGTCTCGGCCATCGAGTCGCGGACACGCCCAGATTCTCCGGCAAGATAACCCCTCACTCATACAGCCACTTCCAAGGGAGTTCTGTTACTGTCACTGCGATGTGTGCCTCGGCGGGATCCTTGTGGGCGGTCCAAGTGCCGATGGCCAACCCTTTTGTTTGAGGTGCACCGCCAGACCGTAATCGTTCACGTGACACAGGTCCGCCGCGCCGTTGATCTGTGCGGATGACAGACGGGCGTCGAAACCCTGTCTTTCATCAAGATCATCGAAGACAGCACCTCGGCGGACCTTGTGGCCCAAACCCGGCTCCGCAATCGGTTCCACGTGGACGTTCCGGTCGTATTCCCCCGCCCACCGGTAAGCAGGAGCGTTTCCGGCGCAGTGCGAAGGTCGGCAACGTCCTGTTCTGCTGCGTCGATTCGATTGAAACACGGAGATTCATCTGGGAGGCAGTACGGAGTCGTGTCGAGTTTTTCGCGGACGGGCGCATGGCCGCGGAGATGTGCCGCATCCTTATCGCCTGCGACCCAAAGTCCCGTGCTCACTATCCCACCACGCTGTTTGCCGGCGAGCAGGCCTATTCCGGTTCTTGCACGGCCAAGAGCACGATCTACTGTGCCAACGTCGCCGCAGGCCTGATGCTGGCCCAATTCACCAAATGGCTCCGCCAGCTTCCGGTCGACGTGGACATCACGCTCAATCTCCTCACTTCAGAACTCACCGTAGCTTCCACAATCGCTTGAGCTACACGTCAACAGGACGGGCCAACACGGTCCGTCCCCTCCAGACTGTCAAGTTAGCGGGTTACAGGGCAGACAGGCCGGACCACACCGCTAGACGTTCCCACACGGTTAGACTGGAGGGCTAGCCACCTCGCCCCCTCTGGTAACCGCCGCTCTCTTTGACAACGTGAACGTAGGGGCTTCCATGCTGCGTCTCCAATTACAATCTGCCGTGATCTCTCCTCCGAGAGAACAACGACCTTCTGTGGTCGCAGTGCACTCTGAAGCTCCGTGCATAGATTGCCAGGCCTCCCGTGTCCGGCAAAGTCGGCACTGCACCGGTGCAATCGTTATCAATTCGTCACTCAAACTGACCGCATGGCTGGATCATCCGACCTTTCGGAATTCGTTCTCAAGTGGGCGTGCTATCTGCATCGCCGAGGCCACCGTGTCCGTAGGATCTCCAGCGCCTCACATCTGCTTCGTTCACGACACGCGAATGGTGACCGCTATCGCTGGCTGCTTCTTTGTGCAGAGAGCCAGACGCGGCAATTCACGGCGATCGAGCATGAACAGATTCTGCGGCAGCTTCGCTACGGCAACCGCCGGAGACCTGACCGTGATCATGTTGGGCGACGTGCCGACCGAAGAACAGCCTCGCGCCCACAAGGGCCAGCAGGGCCATGATCGCAAGACCCCACACCGAACTGGCGGGAATGGTCTCCTCATCGCAGCGCCCGTCACCGTTATAATCGATCCCGTCTTGGCTCGGATCGTTGTCGGCCAGCGGTCCGTAGCCATCAGTCCCAATCGCACAGTCGTCACAGCCGTCTGCATCGACGTCCTCGCAGAAAGCGGGGTCCAACGGAGCGATGTCCACGCCGTCCGCGACGCCGTCGTTATCGTCGTCCGGGTCCACGCAATCCGCTTGACCATCGCCGTCAGTATCGAGATCGACTTCGCCGCAGCCGCATTGTCCAGGAGCGGTCTTGTACAGATCCTGCGGGCATCCATCGCAATCATCGATCGTGCCGTCGGTGTCGCTGTCCGGTTCGCACGCATCCGGGATCCCACTACTGTTGCAGTCCTCGCTCACCCCGTCGGAGATGTCGCATTCGTCAGGCACATTGTTTTCGTTGCAGTCGTAACTCCAAACCTGCGTTTCCCCACCGCAATCGCATGCGGGCGCCAGGGTCGCAATCGCTGCACAAAAACCATCCCAGCTTTGTTCACAGCAACTTGGCTGGATGGAGCATATTTCGTGACAGCAACCCGCGCAATCACATCCCGGAGTGCCGTTGCCGCCGGGGACACAGCAGTCGCCGCTGCCCGGGCAAGCACCGACCGGTTCGCCGCAACCGAAGATGTCGCACTCATCAGGTCGATTGTTGCCATTGCAGTCCTCACTTGCCGAAGAGGCCAGATCACATTCGTCCGGTATCAAGTTGTCGTTGCAATCTATACTCATCCCACTGTCGATGTCGCAAACGTCTGGAACGCCGTTGGGTTGACAGTCAGGGTCGCACTCGTCCGGCACGCCGTTTCCGTCACAGTCGGGCGCCCCGGGAGCAATCGGAGGCACTTGACATTCATCAGGAATACCGTCGAGCTGACAATCCTGGCTCGTGCCGTCTGCCACGTCGCACTCGTCCGGAACCGTGTTGAGGTTGCAGTCTTCGGAGGCGGCCTCGCAACCCAACGCGGTCCCCGGACCGGTAAGAGACATCCGGAACGTCCCCGTTTCCAGGTAAAAGCCGGCGATTCTGATCCAGTATGTTTCCCCCGCGGTTACTGGGAGTGCCACGCGCGACTGAAGCCCGCAGTAGTCGTCGTTGCAGGCGATCTCGTTGTCTATTGTGCCCGGGCAGCTGGAATGCACCGCAACAACGGTATCATAGTACGAATCGCACAGTGATATGGTCACCACACCGTCCGTCGGCGCGCGATAGTAGTACCACCTGTCGCGGCTGAAATCGGATAAGCCGCAGCTGGATACGCCATCGTTCGACGCGCTGAAGGTTGAGCCGGCGTAGGTGATGCCCGGACAGGCACGGTTCGCGTCCGCGCAGTTGTCTGCCGCCGCCGGGTCGGCGCTTTGCAGATCGCACTCGTCGGGCACACCGTTGGCGTTACAATCAACCTCACACTCGTCGGGTTGCTCGTTGTCGTTGCAGTCCTGACTGCTCTGCGTTGCCACGTCACAGGCGTCGCGAACGCCGTTGGCGTTGCAGTCCAGGAAAGGCTCGCACTCGTCAGGAACGCCGTCGCCCTCGCAATCCTCGCTCGTACCATCCCCGATATCGCAATCGTCCGGCGCTCCGTTGCCGTTGCAGTCGCCTTCGCACTCATCGGGGACCTCGTTCCCGTTGCAGTCGTTGCTGCTTCCGGCGGCGACGTCGCAGACGTCCTGAATCCCGTTGCTGTTACAGTCCAGGTCGGGATCGCATTCATCCGGAATCTCGTTGTCGTTACAGTCCTCGCTGCTTCCGTCCGCGACCTCGCAGTCGTCGAGTATTCCGTTTTCGTTGCAGTCGTGGCTCCAAGCTTGTCCAGGGTATCCACAATCACAGTCAGGCAGGACGCTTGCAAACAAAGCGCAGATCGTGTCCCACATGCTGCAGCAGGGCGCGTAAACACTACAGACTGCCAGGCAGCATCGCGAGCAATCACAACCGGGCGTACCGTTGCCGCCCGGCTGGCAGCAATCCCCCGTGCCGGGGCATTGTCCTGCCGGTGGGCCGCAGTCGTAGATCTCGCATTCGTCCGGTACTTCGTTCACGTTGCAATCGTCGCTCGTCCCGGCAGCCACGTCGCAGATGTCCTGAACACCGTTCTCGTTACAGTCATCGGGCGGCTCACATTCGTCCGGGATGGCGTTCGTGTTGCAATCCTCGCTTGTACCTTCTGCAAGGTCGCATTCGTCTGGCACTGCATTTGCATTGCAGTCGGGACTTGTCCCTGCGGCCAAGTCGCAGATGTCCAGTATACCGTTTTGGTTGCAAACAACGTCCGGTTCGCACTCGTCGGGGACTTCGTTTAAGTTGCAGTCTTCGCTCGTTCCTGCCGCGACA
>CAYOQG010000004.1:0-52668 GCA_964405925.1 uncultured Phycisphaeraceae bacterium | reverse complement strand
GTTCCTTTATGCACTGATCCACTGGATCGAAACCTGGCCGCGGCTTGCCAATTCCTCCGAATCACTTATCCAACGGCCGTGTTTGTGTCTTTTTCAGGGACGACTACATACCCGATGCCTTACTCTTGTCAGGATAGACCGGGACCGATGGAAGCTCCATGGGATCCTCTCTCAGTTGATCGAGAACATACTGAACGCCGGTTTCGAGCTGCGCATCCTTCCCGCGGAGCATGTCGCCCGGCATGTTTTGGACCTCGATATCCGGTATAACGCCTACTCCCTCGATGGCCCATTGGCCATTTATCCCGATAGACCCGAACTGCGGTGGTGTCGTTCCACCGCCGTCAACGAGCGGCTGGTGCAGCTCGATCCCCACTGCACCGCCCCATGTCCGCATCCCGAGTACCGGGGCCAGCTTCTTGGTCTGAACAGCATCGGCAAAGTTCTCACCATCCGAACCCGTGTCTTCGTTCACGAGTACAATCATGTGCCCGTGGAACGTGCGCTCAGGCTCGTGAAGAACTTTCCCCTCGCGTGGCTGGGTTACACCGAGCAGCTCGCGCTCCAGTCGGTCGATGATCATCGATGACGTGAACCCACCACCGTTGTACCGTGCATCGATGACGAACCCTTTCTTATAATGGTGGGAATAGAATACCTTGGCGAACTCAATAAGGCCGGCCTGTCCCATATTCGGAATGTGCACATAGCCTACTTGTCCATTTGTTGCCGCATCCACGAACGCGCGATTCTGCTCGACCCACTCCCTGTATCGAATTCCGCGTTCACTTCGCAGTGTCTTGGTGCGGTACTTCTTGGCACCGTCGGTGGTGGGGCGGTCATTGTACGTCAGTGTGACGACCGTCCCGGCTTTGTCCTGCAACAATCGAAAGACGTTGTCATTCGTCGTGACCGGCTCGCCGTCTATAGCGATCAGGTACTCAGCCTCTTTGATGGGGCATCCCAACTCGGCGAGAGATGACCGCTCCGAATCGTCCCATGGTACACCCGGAATGATGTGGGCTATCCGGTAGTAGTTCGCACCGGGTTCCGCAACGAAGTCGGCGCCCAAAAGTCCGGTCGGCACTTCTTTGGCCTGGTCCTCGATGTCGCCACCAAAGACATAGGTGTGCCCAACATTGAGCTCCCCGATCATCTCGCCGATCAGATAGTTGAGGTCACTGCGGTTCCCGCAGTCAGGCACGAACTTCCGGTATTTCTCTCCCATTGCCACCCAGTCCACGCCGTGCATACCTGGATCATAGAACCAGTCGCGCTGGACGCGCCATGCTTCGTTGAAGATCTGTGAAAATTCTCTATTGCGATCGACACGGATATGGACTTGGCTTAAATCGACCTTGCCATCGCCGACTGAAGCCTTACTGCCTGCATCGACCACACCATACTGACTCCCAGAGCGATAGACAAGTTTCTTCCCGTCGGCCGAGAGATGGTAGTTGGCGATTTCCTCAAGAACCTTTTCGGTCTTCTTTTTCTCGATGTCGTACTGATAAAGGTCCAGCTTCCCTCCGGTCTCGTCGGTGACAGTCTGGTATTTTTCGAACTCGGGTTCGTCCTTTGCCAGATAAAGGAAACCTTTCTCGGTTGCCTCCAGGCGGAAGTAGTTCCCGGCGGGAACACCCTCGGCCACTACGATGCGCGACTCGATCCCCTCGATGTCGATGTGCGTTTTTTCCTCCTCGTCACCATCGCCATCCTTCTTACCCTCTCCCTCAGTCTTCTCCGCTTCCTTCTTCTCCTTGTCTGCAGTGTTCTCCTCGACTTCTTTTACTTCCTCTTGCGAGTCCTTGGGGGCGAACGGTGTGGGCTCACCCGCTTTGAGTACAACGACGTACGGCCGACACATGTCGAGAAAGACATGGTTACGATCCACAAACCCCATGATCGGGTTGAAGGTACGGTTAGAAAGGAAGTACAGATACCTACCTTGCGGATCGAACGATGGGCTCCAGTCCGGGTACATGTCATCCGTCACACGGTGGACCTTTTTGTCTGCCAGAGAGTATAGGAAGATGGCCTCGTTGAGGCTTTGTTCCAACTTGCTGTAAGCGATCCACTGACTATCGGGCGACCAGACATAGTCTTGAATCCCCCAACGATACCAACCGTCATCGTAGTCACCCTGGTCGACCACCGTGATCTCGCCGGACTGGGCATCGACGAGGTTGAGCCGCAGATATTTGTCCGAGAAGATCAGCCACTTACTGTCGGGTGACCACTTTGGCTGCATTCGGAAACCCTGCCCGCCGGCAGTAAGCTGGCGCCATTCGTTTTCGCCCTTCTGATCGACGAGATAGATCTCCTCTTCGCCGGTTTTGTCGGAGATGAACGCCACCCATCGTCCCTCAGGTGACCAAGCAGCGTTCTTCTCACGCGTGTCGCTGGTCTTCGTCAGATTGATGGGATCTCCATCCTCGACCGGTAGATTGAGGATTTCGCCGCGGTCTTCGAGCAGCATTCGCTTGGCCGTCGGTGACAGGCTGAACGACCCCTTCGTCGGAGCGGCCTCTACAAACTCCGGTCTCATCCGCACAAGGTCAGTTGGAATGTTGACGGGCACCATGCGGGTCCTGCCCGAGCGCAGATCGAGAAGGTGTAGCGTCTCGCCGTACTGGTAGACGATTTTGTCCGGGCCGATCGACGGGTATTTCACGTCGTAATCTCGGTACGAGGTCATCGGCGTAATTTTGCCGTTGCCCAGGTCATACCTGTAAATGTTCAGCGTCCCAAACTCGCGGTCGGAGGTGAAGTAGATCGAGTTTCCAGACCACATCGGAAAGTTATCCGTGCCGGCCCAATCGGTGGCCTTGTGAAAATCACCTTTCTCCAGGCTTCCCAGCCAGATGTCCTGAGCGGTGCCGCCCTTGTGTCTCTTCCACGTTCGCGCTTCCCGGCTGATGCGGTTGTAGGCGATCTGCTTGGCGTCGGGTGACAAGGCCGTCAACCCTGCCCGGTCGACGGGCAGCTTCACCGGCATCCCGCCGTCAATGGACACCTTGTAGATCATTTCCGCACGGATCGGGAACTCGCGACGCGCCCGGAACAGGATGTGCTTGCCGTCGGGAAACCAGTCAAGAACCCGGTCACTCGACGGATGATACGTCAATCGCGTAGGTACACCACCGCGGGCGTCCATGACGTATACGTCGTGACCACCGTCGTACTGGGCGGTGAAAGCGATGAGCTTACCATCGGGTGAAAACTTCGCCCACCGTTCGCTACCCGGGTCGTTGGTGATACGGCGGGCGTCGCCGCCGTCCGTCCCGACAAGCCACAAATCATCTTCGTACGTGAACACGATGGTGTCTTGGTGCACGTCGGCGTAGCGCATCAAATGGCTCTGGGCATGCACGACGCAACCACTTGCCAGGATGGCTGATACAACCACTACATTGCGCATAAGGTTCTGGACCACCACTTCGTTCCTTTCGTGCAAAGCGCCTTCGTAAATAACCTTGACTGTTCCGACTCGAAACCAGAAACCCGGACGCGCGAGATGTCCCGAATCAATATTCCCAGCGGGGTTGGGGTCCTCCCCCACGTCCTATGAGTTTCCGCGCGGTCGGCAGTCGTCATCCGTAGTGGATCGTACTAAAAATCGGCGTAACCCGCACCGCCAATGTAGCTGTCCAAACAGGTTTGCACAAACTGAAAGGGTCGCGGCCAGATCTCAGGCCCGACGGCGGGTGGTCATCTGCCGATCACGGACGCACGGTGCCGTCCCGGCGGGCTATACACTGACCATGTGTCTGTGCCGTACAAGAACGGCCCCGCTGCTTAGGACCAGCAGCGTCAGGACCAGCAATCCCCACCCTGACACGGTTGGGATCGGGGGGTCGCAGAGCGCAAAGGGCGGCGGATCGCCTGGACCTGTCCACACCAACTTGAACAGCACCCAATCGTCACAGTCGATGTCGCCGTCCAGATCGAGATCGCCGGGCTCGCATCCCGGATTGATCGGTCCGCCCTCTTCGCCCGTGTAGCACGCGGCGAATGTGGCCGCGTCATTCAGATCGACGTCACCATCGTCATCGAAGTCGCCCAGCGGAAAGAAAGATACTACCGTGAACCGTATCATCGACCCTCCGCCAGCCAGCCCATCACCAGATGGCAATGAGCTTGGATCCAGCGGATCTGCGATCTCGCCATCCAGTGACATCGTTGTGCCTGTGGCGACCACGCCATCGGTGACCGTCAACGTGTACATATCCGGCAAAAGCGGCCCGGAGAGGTTCAGAATCACCGGATTTACGTTCGTCAGCGATCCCGTCGAGAATGGCACGTTGCCGACCGTCTCGCCGACCAGCGCGAAATCATCGCTCGAGGCGTCCACCGGTGTGTGGAAGAACACGCTCACCGATTCGGTCTGTTCCACATAATCTACGCCAGCGCCCGGTGCGGGCGCCGTCTCGACGATTGTTGGCGGCCCCGGAACATAACCGGTTCCAGAGACGCTGTCCCAGAGAATCCAAGCATCCGGATCAAACTGCACGATCATCGGGGTCGAGTTTGTGGGAATCACAAAGTGCTCGGGGTCGGCATCGTTGAACACCACGTGGGTCGCGTCACCGTTGACGACAATATCGACCGGCATGGTGAACCGCTGATACGAAATGTTTTGAACCTGGTCGACGTAGAGCAACAAGTAGTCCTTCCCATTGACCTGCGTCGATGTCCAACCGTAGGCGTAGGACGGAGCGCGCTCACCGTATACCCATTCCGCAAAGAACCAATCGAGACTCTCGCCGTCGTAAAAGTCCTCGCAGATGGCCTGCAGGTCCTCCGTCGTGGCTGCGCTGCCCTCGAAGGTGGCGCGATAGGCGGCGATCGCGTCGAAGAAATTGTCGTCACCAAGCACGCCGCGGAGCATGTGCACCACCCATGCACCCTTGTTGTAGCTCGTGCTGCCGTTGAAGATCTCCCATAGCTCATCCACTTCATCGTCGTAGACGTAAACACTGCCGCTTCCGGTGTACCGCATACCGGCCATGTAGCTCTTCAGAGCCGGTAAACCGCTGCTGCCGGCCTTGTGCTCCGCCCACAGGGCCTCGGCATAGGATGCAAAACCCTCGTTAAGCCAGATGTGGTTCCACGTTTTGCAGGTCACCGCATCGCCCCACCACTGGTGGGAGAGCTCGTGGGCGGTTAGATATTCATTGAATCCTCCCTGTCCGGTCATGGTCTGATGTTCCATCCCGCCACCGAATGGGAAGTTGTAGATACCATACTTATCGTCGACGAACGGATATTCACCGAAGAGGGAACGGAAGGTCCCGATCATGTCGATACAGTCCTCCCACAGCGACCGGTAATAGGGCGAGTCGAGCGAAGGGTAGATGAAGAACTCGACGGGCATCGTGCCTCCCGGATAGGTGTACGTCGACGTCCACGTGTTGTATTCCGTCGCCGAGAAACTCACCAGATACGTCGCGATCGGATAGTCCGTGGACCATCGGTAGCGCTTGCGGCTGTCTGCCAAGGTGTCGACACCTTCGAGCACACCGTTGGACGCCACCGTGAAGTTGTCCGCGACCGTGATCCAGAAATCCAGCGTCGCTTTGTCCGAGTTGTCACCCGGCAGATAGAGATCGCCGTCCTTGGCAGGCCACCATGTGTAGGCGTAGTAAGGTTCGGAGAGCGTCGCCACCACCGGGATGCCGCCCGAGTGCGTGTCCACCTCGATCGAGCCAAAGGCAGCGGAGACCGTCTGACCGGTGTACTCGATCGTCAAATCGAACACCTCGTCCATCGCATAGGTCCGATCGAGCGTTGCCACCCGCGTCGAAATACTCTCCGTGCTCACGCTGACCGGTGTCGAGCCGTTGACAACCGCGCTGGTGATGTTGAACTGCTCGCGTAAACGGAACGTGAACTGCGTGAGCGAGCTGGATTTACTCTGGATGGTCATCGTGTTGCTGCCGGTGATGGTGCAGGTGTTGTTATCGGGGTCGAGGTTGGCGACCTCGATGTCCAGCATGTAGTGCTGAACGTCGGTTTGCTCCATGGTTTCGAGGTAGGCTTTGCTTGGCCTGGCTTCCGGCTGAGCCGACGTCAGCCGCGCCGCAGCTTCGGCTTTTCCACATCGATGGACCGGCCGGGCAACCTCGCCGGGCTGCTTCTCCTGAGCCCGTAGACCGACGCTCATCAGACCCGCTGCACCAACCGCAACGAGCAGCACGCTCAAAAGACGCTCGAGGATAGAATCCGTCATTCGCTGGTCCATCGGACACTCCGGAAAGTTGGCGGACCGGTACCGGTGGTAAACTGGCCCACACCTGTATCACCCCTTCGTTCGGGCATTGGCGATGCGGCCTTCAACAAGCCCACCAAAGCCCGGTAACCCCGCTGCGTTATTTAAGCATATTTGAGGACCGAAAACAACCCCGTGCTTTACTGCGCCTGTCGTCGCGAATTACATCGTGGGTACGCCAAACACACGGGGACGTCACCGGTGAGGTCTCTTGTTGGGCGGCACCCCTCAGTAAACAACCGTAGTCTCAGCAGTGATGCTCGGGAACTGTGGCGACGAGGCACCGTGAATAAATAAGAGAACCTAATCGCTCAGCGGCTCCTCGGATTCGAGCTGCTCTGCCAGGCTTCGCTTGGGCTCACCGCGCAGGGGCTGGCGGCGGACGAATTTCTGGGCGAAGAAGTTGTTGGGGATAGCGACCTTGCTGCCTCCATCCGACTTGAGAGTCGTATACATGAAGTTGATGTCAATAACCTGTCCCTCGAGCCCCTCCGGTAGAACGGTAATGCGCTCTCCGACGTTGAAGGGCCGCCAGATGAGGATGATCAACGTCGCCAGGATGTTGCTCAGAATGCTCCACACGGCGACGAATCCGATCGCCACCAATCCCAGAAACGTAGCCAGCAGCGCCCAAAGGCTCTTGACCTCAAACCCGGCGATGGCGACGACCAACAGCCCCACAATGATCGTCAACACCCCGCGGACCCAGCGGCGGATGATGTGAACCGTGCTCTCTGGCAGACGGCCGCTGGTGTGAAGGGCCACCAGCGTCGTGAGCACCAGGCGATCCAGCAAGAGGGCAAGTAGAAACGCCGACAAGCCGACCCCGATCCGCCCCCAGTCGAGCGTGGCTGCGCGCACGGGCACATCCCAGGCCCTAAGGATCAACAGAATCGTGAGCGCCACTCCGGCAATCCGAACGAACCACCGAACCATCGCGATCACGTATTGCGTGCTCGCCGCCTCCGAGCCTATATCACCGGTAGCCGCCACTGTATCTTGAGAACGAGCGTCGCCAGGCAGGGGAACCTGCTGAGCGTGTCGGTCTATCATGTCATTGACGTACTCGATCCCGGTACCCATCACGATCAAGATGCCTACGGTCAGCAGCAGCCCGGTGCCCACGTAAGTCACCAGCACTCCATACCCGATCACCTGCAACACCAACAAGGCTGCTGCAGCGAGCACCAGCACGGGATAGGCAATCCACGTCAGCATGAGCCCCCAGCTCAGCGCCCCCACGTCACCCAGTCCGAGAACGCATTCCTTACGGATCAGAAAAAGCAGAATCAGCACCAAAAAGCCCGTCTTATGGACTTCGAACAGCGCCACCCGAAGGCCTGGAGCTAGCCCAGTGACACTAAACATGAGCGGAACGAGCAACACGACGAGCGAGAACAGAATCATCAGGCCGAGCCATTTGCGGTAATGCCGTGCTACGCGGTCGCTGCAGGGAATGGGTCGATGTGGCGGACTCTCTGCTTCGAACAGGTGGTGCACCAGCCGAAGCACCGTGATGCCCAGGGCGATCGTGCCGAAAAACACGCTCACCAGTTGCTCGGTCACCTCGTTGGCAGTGAGTCGCCATACTGCAAACGCAAGTGCCCCGGCAACAAGAAGTGGGATCGCCAGATCTCCGACCATGTTCAAGAGCATCAGGTTGATGCGCTTGCTCAAGCCAGCGCCGATGGCGTGGGGGCCTTGGCGGGTCACCGCCATTTGTTCGACGATCTCCCGTGCCAGCCGAACGCCTCTTTTCCGCGCCGATCTGTAGACGATGATCCCCAACAGCCCGGCCAGTAACACACCGACGGTGGTCCAGAACCATCTTCGCGTTGGGACTATCGAGAGACTCTGTCCGACGGTCCGTGCGACGCGGCGGCTCTGGGTGAAGGTGTCTTGTTGCTCTCCGAACAGCTCGCGACGTAACGCTCTCGCGGATACAGCTTCGTCGCCCTCGGCTCTGTCAAGAGGCGGCGCTTGCCAGAATGCCACAAGGTCGGCACGAGCGGCGGACCAGGGAGCACCCCATAGTCCCGAATCTCGCCGCCCGAGGCGCGCCCAACGAAGGGTCTGCTGCATGTCCTGCAAGTCGCGTACCCAGTTGGTGACGCGGCTCACGGTATCCTCGAGTCGGGTCGAAAGTTTCTCGACCTCCTCGAAACCCAGGCGCATGCCATCTTCGAGCGCCACCCGTTCCGTTGTGACTGCGGTATCGAGCTGTGTGCGTTCGGCGGCGTCCTTTGCGCCGGCAGTCGCACGGATCTGATCCGCCAAAACGCCGAACCGCTGAACAGCCCGATCACGAACCGCCTGAAGCTCTTGCACTTCGTCGAGCGTCCGGGCGAGCGGGTTACGCAGACTACCCAGCAGCGTCTTGAATTCGTCGGTCTCCTCGCGGGCTCGTTGTAAGAGGGTGGCGAGCTCGTCGCCACTTCGATAATCCAACGATTCCAGAGCTCGTTCCCAATAGGTCTTCGCCAGATCCACCCTGGTTTTCAACCGGTCGGCCAAGCGCTGCGGGAACCGTTCCTGCACGCGGCGGATTCGCTTGGGGTCCTGGAAGTAGTGCAGCAGCACCCGCTCACGAAAGAGCTGCAGGTCACGAAGCGCCATCTCAGCGGGCCCGCTCGCTTTGCTGGCTTCCAGTTCCTTCACCCGCGCTCGCGTGCGGGCTTCGGCCAAGGTGTTGAGGCGATCCCGCAGCACCGAAAGTCGCTCCCGCAGGACGGCCAGCCGACGTCCGCCCTGGTCAAGAGCGTGCTGCGCGTCTTGCGCCTCTGGCCCCATGTTCTGCAAGGCAACCTCCGCTGCCGCAACGCGGACCGCCACCCGCTCCCGCTCAAGCTCGACCCGTTGCCGCTCACCGCTCGACTCCGCGGAGGCGGTCAACTCACCTGAACGCTTCGCCAACTCATCACCTTGCTGCCGGATCTGTGTGAGCTCCTCTTGCAGAGCCTGGGTCTGCTGCTCAAAGCCGCCAGCCAACTGTTGGGAAAGCCGTGTTTGTGACTCCGCCAGCGTGTTGACCTGCGATTCCAGTGCCGAAATCTTCGTTCGCAGATCGGCGATCTCCTCTTCGGTCGGCTCCGAGGCAACCGGCGCACGCTTCAGCTCAGACGTTTCCTCCTGAAGCTTTGTGAGCTCCTGGCTAAAGGACTCGAGATGTTCCGGACTGGTCAGTTCCGCCAGTTCCTGCCTCACTGCGGTGAAGCGCTGAAGCTTGAGGAGGTAGGCTTCCCACGCCTGCACAACCTCGCTTCGCGTTGCGCGCATTGTCTCAACCGCAGGGTCCTTGCGATCTGTTCCCTCTTCGATCGTCTCACGAAGAGCATCCAAGCGCGACTGGGCCAACTCCATCCGCCGCTGAACGTCCTCCGACGACTGAGGGACCTGCTGCAACAGAGGATTTGAGAAGATTTCACTGGTCGGACCATCGCGGACGACAACAGGCTCGGTCTGGAGCCACGCGACAAGCACGAGGAACAGACACGATGGAAAGGTATGTGTTGAGAACATGACAGCCCTCCCTGGCAGATTTCAAGACGACACTGATCCAGGCCGAGCATCCATCGTAAGCCAACCGGTGATATGCGGCAATCCGACCCTAAGCAACCTGCTGTGGACTACAAGCTCCTCCGACGGGTAGGGCCCTTGGGGATTATCGGCCCACCAAAGGGTCAGCACCAATTGCAGCGCAGATGTGCCCTTACGCGCAACCCCGAGCTGCCGGCGGAACTTGTCCCGGCGCGCCGGGAACCTGCGCGGTGGGACGGACGCAGTTCACCCCCACATACCGTCATCGGCGTACTCAGACTGAAAGTGGTCTAACGACGGACCGGACCGCACATCCCACGCCGCGAGACCTGGGGTAGGACAGCTACAGTAACCCTGATGCAGTCGCAGCCGATCCACAGCTTCTGCTGTGTTCGGCCATCTCAAAGCCTCATGCTCGGAAAGCTGCGCCGCATGGCGCGAAGGCGCTGTGAAATCGACTGCGACACAACTCAGGCACTATCCCGCCCGAACTTCTCCGCTTGGCCGAGCCTAGTTAAACGGTAGCTCATAGAGAACCGTGCTCGCATCAGCGATCGACGCACCACGCACTCCGCGATCGGTGACCGCAAAGACATCATCGCCGATGAAGACACCACGGGTAAACGCTGTCCACCACCAACCGGCTGATTCATCGAAGACCGTGCTGATCCGACCGAGCTCGTTGATACCCTCCTCCACCGATACGCTGAACACGACCAGACCCTCAAAGCCTTGCGGAATGGGCGGGGCGATCATGTCATCGACCAGCCCGTCATCCGGCGGAGGCTCCACGGGTACACTATCGTCCCCTTCTCCCTCGCCCGTCCGCACGATTCCAACATCAACGTCTTCTAGGAACCACCATCCCGTGTTGATCGTCGCCGGGAGGGCGACGAGCCCACGTTCCGCGAAGTAGGTGAACGCCTTCGGATTATAGAGTGCCTCGGAAGAGGCATCACCATCCGCCCCAAGGACGACCTTGTCCAGTTCCGTGGGTTCGGCGAAGTTGGACACGTCGAAGATGGTGAGCTGCACGCCCCACCCTCCAAACGGACTCTGTTCCGGGATATACTGACCGACAGCCAGGAGATGGTCCTGATCCATCGGGACAAGGAACGTCGAGAAACCCGGCACCTTCAGCTCGCCGACAATCTGCGGGTTCGTCGGATCGGATAAATCGAGCGTGAACAGTGGGTCAATCTGCTCGAAGGTAACCAGATAACCACGCTCGGCGATGAACCGGGCTGACCGAATCTGCTCGCCCACGGCGATGTCCTCGATCCTGCCGATCACCCCGAGCCTGCCCGTCGTTTGCGCTTCACCGGTGCCTGCGTCCGGCTCGCCCGTGGTCTCACCCAGCACGTACACCGCGTTCTTAGGCGGAATCCGCTCGAAAAACGCCGTAAAACCACCCTCGATCGTCGTCGCCACCCGCAAGTACCCCTCGTACTCGCCCATCGAGTACTGGTTGAGCACCCGCCCCGGCACGCTCCCCGTCGCCCGCGGCTCAGCACCACGGCCCACGTACGCAAACCTGTAAATGTCCGTCGTCTCTCGGATTTCGTTGCGGACGTCATACCCCGTGTCGGTCAGATAGAAAGCGTCGAGCGAGGAGTAAACCAGCCCCGGCTGCGCGACCACGCCAACAGCCGTGAACTGCGCGTCGTTGTCCACGTCGAGGCTGACGAGCGTCACGAGCCCAAAACCGTCCGGGTCGACGGGATGATACATCTCCCGCCACGTCACCATATCACCACCTGACGTCTCCCCGTCACCGTCAACACGCTCAAAGTCGGGAATCAGGACGTCCACGTCCGTCTCACTCAACACGACTCGCGGCTCACCGATCCCCGGCATCACTCCGTACAGGTAGTCCTGATAGTTGGCCAGCGCCAGATGGAGCACCCCGTCAATCATCCGGCTCGACACCTGCGTGCCCTCGAACGTCGTCTCGGAAAGGACCACTGGGTTGGCGGGGTCGGAGGACTCGATGATCGTGACCACCGTGCTCGGCCGCTCGTATTCATATTCCATGACCCCGTCTGGTGCCACGATATCGGCATCCGTGGCAACCCCATCTTCATCATCGCCACCATCGCTGACCGGCTCCTCCGAATCGATGACTTCCGTCGGTGCAGAGACCGTCTCCATGGGAAGGACGTGGAAGTAGCCGCCGTAGTTTTCCGTCAGTGCCACCACTTTGCCATCATGCAGGTAGATCTCTCGGCCGTAACCTTGGAGCGTCAACTCGCCCCTCTGGGCAAGCTGTAACGGCGGCGACATATCCACAATTCGCAACAGCCCCTTGCCGTCGTTTCCCCCGCTGTGGATGACATACACGTAGTTGCCGTCAGTCTTGACGACATCGGCCTCGTCAACACCTTCCTCCTGGATCGTGGTCTGCGAAAACTCGCTTTCCGACGAATCGGCGGCAGCGCCCTCACCGCCACCGGTTCCACCGTCCCTTGGTGGGGCTGCATCCGGAGCACCACCCACCCCGGCCGCGTCCTCAGTCCCAGGCAGTCCCGACTCGGGGGCAAACCAGAGGCCGCCATTTTGGTCGAGGAAACCACTTTGCCGGGCATTGACCTGGACGGTGAAGTAATCCGCCAGCTCCTGCCGCGATTTGAATGCCTTCAGCTCGGATGAACCCGATTCCTGATCAAGCCGCAAGAGTACGGAGAGAAGGCCGCAACCCGGAACAAGGGCCAGAACCAAGGATGGAAGCACGTACCGATACATGATGGGAACCTCCGAAAACTCACCAGGTCTCGATGCCAACGGCATCAAGACGTCGTACATACACCACTGACCTCAAGTATTCATTCCCCAGGTGACCGATCAACCGGTTTCTGCTTCCCAAGATCGGCACACCAGGCGTCGGCGATTGCCAGCGATGCCCGACAAACGTAGGAAAACGTCAGACGCTAGCCCGATGGTCAGTTCCTCTCTCAGCAGCAGCGGAACCTACGGAGCAAGGACCCCTCAGAAAACCAAGGGGAGAAGGCGCCGCAAAACGCTACATGTCCATAGGGTGAGAGGGCGTGGGCCTCGCCGGCACACCCGTTCGTATCCCGCGATCGGGCCACAACTCCCACCCCAGTCGCAAAGGCATCAGCCGTCCGCCGTTTCGCCCCAACGTAAACGTCGTTGGAACTCCTCGTAAAGCCGTGCGGTGATCGGCCCCACCTGTCCGTTTCCAATGGGCTGATCGTCTATTGAGGTAACGCCCAGCGCTTCGACCAACGTGCCCGACATGAACACCTCATCGGCTGCCCGGAGCGTGTCAATGTGGATCGGTTCTTCCGCAACGTCGACACCGATCGAGGTCGCACATTCAAGCAGAAAGACCTGCGTCACCCCGTGCAAAATGGACTCCGTGCGGGTTGGAAAAAGTAGCCGACCGTCCTTGGCCATAAATACATTGGAGGACGTGCACTCTCGGACCTCACCGGTCTCGGTCACAAATAGGGCGTCGTCGTAGCCGCGGTCGGCAGCCTCCTTCTTGGCTAGCACGTTGGGCAGCAAGGTCACCGCCTTGATGAAGCAGTTTGTCCACCGTGTATCCAGCGTTGTCATGACGTGGGCACCACGTCGTCGCAACGCCTCGGGAACCAAGGGCAGCGGCTTGAACGTCATCACCACCGTGGGTGCCAGATCTTTCGGGATATCGTGGGATCGTGGGGCTGTTCCGCGCGTCAGTTGAATGTAGATCATGGCATCGGAGTAACCACAACGTTGAAAGCCCTCCTCGATGACCGGTTCGAGTGGCTGGCCGTCAAGGTCGTATGTAATACCGATGGCTGCTGCGCTTTGTCGCAGCCGACGCATGTGCTGGTCCAGTAGAAACAGTCGTCCATCGTAGGAGACGACGACCTCATATACGCCGTCGCCGAACTGGAAGCCGCGATCCTCGATCGAGACCCTTGCGTTGCTGACTGAGCCAAACACTCCGTTGACATAGGCGATTTCTGGCATTGCCGTTGTCATCTCCAATAAGGTCGTCATCGTGCTGGCGACACCGCGCCGTGATGGAGACCTAGAGACCCTCTGGCACCGGTCGTCCGAGCACGGCCCGGACGGTTTGAAGCCAATGATAGCACTGCCTGCGCCGCGTGTCATCCGACAGCGCCTCGAAACAATGTGTCAAGTGCTTGTCGGCTGTTTCGTACTGCCGCAGGTCTCGCGCGTAAATAATGCCGAGCAGCAAGCGAACATTCACTGCCTCCGCGGTGTTTGCATAGCACCCGAGATAGCGGTCAAACGCAGCCGCAGCTTGCGAAAAACGTCCCGAGCGATAGAACGCACGGGCTAGCTCGAGCTGATGACGTTCAGAGAGGCACTGTTTCGGCTCAAGCTCTATTAAGCGCTCGTAGAGTTCGATGGCTCCGATGCTGTCCTTTTGCTCTATGCGATCGCTGATATGGCTGCGCAGGTCCGCGATCTCATCGAGCCGACGTTGCTCGATTCCCCGCAGGTTTGGGTCATCGGTTTGGGCACGGGCCACCGCTCCATATTGGGCTCGGGCAGCCGCGGATGGATCCGCCATCGCGGTCGCAAACTCCCGCCGTTGATGCCAGCGCTTCCAAAGGGCAAGTATGTCAAACTGGTCTCTGGGTAGGGCACGAATGAACAGCATCCCTAAGGCGCTCACAAACCCGTAGAGATAACCGCCTAGGTGGGCGCTGTAAGCGACTGCACCCTGTCCACCGATCCCCGGGGCGATGATGTTGTCCCAGACGATGATCTTCAGGCAGATCAAGAGCATGGCCGGCACCTCGAACACCTGAATGAAGATGAAGATCCAAGCCAGCACGGTCACGTGACTTCGTGGGAACAGGGCCAGATAAGCCGTTGTCACCGCGGCGATCGAACCGGATGCACCAACAAGTTGGGATGGGCCGGGCGTGACCAGGCTGTATCCCCACGCGGCAAACACCCCGCCAGCGAGATAGAACAAGAGATAGGGACCGTTGCCCATCTTCGAGTTAACGCTGTTCCCAAACACCCACAAGAAAAGCAAATTGCCAAGCAGATGCCACAAATCGGCGTGTAGAAACTGGTATGTAAAGAACTGGTGTAGGGCGGGTTGGTCCGAATGAAGGGCCAAGTAGCGAGATTTCAGCTCAACAAGCGCATTGGGCGATAAGGCATCATTGAATAGCAAGAAGACAACGACGTTCGCACCGATCAGAAGGTAGTTGACTGTGGGTGTGCGTCGAATGACAGATTCAGTCCGGATCGGAATGAGGACGAACATCTTTTCTTATACGAGTCCTAATAGGATTCTGCCGATATGCGCGACCCCGGGCCGCAGGCCTGAGGCCCGCGCGGAGCGACGCGAGTTGGATTGCCCGGGGGCAAGCGGCAATCCTCAACTGTGATCCAATCCAGCTCCGCCATCAACACACCAAAACGTAGTTAGCCCTTGTCGTTCTTTTCTCCCGACGGTGATGGCGGAGCAGAGACAGCCTGCACGTAGTGCATACGCAGCTCGTGCAGTATCGCATCGAGCGTCCGCCTCTCATCGTCGTTCAGGTTACCCTCGGTTTTCTCCCTGAGCGTTTCCATGAGGTCGATGTAATGCTTCGCAGCGATGGGGTTGGGTGGAATCGTCTCGCCGCCCGGCCCCTTTAGGCCACCCAGCCCGACCGCCGCTTGCATGGCCAAGAGGTTGACCAATTCGAGGAACGTCGGCGCCACCGCACCCGCTGGACCCGTGGGCCTGCCTTCTGCGGCAGCCTTGACCCGTTCTTGTTCCTCTTGCAGAGCCAGTTGCTCTTTCTCTCGAGCAGCCTCCTCTTTCCAATCCGAATCGATGTGGATACGGCCACTCCCCGCTTCGTCGGTCATGGTTGTCTCCGATACAGTCTGATTACGAGGTTGTTCAGTGTCACTGTGTAATACTTATGGCACGGCTCGATCAGTTTGTAGCTGATCACTGGCCTTCCGGTGGTTCAGACCCGAGACTATACACGAAACGCTCGCTCCGGGGGAGCAGCGTCCATGAGTTGCTCGAGTCGCCCACGATCATAGAGCCCAAAGAAGTACTCTCGGCCCTGTGCAACACGGTCTTCCTCCAAGTACCTGCACGCCTCAATCAGCTCCGTCTGAATGAATGCGAGCATATCGCCCTTCCTGGCCAGGATCGCTTCGTTGATCCGGCGAATCTCTGCAAACGCAGCCCTGCGGGCCTGTCGGTTTTGTCGACCTCCCGACCGCAATTCCAGCATTTTCCGCACGGCTGCGATCCGCTCCTCGATCAAAGAAACGACGGCCAAGTCGTGTGGCGCGTGCCTCTGGGGATTGTATTTGAGGTCGCGAAAAGCGTGACGCAAACTTAGTGCGGTTTCGGGCGTCGTTCCATGACTTGGCAAATCCATGTGTAGCGTGGCGGATACGCAAGCCATATGCGGCGGTTGAACCCCGTAGTAATCGGCCATGATCGCATCGCTGATCCGATCGTACTTCGCTCCACCGATCCCATGAACGAACAGATCCGCCAGCAGAAGCCTCGCCCAGATGGTCAAGGTCAGGGCTCGCGGCCGTATTCGCCACTCGCTCAGTTCGTCAAGAACCGACGGTAGATCCTCGCCGGACTGAAGGCGCGCCGTCGGCACTTCCCCGATTGGATCCCGATCAGCAAACAATCGAAGTGACTCGCCGGCGGGGGAGACGAATAACCGGCGACGCGGGCTTTCTCCCCTGTACACCCAAGCCGCGACCTCACAGCGGTCGCCGTCGTACTCCAGATCTGGAATCGGACGCTGGGCACTTCGCACACGATGGTTACGTCGGTAGACCGCAAGGGCGTTGTTGTAGCTTCTGGCGAACCGCCCGGCGTGGACCAACATGTCGATCAATAACGGACTGCACCAGACTCGGCTCACGCGTCGATCTTCCACCGCCACCCCCAGGCTTGCCTCCACGGCACGTCGTGCGAACACGGCCTGGTCTACCCAGTCCAGCGCTTCGGGTGGACGGTGAAATGCGTCGAAGAAAACCGGCATCTGCGAACGCTCGAACCGGTCGCCCAAGGCCTCGCTCACGTCTCCCTCGAATCGCTTCACCTGGGTCTCGTCCTGTCGGGGAATCTGCTCATAGGCGCAGCCCTGTCGAAGTTGGACGAACAGCACTGCGGTGAGCGAGACGCCGCCATCTGTCACCGACGGAATCGATAGGACGGTCTGTCGGGGAGCATCGCTGTCCACGACAAGATTGACGGCCACCCCTCCGACGGCAGACGTGCATCGCATGGCCACCAGATGCTTCGCCCATACACCTGGGTGAATGAACGCGGGTTGATGTCCCAGCACGACGACGAAAGCATCATCGGAACCGACGATCGCGTCCCGGGTCCACCTTCGCCAAGCTGCCAATGTCGAGTCGAGCAGCCGGATTCTGGTGTGACGGAGTGAGACGTGGTTTGCCTGAAGAGCCTTGAACCAAACGGAGGGGTCTGGAGCCACCAGCACATCCCCATGATTTGCCGGCGTTGTCAGTCTCGAAAAGTCGAGCATGGGGTGAAACGTCAACGGCGATGCGGCTAACCTAGTTTCCGCGGCCGACCTCGACAAGCGCTGAACACACGGACTCCCGTTCTCACCTGACCGATGCGATCTCTGGCACGGGAACTCCGGCACTCGTCCGCCACCACATCGCCGGTTTCAAGGGAGGTCCCATCCAGCTCGCATTCTAACACCTCGAGGTAATGTCGAAGTCGGGCGCCCGGGTCGTCCAACGGGCCACCGAAGTGCCGCGTAGGATCCTTGTAAATCAGGCGGACAGGCAGCTCCCGCACGTAAAGGCCAGCGCGCGCAACCTGCACCCAAAACTGCATCGGCATCGCGTAACCCGGTACGGTGACGTTGACCGAGGAGAGGGCGGACACCCGGTAGGCCTTAAAGCCGCAAAATGCGTCAGTAAGCTTCAAACCGAGCATCCGGTTGAGCACATCCGTGATATGACGGTTGATCCTCCGTCGGTCCGCCGGGGCTGATCCGTCAACGTCAAAACCATCCGGGTAACGCGTCCCGCTAATGATATCCGCGTCGTCACGCCCCATCGCCTCAACGAACTTGGGGATGAACGTCGGTTCGTGCTGCTCGTCGCAGTCCATGGTAATCAACCACGGGTAACCTTCCTGCCGGGCATAGGCAAATGCGTCCGCCAAGCTCTTGCCATATCCGAGGTTTCGGGAGTGGGTGAGTACCCGAACCGACCCCTCACAGCGGAGCAATTCCGGCGTCCGGTCGGTCGAACCATCGTCGACCACCAAAATATGCCGGCTAAACCGCCTCGCCTCCTGGATGACACGGATGACATATTGCTCTTCGTTATAGACTGGAATGGCCAGCAGGTGATCTTCCGACATCGTAGACAAGCTTCCCTCTCGAGCTCCATAGTTCCCGGCACCGACTGCGGAATGTGGAATCTTAGCCCAGAGCGGCGAAAAATCAACATGGACAAGTTCAAACACCCCGCCTGAGCCGCCAGCGGAACCTGTCCGGCCAAAGGACGGAGCCCGCTCGGACCCTCGAATGGGACCACGCCTGCGCGCCACGGCGGGCACTGCCGAACGGGAGGCGATATTCACCCCGCCACGTTGCCGCTGTCTTGGCGTAGTGTCGATCTCCCCCCATCGCTGGTCCATCCGGACAATGCAACTGTATCATAGGTCACCGCGCGGTCGATACGACCCAGACGGGAGAGACTCGATCGCAGGCTCGCGGCGAACGGGAACGCTAAGCGATATGGAAGTTCACGGTTTCGGTTCGGATTGCAGTATGGCACGCCGTAGGCATCGGCCAGGCGGAATCGGTCGCTTTCTTATACCGCTTGCGATGTTCGCCGGGCTTGTCGTCTTGGCTGCCGGTTGCGGCACCATCCAGACCGTCCGGGCGAAGTGGCACATCTATCGTGGAGAGACGCTGTTCGCCAAGGAGGATTTGGAGACCGCCTTGCGCGAGTTTGAGAGGGCAGCCGAGCTTGCCCCACAGCTACCCACTGCCCACTCGCGGATGGGTTACATCTACCGTCGCCTCGGCGAATACGAACGGGCCATCGACTGCTTTATCGAAGCCATCCGCCGCGACCCCTTCTCTTTCGACGACACCTTCAACCTGGCTCAAGTTTACCACTTCATGAAGCGACTTACCGAGGCCATACAAGCCTACCTCCATGCCGTCCAGCTCAAACCCAACGATTTCGACGCTCAGGTGAACCTGGGCGTGTGTTACCAGGAGACAGGTGACTACGATCAGGCTGTCGAGCGATTTCAAAAAGCCATCGAGATCGACCCGACCAGGCCACATGCCTACGTCAACCTCGGTGTCGCTCTTGGGGCACAGGATAAGCACTATGCCGCGATCCGGGCCTATAAGGAGGCCCTCGAACGCGATTCCCACCAGCCGCTCGTCCTCATCAACCTCGCACATACCTACATGAAACAAGACCGCCTGAAGATGGCGAAGCACTCACTCGAACAAGCCATCCGGTTGGACCCCGCACTCGCCGCTGCCCACGAGGCTTTGGGTTACTGCCTGTTTCGAATGCGTGAGTTCGACGCCGCCGAGGTGAGCTACAAGCGAGCCCTGGCATGCGAATGGCGTCTGCCCCGTGCCCACGCTGGCTTGGGCTCGATCAACATGCTTCGTTACCTGCACCATGCCACCGACATCAGCCTCCGCCAACGGGCCCTGGAGCACTGGCACCGATCCCTCGAGCTCGACCCCGACCAACCCCGCGTCCGCCGTCTCATCGCCCAGTACAGCATCACCCCCCAGGACCCCGAAGAAGCTCTTTTTGACGACGAGACTGAGGAGTGAACTTTACCCAGGACTTCGTAGCGGAGGACCCGCAAGGGCTTCCCAGCCAGAAAACCCCTATTGACCTGTGACCCCGTCGATCGGTTCGATTCGCGTGATATGCACGGGATCGCAGAAAACGACCCGGTCGGGCAGATTGTCTTCAGACATTTCGAGGGCGATCAGCACCTGACTCACCGTCACATACGCCATCTCAGGGTGCCGGATCTCATACGATGACCCGTCGGAGACGTAGACCCGTATGGGGCGGAACGGCCGGGTTTTCAGGTGGTCGCGCACTTGTGTCGGGCGCATAACAGCCTCCCTACGCCTATTGTACGCCGTCAGAAACGCATCTACAACGGTGAACTGGGGAGGCTGGCGCGATAATCGGACCGGGATACGTGTCGAGGGCCGCAGCTGTCAGGGGCCCTGATCCGGTCGGAAATCGTAAGACGCGCCAGCGGATGCTTGACGCTCGTGCGTTCTCAGCGTATGGTGTTTTCGAATGCTCGGTATATCCGAGCGATGGTCTGCATCTAACCTTCGAACGCAATCGGAGAGAGGTGCTCCTGCTCGGTTTGAGGTGGGCCGCCTTGGACCGAACATCGGACCGCATGGCGCAAAGATAGCGCTCTGCAGGAGCAACCCTTGGTCTGCGTTCCGCCTACGGTTGTTCCTGCCCCATGCTCCGACCCCCACTCGCGAAGCTTCTGCGCCCAGAGCGCCACTTGCGCAGGTCGTGACCCTCCGTGGTGACCTCTAATAATCGCGTCTGCAAGTAGTGCACCAAATCGAATCTTACAGGCCGACGTCTAGGTGCGTGCCGGGTTTGAGGCCATAGGCCGTTGCCCATGCACCCTGAAGAAGAACCGGCAGGTCTACCTGTCGGTCAGACAATCGAGCATGAAGCGAAGAGACCAGGCCGCGGACAGCCTCCCATTGGACCCGCGACATTCCGCCCATGTCGTCTCGACGAGCGACTTCGATGCAGATGGAACGCTCGTCCCCTCCCGCGGCTTGTTGGCGAGTCCAACTGGGCGTCCTCGTCGGGCGTCCGTCAAGATCGATAAGGAAATGCGTCGTGCTTTGGCTGGTCGCCGTGAGGTAGGAACCGGTCACATCGGCCGGACTGCCCGCCAGAATCTCGATCTTGTCCCACCGTCCGTCACAGAGAGTGATTCCATCCGCTACCAGGGATTGCCCGAGGTCTCTGAGCTCCTCCGATGACAACGAGTTGGTGGGCAGCGGTGGTGATGGGTCGATCCATCCGAGAAGAGCGGTGGTGGCCGTCATGGCAACGGCCAGAGAGGCCAGCGTCTTGAACATTCTTGGCTGTTGCTCCATGCGGTTTGGCGGAAACCCGTCGAATCGGGAGCGACACGGCGACTGACCGTCCGCGGTGTTCTGCACGCGTGTCGCCACCGAATGCGGCGATGCTTAGACCCTATCTAAAAAAGAGCTTGGAAAACCGATGGTCGCTCCGCGACGGCTGCCGGCTGACCGCGGTCAACCGACAACGACTGCCTCCTATTTTTTCATCGGCCTAAACAGGGAGATTACTTTGGGGATTCTGCGCGCATCGCGCAAAGGATCATGCGGGGGCCTTCCCATCGTCGGAATCGTGCGAACATAGAATGCTCACTTGATGTGACGCGATCTCGTCAGCCCGCTGATCTCAGACAGCGCGAAGCCGATTCTACTTACCGCAGTAATCGATGATCCGGGCGATTTCCTGCCGCAGCTCGGATCGCCGGACGATCCGGTCGACGAACCCGTGCTCCTTCATGAACTCAGCCGTCTGGAATCCTTCGGGCAACTCGGCGTTGATCGTATTGGCGATCACTCTGGGGCCGGCAAAGCCGATCATGGCTTTCGGCTCAGATAAAATGACGTCACCCAGCCCGGCGAAGCTGGCTGCCACGCCCGCCGTCGTTGGGTCGGTGGCCACGACGATGTACAGACCTCCGGCATCGTCAAGCCGCGAAAGTGCGGCAGCCGTCTTGGACATCTGAACCAGCGAGACCATCCCCTCCTGCATCCGAGCACCACCTGATGCGGTCACGATCACGAGGGGGAGGTTCTCCTCGAGGGCTCTCTCGACCGCCCGGGTAACCTTCTCCCCCACAACCGCCCCCATCGATGCCATGATGAACGCCGGGTTCATCACCCCGAGGATGACCGCCCGCCCACGGATGAACGCTTTGCCAACGATGATGGCTTCCGTCTCACCCGTTTTGGCTCGTTCCTTCTTGAGGCGGTCCTTGTAGGGCAATCGATCCTTGAACTTTAGCGGATCGGTCGAGCGAAGGTCGCTGGCGAACTCCTCGAAGCTGCCCGGGTCGACGAGCTGCTCGATGCGAGTCCGAGCATCGACCCGTCGGTGGTGGCCGCATTCGGGACAGACATACAGCGCGTCCGCCACCTCCTTTTCATACAGCATGTGCCCGCAACTCTCGCAGCGGGTCCACAGGCCTGCTGGCACACCACTCTTTTCTGCTGGCATGGACTGCTCCTGCTCGCGGGGCTTGGCCCGGTCTGGTCGATCAGAGGTATTTTAGCGGGATTCGCGGGTCACTGCACAGTGTCCGCGAGGACCAACCCCCACAACGGAAAAAACTGGAAGGTCTAGGTGGTCAGGCCTCCGTTGGACCTTACACCGCTTCGAGAGCCAGCCGATGCAGTTCTCGCATCGCCGCCGCTGGGTCGGGCTGCCGAAAGATGGCTGTCCCGGCTACGAACGTGTCAGCCCCAGCCGACGCAGCCTGTGCAATCGTGGTCACGTCGATTCCGCCGTCGATCTGCAGCCGCTGGTGCTCGCCCAAACGCCGGCGAAGCTCGGTCACCTTGGGCAAGACATCGGTGATGAAGCTCTGCCCCCCGAAGCCCGGCCAGACGCTCATGACGAGGACCATGTCGACCGAGTCGAGAATCGGCTCAATACGGGCAACCGGTGTAGTCGGGTTCAAAGATACCCCCACCGACACATTGAATCTGCGGATGTGCTCGATGAGGTCCTGCGGGTTATCAACGGTCTCGCTGTGGAAGGTGATGTGGTCACATCCGGCTTTGACGAAGGCCTCGGCGTATCGCTTTGGCTCGGTGATCATCAAGTGAGCGTCGAGAAACATCCTCGTCCGCTTGCGAAGCGACGCGATCACCGGCACACCGAAGCTGATGTTGGGCACAAAATGACCGTCCATCACGTCAAGATGAAGCACCTCCGCCCCGGCTGACTCGACAATCCCCACCTGCTCCGCCAGCCGCGCAAAATCCGCCGCCAACAACGACGGGGCAATTCGAATACCGGGGCTCGATAACGGAAAACGTGACGATGCCATGCCTGTCGGATCGATAGCGACTGCCCCCTCCATCACGCGTCGTCTAGGACCTCGAGGGCGGCGAAGGGCTTGCCTTCGAGGAACTCCAACGAAGCACCGCCACCGGTCGAAATATGGGTCATCTTATCCACCAGGCCTGCTCGATCGATCGCGGCTGCGCTATCGCCGCCGCCGATCACGGTCGTCGCACCGCGGTCAGTGGCCTCCGCCACGGCGGCAGCCATGGCCATTGTACCGGCGTCGAAGGGTCTGGTCTCAAAGACACCCATCGGACCGTTCCACACGACGGTTTTGGCTGTCCCGATGGCGTCCTTGTACCCCGCGATGGTCTTCGGGCCGATGTCCAGTCCCATCTTGTCGGCCGGGATCGCTCCCTCGCAAATCTCAATCGCCGCGTTTTCTTCGATCTGGGCAGCGACCACGGAATCAACGGGTAGGCGAAGCCGGTCGCCGGCTTCGGCGCGAAGACTTCGAGCCGTGTCAAGCAGGTCCGGTTCCACGAGGCTCTTACCGACCTCGATCCCCTCAGCCTCGAGGAACGTGTACGCCATCGCCCCGCCGATCAGGATCAGATCGCACTTGCCAAGCAGCGACCGACTTACCCACAGCTTATCCGAGACCTTGGCTCCACCCAGCACGCAGACGAACGGTCGGGCAGGATTGCTGACCGCCTCACCGAGAAACTTGAGCTCCCGTTGGACCAGGTAGCCGACGACGCGAGGCTTTCCCTTCATAAGCTGCGGAACTGTCAACATGCTGGCATTGTCACGATGGCAGGTTCCAAACGCGTCGTTCACGTAGACATCCGCAAGGTCTGCGAGCTTTCGGGCGAAGCCGTCCTTCTGCCCCCGCAGCCCCGCATCCTCCTTGGCTTTTTTGTCCTTGATCGTCTCAGCTTCGTGGAATCGCAGGTTTTCGAGGAGGCAGATGTCGCCATCGTCCAACTGAGCGACCGCCTTGTCGACCTCCGGGCCGATGCAATCGCCCATGAAGGTGACCGTCGCGTCGACCAGCTCGCTGATCCTCGCAGCCACAGGGGCCAGTGAAAGAAGCGTGCGATCACTCTTGTCGCCCGTGGGACGCCCCAGATGACTCATCAGGATCAACCGCCCTCCGCCGTCCATCAAACGGTGAATAGTCGGCAGGGCTGCCCGTATACGCCGGTCGTCGGTGATCTCCTGCTCGTCGTCCAGCGGCACGTTCAGATCGAGCCGGACCAGGACGCGTTTGCCACGAACGTCGATGTCGTCAATCGTCTTCTTCATCAAGGAATCTCAGCGAATCCGTCCGAGCCGCGGGCTTCAGTCTGCGCGAATGCTGCACTTGGGTGCCATACTTCCGCCCATTGGCAGACCTGTCGAGTGGCACGGGTCCGCCATCAGGTGGACCCGTGATTCTCCGTGCATGCCTACAGTGCCGCCATTTTGGCAATAAGATCCGCCGTCCGGGCTGCGTACCCCCACTCGTTGTCGTACCACGAGACGACCTTGACCATCTTCCCACCGTTGGCGGGCATGGTCATGGTGCTCAGACCGTCGATGATCGAGCTGTGGGGGTTGCCGATGATGTCCGAGCTGACCAGCGGATCCTCGCTGTACTCGAGGATACCCTTGAGCTGTCCCTCGGCGGCGGTCTTCAAGGCAGCGTTGATCTGCTCCACTGTCGCAGATTTCTTCAGCGTCGCGACAAGATCAACGGCAGAACCGTCAGCCACAGGCACGCGAAGGGCAAAACCGTTCAGCTTGCCATTCAGGTCGGGGATCACCTTGCCGACGGCCCTCGCCGCACCGGTCGTCGTTGGAATAATATTCACGGCGGCTGCCCGGGCCCGACGCATGTCCTTGTGCAAGAGGTCCGACACGCGCTGATCGTTGGTGTATGCGTGGATCGTGGTCATCAAGCCTTCAACGATCCCGAAAGATTCATGGAGCACCTTTGCCATCGGCGCGAGGCAGTTGGTCGTACAACTCGCGTTGGAGATGCACGTGTGGGATGCATTGAGCTGGTTGTCGTTAACACCGAGCACCACGGTCAGGTCGGGCTCGTCCTTGGCAGGTGCACTTAGGACGACCTTCTTTGCACCGGCGGTCAGGTGGTCGCCGTACCCACCCTTCTCGCTTTGACGCTTGGAAAACACCCCGGTGGATTCGAGGGCGACGTCGATGCCCAGACTGCGCCAGGGCAACTTGGCTGGCGCCTTCTCATTGAAGACCTTGACCTCCCGCCCGTTGATCATCAAGGCATTGCCCGTGGACTCGACGGTGCCAGGGAAGCGACCGTGGACCGAGTCGTACCTGAGCAGATGTCGAAGCGTCGCGGCGTCGCTGAGGTCGTTGATCGCCATGACCTCGAAGTCTTGCGGCCGCTGAACCATCACCCGAAGCACCAGCCGGCCAATCCGGCCAAAACCGTTAATGCCAACTCGTACAGCCATCGTTGAAGACTCCCGATCGGTTTGAGAAACGCGGCACCATGTGCCGCCTCGCGTGCGGCCGCACGGGGCCCTCATTGGCCGCACATCCGTTACGTGCGAAGGCCGACACGCGAGGATGGTACCCTACGACCAGGGAAGGGCAGGGTCAAGGTGGGGCAGATCCCGGATGTTCGGGGCAGGCGGAGATCTCACTTCTTGCAGTCGTACTCCCCCCTCGCTAACCGCACGGGCTTTCAGGAATCACCACCGGTAGCGGCGTGCCCGAACCGGTGGTCTGGCCGGGGGGGCTGTCTTCCCAGACGCCGGCGATGGTTTCGTTGCAGAAGGGGCAGTTGCCACCCTTCATGCGGTTTTCCTCGACGAAGAAGCCGCGGCGGCGGATCAGGAGCTTCTCACATGACGGGCAGTACGTGTTCTCCCGTTTGCCGATGCCACCTGCGAGATTACCAGGATAGACGTATTTCAAACCGGCAGCCTTGCCGATGTCGTAGGCTTTGACGAGCGTCTTCGTCGGCGTTCGCGGCGGGTCGGTCATCCTGTAATCGGGATGAAATGCTGTTACGTGCCACGGCGTGTCACAGGAGACACTGGCAATGAATTCGGCGATCTGCTTGAGCTCCTCGTCACTATCGTTGAACGTGGGCACGACGAGTGTCACGATCTCGACCCAGAACTCCATCTTCCACAGCAGCTTGATCGCCTCCAGCACATTATCCAGCACACCACCAAGCTCGCGATAATGTCGATCGCTGAAGCTTTTTAAGTCGACCTTGTACAGGTCAACCCAGGGCCGGAGGAACTCAAGCACCTCCGGCGTCGCGGTACCGTTGCTGACGAAGCCACAGCGAATCCCCTCCGCGTTGGCGAGCTTGAAGATCTCGACGGCCCAGTCGGCGGTGATCAAAGGCTCGTTGTAGGTACTGACGATGACCGGGACCTGCTGCTTTACCGCCACCTCGACCAGCCCCTCTGCCGTGCAGAAGCTCGGCCGGGCGATGGCTGAGTCGTCGCGGAGAGCCTGGCTGGTCACCCAGTTTTGACAGAAGCTGCAATGCAAATCACAACCCAACATGCCAAAAGAAAGAGCGTCCCGGCCCGGGAAGGCGTGATAGAACGGCTTTTTCTCGATGGGGTCGATGGCTGCACCGGCTACGTACCCGCCAGGGACCCGAAGCTCGCCGTTAACGTTGAACCGAACGCGGCAGACACCGGTTCGACCTGGAAGGATCGAGCATCGATGAGCACAGGCGAGGCACCGAACTCGGCCCCCCTGCTCGCGTACTACCAACTGTGGCGCAGCCGGCATGGTGTTGTCGGCCAGAAGCTCTTTCAATCGGACGGATGCGGACATAGGTCATGATCTCCTTGGGGTCCGAAGCGTAACCGCCTCGTCCATTATACCCCAACAGACTGACCGAGGCAGCCGCCACAACAGCAACCGCCTCCGCCAGTCAGCAGGAGATCGCTGCTGATGTTTGAACCGTATCCAGAACGCGCGTGGGAATTCGCCTCTGTAAACCGAGCCGCAACCGTGAGGGAGCGATCTCACCGCGGACGACACCCGCTTCCTGACGGGCGCGGCTCTGAAAGGGCATGTTCACCCACCACTCTGAGATAGGCAATTGCGTTGACGCCGCCAATCAGAATAATCCGGGGGCGTGGGAGATTGGCGCGGCAACGGCAGGAACCGTAACGTGTCCGAGCATCACGACAATAACGACCACGACCACAACGATGATCACGACCTGCGCCATAGCCACCCACATCGACGCGACTATTTGCACGGCCCGAGGGCGTCGGCGCTGCTCTTCGAGCTTCGCGAGCACATTCCTTTCTCCGTAGCCGCGGTGGCGATGGGGCTCATCGCGGCGGGCACGATCTGTGTTTTCAGCATGGCGGGCGAGCACGGCCTGGAAGTTGTCGCCGGCACCGAGCACCCAGAGCCCGATGGCGCCCACCAGCCAGCACAGTTGTTCTTCCACCTGTTCCATCCGGCGCACATGTTGTTCTCCGCGATGGCCACCGCAGCCATGTTCTGTCGGTATGAGAGGAAGATTGCCAAAGCCGTCGTGATCGGGCTGATCGGAGCCATCGGTGTCTGCGGCGTCAGCGATATCGTCATGCCGCACGTGTCTCTGTTGATTCTGGGGGTCAGGGCCCACTGGCATATATGCGTCTATGAGCATCCGGGGCTGGTCATTCCGTTTGCGGTTGTCGGTGTGATGGTTGGTGTGGCTGCCAGCAGTAGTGTCATCAACAGCACGATCGTCTCGCACTCGCTGCACGTGCTCGCCTCGACGATGGCCAGCATTTTCTACATGGTCGGCCCGCTGGGGCTGATCGCGTGGATTGATGATCTCGGCCAGATCTTCCTCTTTGTCGTGCTTGCGGTCATGGTGCCGTGCTGCGTGAGCGACATCGTCTTCCCACTGCTGATGTCCAAACCAGCCCGTGCCCAGTACCAGGAAGCCCCGCACACACACTGACAAGAGTCTGACATTATTCGGAGCTGCAGGCTTTAGAGCGGTTCTCGAAAATGCGTGCCGCAGCACCCCCCTGTAATCCCCCCTTGCCAAGGGGGGAAAGAGGGGGGTCGACCGGTCCACGAAAACGGGATTCGCTCTAGACCGTGCGGATTTACAAGCATCTATGACATCCGCACACGCGAATCTCGCACCTGGAGGGATCACGTCTCTGCCATTTTGCGAGATCAGACAAGATAACCGCATTCCGGACACTTCCCACTCGTGTTGCCCGTCACGTTGTATCCACACTTAGGGCAAAGCCGGAACTGATCGGTGCGGATTTTGGCTCGCCCGGTGAAGGCCGCCAGGATCGCGAGGATAACATTGATGAGAACCGCGCGGGCCCGACCTGCGGACATCTGCCTGACCTTGGTCTCCTGCTGATGCGGCTGGGTGAAGCCAAAATCACGCAGATCGAGCAGCCGACGCACCTCGTGCTCACAGCGATCCTTGCAGGCCAAGCCCCGTTCCATGTCCACTGCGCAATCAGCATACAATCCACGGTTGCAGGCTGTGCAAAGCCCAACGGCATCGATCTGGGGATGATTGAAGCACTTCATGACATCGAGTACCCCTCGGGCGGGGTCACGTATCGAGCGTATCGCGTAGAGTCGAAGGCTCTGGTCGTTCGTCCCTCGCCGGCGAGGACAACCCAGACCGTTCGCAACAGGATCCCAACGTCCATGAGTAGGCTACAGCGACGGACGTAGGCGATGTCGAATAGGATTCGTTCGTCCCATGGGACGGCGGTGTTGCCGTTGACCTGGGCGAGACCCGTCACACCGGGCCGAACGAGCAGTCTCTGACGCCGGAAGTCGTCGTAGCCTTCCGCCTGGTCTGGCAGCGTGGGTCGCGGACCGATCAGTGACATCTCCCCCTTGATCACGTTCAACAGTTGCGGCAACTCGTCGATCTTGAACCGACGCAGGACCCACCCCATGCGCGTGATCTCGGGATGATCGAGCGGCACGAGCTCCTTGGGATCGGGTCGGCGTCCCCCGCGCATGGTGCGAAACTTGAGGACTTGGAAGACCGTTCCGTTCCTACCAGCCCGGTCCTGCGTGAAGAACAATGGCCCCGGGCTGGTTAGCTTCACGGCCAGCACAGCCAGGATGAGAACCGGTGACAGGGCCAGCAGCAAGAGGCCGGCTACGACCACGTCGAACGCCCGCTTGCCGTAGCGGGCCCAGAGCGTTCTTGAGACAATGGGTGTTTCGGTGCTCATCTCGTCTGCCGCGTCCGTCGCCGCGGGGATCGCCAGACACCGCGGACGCGTTTACCAAGAGCTTATCAGGTCGTGTCGGGTTCGACCATTTGCGCATCGATATGGCGGGCCCCTGATTGACCGTCGACGCCCCGTCCATACACTGTTTCGGACAGGAACCGGGGTAACGCGGTCGGCGTGGTCGCGTCCGAGGTTCCCGCTATCCACCTAGATTCAACGGAGTGCATCAATGAGAGGGCAGCAGCTTACCCGCGCTTTGAAGCTCCTGGCTCCCGGTCTGATTCTCCTGCAAGTCACCAGTTGCAGCGTCTTAAACGATTTTCTGCAGACCGTCCTTCTGGGTGTCACCGCCGCCGGAAGCATCGCGATCCTGCAGAATATTTGACGCGTCGACAGCGGAAGGTTGCACGTCTTCGCTCATGCAGGGCAGCGACGGTGCAGCGGTTACACGGCAGGTAGGGCAAGCTTTGCTACCAGCGCTGGCAACTGCAATCGTCCGTTGACGGTCGGTTCGCACTTCCTATACTTGCAGCCGCTGAACAAGCAATCACAAGGGGGTGTAGCGCCCGATTGTGCGGCGCCCGATGCGTCGGCGGGCTTATTGTGAAGCACACTCCCCTTGGGCTACCAACCCGCGGTTTGCGTTCAACGCACGGGGGACGCGAACGATTGTGAGATTCTTTCCTGGCCCGGGCGGGTTTTCCCGCAGGATTCAATCGGGAGGTATCGATGCACACCAGCTCACGAAATGTAAGAGGCTCTCACTGCCTCGCTGGCCTTGTGCTTGGCGCGGTGATGGCGTTGGGTATGTTCCGTACTTCTGCCCTGGCTCAGCCAACAGGGGCGACGGATGCAAGCGCGGAGATTCGGGTCCCCGCCGACGCAACGGTTGAGTCACTGTTTCGCGACTTTCTGCACTACGCCCGGCTCGGTCGCTTCACTGCGGCCGACGCCTACGCCCGAACCTTGCTTGCACATCCCGAGCTCGATCCGATCAAGATCCTCGAAGTGGCCAACGAAGACGCGAAGGCTATCGAGACGTTGTTCGTGCTGATCAAGAACTCGTCGATCAGCGAGAACGCCGCTCGCGTGCTGGACCTGATTCAGAAGGGTGAGCATGAGAAACGCCAATCACCCGAGCGAATCGCGGCCAACATCAAGCTCTTGGGCGGCGACCCGCAGCAGGAATACATCGCCATTCGGAATCTCATTGAGTCGGGTGAATACGCGATCCCGCCGATTGTGGGTGCGCTGCTGGATGCATCCAGATCAGAGCTTCGACCACGGATCGTCAACGCCCTCCCCATGCTCGGTAAACCGGCCGTCAGCTCGCTTATTATGGCTCTGTCCATGCAGGACAACGACGTTCGGCTGCACATTATTCGTGCACTCGGCGAGATCGGTTATTCGCAAGCGGTTCCCTATTTGAAGGAACTCGCGGTCGACCCGAACATGCCCGAGACCACGAGGGTGGCTGCGGCTGCCGCCATCGAGCGCATCGGGCAAATCGCCGGCCGGACCTTCCCCGGCTCACCCGAGGACCTCTTCTTTCAGCTTGGGGAACGATATTACAACGAGGACGATGCCGTCCGGGCGGACCCGCGATTGGACGAAGCCAACGTGTGGTATTGGGATGAGACTGAGCGGGCGCTGGCGCGGGTCGCGGTGCAGCAGCGGATCTTCGGCCAGGTGATGGCCATGCGGTGTTGTCAAGAAGCCCTGCGGCTTCGCAACGATCACGTGAAGGCGATGGCCTTGTGGCTTGCCTCCGATATTCGGCGCGAGAGCCGACTAGGCATGAACGTCGAGAGCGGCGATCCGGACGAAACGGGTGAGACGGACAGCACACGTCCAGACGTTTTTCCGAGAGCCCTTTATTTCACTCAAGCAGCCGGCCCGCGCTATGCACACCTGGTACTCGAGCGCGCGGTTCGTGATCATGATTCGGCGGTGGCCCTTGGCGCGATCGAGGCGTTACGGGTTACCGCGGGCGAGGCATCCCTGGTTGGGACGGAGGACTACAAGCAGCCGCTCGTTTTGGCGTTGCACTTTCCTGATCTGGTGGTGCGGATTCGCGCCGCCTTAGCCCTTGGGGCTGCTCTGCCCAAGTCGCAGTTCGTTGGATCGCAGAACGTCATGCCTGTGCTGGCGGGTGCCCTGACACTATCGGGTCGCCAGCAGGTGATCGTCGTCGATCCTGACGAATCGAACATGAACCGCGTGGTTGGCACGCTACGTAACGGTGACCGCGATGTGGTCGGCGACACAAGCTTCTTCCGGGCTCTGGAACGTGCACGGACTGAGCTGCAGGCGCTCACGGGCATCTTCGTGTCAACCGATCTCGTTGAGCCGGGACTTGGTGAAGCGTTGGCCAGATTGCGCGGAGAGTTCATCTACTCGAAGACGCCTGTCGTCGTGATGGTCACGCCGGGTCAGTTCCTAACGGCACAAGAGCTGTCGCAACTGGACCCCTATGTCGAAACGGTCGACGCCGCGACGGATGAAGCCGCGCTGATCGCGGCGTTCGAGCGTGCCCTCGATCGTGCGGGTCCCACACCGCTGGCCGAGGATACGGCCCTTGCGATGGCTCTTGAGGCAGGGGAAACGCTGAGACGAATCGCGGTGGACGGACGAACCGTATACGAACTGGCCGTCGCTGAGCCGGCGTTAATCAGCGCCCTGTCGGCCGATGAAGAGCGTTTGCAGGTGCTGGCCGCCTCCGTTCTCGCGTTGATGCCTACCCCGACGGCCCAACGGGCGATCGCTCACGTCGCTTTGGATGATGGCAACACGAGATCGCTTCGTATTGCCGCTTTTGGCTCTCTTGCCGAATCAGCGAAGAACTTCGGCCATCAACTGGAGGACAATCAGGTGACCGAGCTGGTCCGAATCGCGCAGGAAGAGGACGACCTTGTCATCCGCACCGCATCGAGCCAGGCCCTCGGTGCCATCAACCTCGCTACCTCCAAGGCCAGCGAGATCATCCGAAGCTTCGATTAGCGGCAATCGGGCAGGTCCCGTTCCTCTCAGGGAGGGACTCGGGGGCACCCAAACGACTGTACGGCATTACATGTGTCCCCCTTTTGCGTTGGGGAAGGATACGCAGCGCCCCCCCCAGTTTGTCTCCTGGGCGCACATCCTGTCCCTTGTTCCTGGGTAGGCGAGATTTTCTTTAGATTTCCGGTCACGTTCTTTCCACTCGTGCGACTTTGATATCTAGAACTGCGCAGACAAGCGGGTCGAGGGGGAGCGTTGGGTGCTGGAGGGGTGTGCCATCAAAAGTGAAAGGAGAACGCAAATGGAATCGGAAACTAGAGAGTCGAAGACAAGTAAAGTGTACAAGAACGTGCAAAGCGTACATCACAACCACCTGCACACGCACGATGATCACGACGCGAAGGTCGCTCACGGGATGCACGGTTCAGAGCATGACATTGATCACGCGCATGCCATCGGCCAGCACATCGAGGCGATGACGCAGCATCTGCACGACGTGGAGGATCATTGCGAGCACCTGCGCCCGCACGAGGATCATAGCGCGACGCTCGCACACGGGATGCACGGTTCAGAGCATGACATTGATCACGCGCATGCCATCGCCCAGCACATCGAGGCGATGACGCAGCATCTGCACGACGTGGAGGATCATTGCGAGCACCTGCGCCCGCACGAGGATCGTAGCGCGACCGGCGCTCACGGCATGCACGGTTCAGAGCATGACCATGATCATGCACATGCCATCGCCCAGCACGTTGAGGCGATGACACAGCATCTGCACGACCTGGAGGATCATTGCGAGCAGCTACAGGCACACAAGGATCACGGTGCAACGCTTCCTCACGGGATGCACGGTTTAGAGCATAACCATGAACATGCGCGTGCAATCGCCGAATCGGCAACCACGCGTACGCGGTGAAGTTCTTGATTGAACGCGCGTCCCATCGGACGGCGTTTGGCGTACGACCAAAAGAAACGGAAGGAGCTCCAGCTATGTCTTCGGACAGCATGAATTCGGAGCAGCGGCGAGTAGTCGTCAACGCAGAAACGTTGACACGAGTGTCTCAACGCAAGGGATGGCTGACCGCTTGGTCGACATGGGCCTTTGGGGTCCTCGAGTTCCGCAGGCGTCGACCGACCAACGACGCGGGCATCCTGAAGCGCTGGTGGCCTTGGTGTCGACGTGCTCGCACGTTAGTGCGTCTTGCGCGGACGGCACCCTGCCGCTTGCTTCACAAACCGGCATTTACAGTCTATGTCTACCGATATAGAGGCATACGCCGCGCTGGAGCCTGGCTCTGCTGACCACATGCTTCCGCCCGGCATAGCGCCAACTTGTGTGATACAGTCGCACTCTACAGACCACTTCCTGAGGCGGCGGTGGAAGAATGGGGCCTTTTCTGATCGGGGGAACGGGCAATGTCTCGCTCAATTCTGTCAGGTGGATAAAAATGTCTGGACAACAAAGTTCTATGGTATTGGAATTGCATGTACACTTAACTCGCGGGCGCGTCGAGTCTCTGCCCTCAGCGCCGGTATCTCGCCTACGGCAACTCAGGGCCGTCTTGCGGCGGGCGATTCGCGCACCCTGCAGCTTTGGCTGAAGGGGGCTGTATGCCGCACCATACAAACAGACTGCGAAAGTTCTGGGAGATGGTGTACCGCTGGTTGTTGGTACGCGGGTTCTCCCACGAAGAGGCCGAGGATAAGGCCCAGGAACTCACAGCGGACGTTCCACCCGAAGTGCTGGCGGGGACCACGGCGCGGTGGCGGGCCTGGGTACGGAAGGCTGCCACAAACAAGGGCTGGGATTACGTTCGACGGACTTACGCGGAAAAGAAGGCCCTGGCGGAGTACTTGCGACGATGGCTCGACAGGACGTCTTCCGTGCCAATTACCGATGAGGCTGCTGAGTGGCTTCTTAGCGCCGTCGGAGAGACGTTGTCCCGACTCCACGATGACGAGCGTCACATCCTATTTCTCAGATACTGGCTGGGGTACTCCGCGCAGGAGATCGCCGACGAGCTTAACGTGGACGTGGCCGCCGCGAGGAAGCGCCTTCAGCGGGCAAGGGATCGTTTCAGAGACGAATGGGACGAAGGTCCACAAGGTCAGGCCTAATCCGGCGTGCTCGACGAAGCGTTCGGACGGGTCGCACGACGGACCCATTGACGGTCCGGCGCGTCGTGGTAGCCTACGTTGCCAATGTCGCTGGCCGCTTCCGAGCGCGGTCGGAATGGCCAGCGAATTCGCGGCACATATGTGTTGCCGCGGCCGAGGCCGTGGTAGTTCGACCCTAGCAGCGGTCCGGTATTCACCGACGCTGACGTCGGGACCCGCGTTGTTATCAACCGCCGGAGAGCGAGCGCTATGCCGCTTAGACATACCTCGGGCGAAACCTCCAGCGAACCCTTATACGCGCCGAAAAGCCAGAGGCGCGGCCGCCGACCGCGGGGAGGTGGCGTCATGACACTCGATGCCTTGTCCGAGCGGTGGGAGGGGTTTCTGGGCGCATGTTTAAGCATCGGTGACCCCGAGCGGGTCGTCGAGGCTGCAAGGCTCCTCGACGACTCGTTTGTGCTCCCGGAGCTGATCGATCGCTGGGTGGAGTGGCTTGAGGACGAGCCCGAAGGAATCCCTACGAGTAGGGCGGTTCCGCCCGACAGTGACATTCGGCAGCGAATCCGCGAGCACGGGTTTTCGTTCGCGGTCAGGAGCATAGGAGATAAGGAGCGCGCAGCAACGAAACTCAAGCGGATTATTGACGACCCGGACGAACTGTATCAGTTGTTCGATGACATTCGTTTCGGGGGCGAATTATCCGAGGATTGGGTATGCCGGCTTATCAACGTGGGTCGGCTCCCGGAAATGCGGGTCTACGATCTGACTGCCCATTACCCCACCGACCCCCTCGGCGACGACCCGAGTTTGTGGCCGTCGCCGTTATCCGCCAAGTTGAAGGGGGCTCGGCTTAAAGGAACCGTACGCGGACTCGCCCGCTTTGCTCGTGCCCACATAGGCTTGTTCCCGCTGGGTTCGGACGATGTCTTCACACGGAAGCCGGAATTCGATCCCCAACGCCTGGGCAAACGGACGGCCAAACACGGCGACTATTTCCGGGACGAGATCAGCCTTCCGGCTTGGCAAGACCTAGTCACACGACACCGCCCACAAAACGGGCACACAGCCGAGGCCGAGGTCGATTCGGCTGGTAAGGTTACGTTTACGCTCGGCCCTATTGAAAGCGCGCATTTGCTGCGTGACCGGATTCTGGTTGTCGGCATCGTCGGCAAGGGGGCGAAAGACTCTCCGCACCGCCATCGTTCTCGTCGAAAGAAGATGTGAGCGCTCATTCCCGCGGTGCAGAACCATACCTCTGTTCAGGGGAAGATCGTACCCAGGGGGCGTGCACGCGGTGTTGTGTGTCTGTTCGGCGTGGCATCGCGCCTTAAGAGAGGCTGAGGGCCCTCTGTCGGAACATCGTTCTTCGACGGAGCTACGCGAGACGTCGGCGGTGCGGGGTTGACAAGCCGTAGGCGACCTTGGCCCAGACGAGCAGCAGCAAGCCCAGAACGATCGTACCCCAGGTCGAGATCGTCGGCACGTTGGTCGGGCACATGCAGTTGGGCATGCAGAAACCGGGGCACGCGTCGTCGTCGTTGCCGTCGCACTCCTCACCCGGATCGAGCACACCATTGCCGCACATCGGACAGATCACCGTGTCGCAGGTCGTGCCCACACCCTGGGGATCACCACCACGGGATTCGCAATCGGCGACGGTGAGGTCAAAGCAGTCGTCATCGATGCAGCATGCCTGACACAGGCCGCTATTGCTGTACTGGCAGCCAGACAGCGTACAGACGTCCCGCGTGCAAACGTCATTGTCGTTGCACAGCAGATCGTCCGGTGTGTTCACACACCCCGTGCTCGAGTCACAGTGATCGTGGGTACAGGCTACGTCATCGTTGCACGTGCCGCTGATATCCTCGTTCACACAACCCACGGCCGGATCACACCGATCAGCCGTGCACGCGTCGTTATCATCACACTGATCACTGATGTCCACATAAACACACCCGAGATCTACATCGCAGGTGTCCTCGGTGCACGCATTATCGTCATCGCAGAGGGTGCCATCCGGCGTATTTGAACAACCCGACACCGGGTCACAAGCATCGACGGTGCATTCCACCCCGTCGTCGCACTCGTCGCTGATGTCGTCATAGACGCAGCCTATGGCCGGGTCGCAACTATCCAAGGTGCAGACGTTGTTGTCATCACATTCGTCGGAGATGTCCTCGTTGACGCAGCCCACGGCAGTGTCGCAGGTGTCCGAGGTGCATGCATTATCGTCATTACACAGCGTGTCGTCGGGGGTATATATGCAACCCAACTCGGGATCACACCCGTCGATCGTGCACTCGATGTGATCCACGCACACGTCACTGACGTCCTGATGGACGCAGCCTATGGCCGGATCGCAACTGTCCAACGTGCACATGTTGCCGTCGTCACATTCATCGCTGATGTCGTCATACATACAGCCTTGCACCGGGTCGCAGGTTTCTTCGGTGCACAGGTTGCTATCGTCACATAGCGTGTCATCGGGCTGGTACGTACACCCCGTAGCCGGGTCGCATCCGTTAATCGTGCACTCGACGCCGTCGTCACAAGTGGGGGTGATGTCCTCATGGACACAGCCGATCGCCGGATCGCAGCTATCGGCGGTGCAGGCATTGCCGTCGTCGCACTGATCACTGATGTCGACGTACACACAGCCCTCGAGCAGGTCACAGGTGTCTTCGGTGCACAGGTTGCTGTCGTCACATAGGGTGTCATCGGGCTGGTACGTACATCCCGTAGCCGGGTCGCATCCGTTAATCGTACACTCGACGCCGTCGTCACAAGTGGGGGTGATGTCCTCATGAACACAGCCTATAGCCGGGTCGCAGCTATCGGCGGTGCAGGCATTGCCGTCATCACACTGGTCACTGATGTCGACGTACACGCAGCCCTCAACTAAATCGCAAGTGTCTTCGGTGCACAGGTCACCGTCGTCACACAGTGTATCGTCGGGTTCGTACGTACAACCTATGGCTGGGTCGCAGCCGTCAATCGTACATTCGAGCCCGTCGTCGCAGGTGAGGGTGATGTCCTCGTGAACGCAGCCAATGGCCGGGTCGCAGCTATCGGCCGTGCAGGCGTCGCCGTCGTCGCAATTGATCTGGGTGTACTCACACTCCCCCGTCTCGGGGTTGCAGAAATCATCGGTGCAGACGTCTGAGTCGTCGCAATCGACAAATTCGCAAAGCCCTGGTGTGTCGACCGTCAGCGATGCGGCGATCCAGTTCATGGACGCAGGCAGATGGGTACCGTCTTCGACGGAGAGGGCTTCGACGGTAAGACTCGTGGAGCCAGCGGGGATATTCACGTCGATCCGAACGGTGTCCCAAAGCGGTCCGTCGACACTGGCTAACAGATTTGGGAACTCGAGGATGTCACCACCCTCGACGGTGATCCGAAGCAGGGTGGGACGAATCACCTCCGCGCCGACGCTGCCGAAGAACATCGTCAACCGGGCGGTTCGGTCGCTCTCTGAAGGAAGAAAGGCGAAGGTCTGAGCAACCGTCGTGTCCAGAGGTGGAGCAAACCGCGCATACGCAAGGTCCTGGCCGTCGCGCAGAAGCAGATCGTCGCTCGTCCCATCGTCATAGATCACGAGTAGACCGGCACCGCTGCTGCTGAATCCGAAATCTGCCCCACTGATGATCAGCGTGTTTGGACCGGGGCTGATGAGGTCGGTTACATCAGCGCGAAACGTCGTGACATAGACCTTTCCGAAACCACTGGCGCTAAAGAACTCGGTGGGGCCACCGATCAACGTACCAGTGACGGGTTGCGGTCCACTTCCGTTGTCAACGATGAGCTCGTCGTCGCCCGCCGGGAACCCCTCACCGCTCCAGTACAAGAGGGCTTGGTTGACTCGCGTACCTGGGACGTCAAGTTGGATGCCCGGCTGACCGGCCACACGCTGCGCCCGAATAACCCCAGGTGCACCCAGGCCGACACCGGCGGCCACGATACCCGATCCCTCGGATATTCCGATGCTTGGCGGACCAATCGTCTCCGTGCCGTCAGCGCGGGCGATAGCGCACATCCCAACGCCCAGGACTAAAGACATCGCGACGCCGACCGCGAGACTCGGGCGTCGGCGTCGTCGCCGACCAGAGTTTGCGAAAACGTTCACGGTTTCCCCCTCGCTTCTATTCGGATGGCGCATTGGATAGACCCCTCACGCTCGGCCCAGAGACTCTCATAGCTTCGACGGTCCGGCGGACGGATGTGGCGTCTCCTCTGCGGCGGCACAGCGCATCTCTCGGGATTCGCGCTGTCGATCGAGACCGTCCCGTACCCCAACGATGGACGTGCGCGCCTCCGTCCGCCCCGTCATCGAGCAAGTTTCAAAATACCACCCTAGTTTACCGCCTCGGACCGCTACCTACAAGGAAAGCGCCAAAGTTATGGTTGTACAACCTTCGACACCGGAAACTCCGACGGGTTATCGATCAGTGAGGCTTTATCTGTGCGGTAGAAACCGGGAATGCCCGCCTCGGACGATCCAGCACGGCCGTTGCGGATTATCGGGGGCAGGAACGCGACAAGGCCCCAGACGCGGGCTATTGACCCAGCGGATGCCGCAGCATTTGGCGACGACACGCATCACAGAGGTCGAACCGCAGGAATCGGTAGGTCCGATCTTCGACATCGTCTGGGTCGGCCTCGGCAAGCGCTTTGACCACGCTCTGTAGGTCCTCAGATGGGCGGCGTGCGGTCTCAACGTGAAGATCCATGTGATCGGCAGCGGCGAAGATCTCCATCCGGACGATGTAGCGTTGGTGGTCGTTGGCTCCCATAGCGGCACCACACCGATCACATTCGTACCGAATCACTGAGTTACTCCACCCCTCGCAACGCCCCGCCGCGGCTACGTCCTCCGCGGACAAGCCGTTGCTGATGTCACCCCTGAATCGACCGTCGACCGCCCGAAGGTCTTTGCGACTACCGGTCTGCCCAAAGCAGTAGAACCTGGATGGCCAGGCTCCGCAACTAGGGGTTTGCCGCTTCCCGGCGGCATCTAAAATGGGCAGTGCCAAGTCGTACCGCCGAGTGAGCGGGGAGCGCAGCACCACCGCTAAATGAGAGAGAGGCGGCGGGCCACGTTGAGCGAACGAGTTAGCGGAGATACGATGCCCTAGCCAGCGAGGTACAGCTCACGATTGACCCGCGGATATGCGTTCTTTCGTATCGCGGGGCGCTGCAGGCCTGCACAGTATGATTGACCGATTGAACCATACCATTGTCGCGATCTCGTCGGCTCCCGGACACGCGCCGATGGGGATTGTACGGCTCAGCGGGCCGGAAGCGATCGCCATCGTGGACCGAATGGCTGCCCCGGCAGACGGGCAACCTTTGAGTTTGCGTAAGACCGCGACCCGTATCGAGGGAGAGGTCCTCATCGACCAGAACCTAGCTCTCCCGGCGTGGTTTTATCTGTTTCGCAGTCCGCGAAGCTACACACGGCAAGACCTGGTCGAGATTCATACCGTCGGTTCGCCGGCCGCGTTGGGAATGGTGCGAAGCCGGGCGACCTCTCTTGGCGCCGTCCCGGCTCAGCCCGGCGAGTTCACCGCCCGAGCGTTTGTGAACGGAGCGATGGGTCTTGCCGAGGCCGAAGCAGTGGCCGGGGTGATCCGGGCACAGACCGATACGCAGCTGCGAGCCTCGCGCCGTATGATGGACGGCACGCTCGCTGAGCGCATCAAGGTCATCCGCGACGAGCTTGCGGAACTCCTCGGTCTTGTCGAGGCAGATATCGACTTTGCCGAAGAGCCGATCGAGTTTGTCACGCCGCAGGCTCTGCGGGATCGACTTGGCCAGATCACCCGTGCTCTGGACTCGGTGATGGCGAGGGCGGAATCGGCGGAGCGCTTTGACGTACTGCCGCATATCTTGCTGTTCGGTCCGCCCAATGTCGGCAAGAGCACTCTGATGAACCGGTTGAGCGGAACGAGTCGGGCAGTCTGTGCCGCTGCGGCCGGCACGACACGGGACATTCTCTCCGCCCCGATTCGAATCGGACGCGGTGAGGCGGTTCTGTTGGACACTGCCGGTATTGATCGTTCACAGGATGAGATCATCGCCCAGGGTCGTGCCATGACGATGTCAAAGGCTGAGGAAATCGACTTGGTGTGCCTGGTCGTTGACGTTGCGGACCCGCCCGATGAGCACATTTTCGACACCTTGCGCTCGCTTGACGTCTTGCGTGTGGTCGTCGCCGCCAACAAAGCAGATCTTGTCGGCGATCGTCTGGCGCGGGCGGCGCAAGAGCGGCTCGAATCTCGCAGGCTTGGGCCCGTTTGTCTTGTCAGTGCTCTAACGGAAATCGGTATCGAGGACCTTCGACGCGCGCTCGGAGACGCCCTCGGATCGGTGGTCACTACGGTGATGGGCGAATCGGTTCTGGTGAGCGAGCGCCAGCAGCGTTGCGTTCACAGCGCTGGGGAGGCCATTCAAAGGGCCAGGGCCCTGACCGAGACCGCGCGTGAGACGATCGACAGCGCGGATGTGCTGGCATTTGAGCTCCGCGAGGCCTTGGATGCTCTCGGCGCCGTGACCGGCGAGGTCACCACCGAGGATCTTCTCGATCAAGTCTTCGCCAACTTCTGCATCGGGAAGTAGGACCTGCGAATCCGCGGCGAGTCAGGGGCTGTTCGCTGCGGCAGGCAAACACGGGGGCACGCTACATCGGTTGCGCAGGTGAAATGATCAGTCTTCAGGTTCCGAATATGAGAAGAGAGAGGGCGGAATCGTGGGCAAATCCTGAGCTTGCAGATTCGGAGCAGCGGCCGCAAGATTGCGGCACTTGCCGTCTCCGCTATACAGAATGCGCGCGCCATGCACCGCTGCCGTCGCGACTATAAGACAGTCGGCCCTTAAGCATTTTCGCGCACCCGGTTCGTCCATCTGCCGCGACTGTTTCCCCTCGACAAATGGCTCCGCAGCAAGTGACGCACATTGGACATCGAACGGAGGGATAATGAATCGTGTGCTCAGTTCCGCGATCACATCACGGTGTTTTTTGGGATCAACCAAAGTAAGGTACTCGGCGAGAACAACGCTCGGAATAAGTACCTGGGCACCTTCGTTGTCAAGTTGCTCAAACAGCCATCTGGCTCTGCTGCGCTCTGTCGCCGTACCTTCCTTTCTAATGCCCCACACCAGGGCCATCGAATCGACCGCAACGATGAGGCTCCCGTGCTCTTTACTCACACCTCACGCATCTCCGCCAACACTACGTTTGGGTCATCGATCCTGTCCCATGCATGACCACCCGCATCGTGGGCCTTGCGCAAGGCTTCTACGAGTGAGCCCGTCTTGGGAGGGTCAAACGCATCAATAGTCATGCGTTTCAATCGCCAATTGGAGCGCAACCATTTGGCATCTCCAGTCAGGATGACGTGCTGATACATGTAGCGTCCAAGCTCTCGCACCAGGGCCTCGCTGGCAACCCGACAGATCACCATTTTCCTTGGTGACCCCGGAAGGCGTATTCCGCAGTGCATTTCCGTGGCACCGCCTACACGTTCAATCTTTGCGTAAACCGATGTGCGACCGTGGATGTAGGCAGAACCTTCGATTTCACTGTACGTAACCGGTGTGATCTTAGCGAGAATATTTCCGTAGCGCCGCGCCGCGCCGGGCTCGCGCAACTCGATTTCGCACCCCAGAGCCCGCGCAACCTCGCTACATTCTTGGACCGATGAAATGGTTGACTCGGACCAATCGACATCACCAGGGTTGTTGATTCCGGAGCCGACGTCGGAGAGCACTCGCAAGGTAACAGCACGATCCGGCGCAGCCACGGCGTATGCAGCCGACGAACTCTTGACATCGATTAGGTGAAGTACCCGCCCCGATTCGGCATGAATCTCAACAGCGCCATCGCCTTCGTCTGCCCAATTCTCGTCCTTCTGTTCTACGAGTCGCTGTACCGCGTTCAACACCGTGGCAAGCGCGCGCATGGGGACAGCCCACGGACGTATCCCGTGTCCGACCAGCCGAACGACAAAGGCGGTCTCTGGCTTCTTACGCTGTACCGCATCAACCATAATCGCACCCTATCATACATCTAACATTGTATCATGGTATCGACCACCTGTCAAGCAAGACCTTAGAAGATCAAGCGAAATTCGAAGAAAAGACGTCACGCTTTTATGATTGCGGTGAGGAGGTTCCGACCCGCAGGTGGACGACCCGGATCCTATAGGCTCCAAGTGTTCGTCTGCCCCAGCGGTGACACCATGGACTGGACCGGGGAGAGGCGCGCAAGGTTGCGATTTGACCTTTTCATGGCCATCGGATACGTCTCTTAACTTGCGAGATCGTCTACTATGACGGTCCGGGAGATGCCTGGTAGGAGTGTCGAGAAGTGTTTGGATCTGTTGCGGAAGCTGTCAAGTACATTTCTGACCACAGGATCGCCATGGTTGACCTCAAGGTGACAGGGCTTGCAGGCCAGTGGCTTCACATGACCGTCCCGGGCAGCGGGTTTGGCCAAAAGCACTTCGAGGAGGGTGTGGGCTTTGACGGGTCCTCGGGTGCCGGGTTTGGCCAAGTGGTCGATTCTGACGTAGCGGCCCTTCCGCAGCCCGACGCAGGTTTCATGGATCCGTTCTGGCACGAGCCCACGATCAGCTTCATCTGCGATACGGTGACGGCTGACACAAAAGAGGCAGTCGCCAGTGATCCCAGAACGATTGCCAAGCGAGCGGTCACCCACATGCGGGGGACCGGGATCGCGGACGTGGCTGTCATGGGACCGGAGTTTGAGTTTCACGTGTTCAATCGTGTGCACGTGGTCAACGGACCTTATGAAGGGGGGGTATCCATTCAGTGCTCGGAGGTCGATCCTGATGGTGCTACGGCTGCGATTCCCGCCAAACGCGGCTATATGCGTGTCCCTCCGTGCGATCAGCTTAGCGATCTGCGATCTGACATTGCCCTGACATTGGAGCGTTTAGGCATTCTCGTGCGGTACCACCACCACGAGGTCGGTGCCCCCGGGCAGTGCGAGATCGAGATCGAGCTGGCTGATCTTGTCAGTGCCGCCGACTCTGTCATGCTCGTCAAATACGTGGTGAAGAACATCGCCAAGCGCTATGACAGGCTGGCGACCTTCATGCCCAAACCGGTGTTTGGTGAGGCGGGCAACGGCATGCACGTGCACCAGAAACTCGAGAAGGGTGGCCGGAATCTCTTCTACGACGCCAAGAGTAAAGGCTATGCTGACCTCTCCGAGACCGCCCTCCACTACATTGGGGGACTCCTCGCGCACGGGCGAGCCCTGACCGGGTTAACCAATCCCTCGACCAACTCGTTTAAGCGACTCGTCGAGGGCTACGAAGCACCGGTCAAGCTCTTCTTCTCTCTGGGCAATCGATCGGCAGCGATTCGCGTTCCTCGATATGCGGTCAGCGAGACCGACAAGCGAATCGAGTATCGTCCCCCCGATTTCACTGGGAACGTGTACGTGAGTTTGGCGGCGATGTTGATGGCTGGTTTGGACGGAATTGAGTCCAAAATCGATGTGGAGGCGAACAACTTTGGCCCCTTCGACGTGGACATCGCCAAGCAAGATGAGGCCTTTCGGCAGCGGATCACGCCGGTGCCGCGATCCTTGCATGATGCCCTTGCCGCTTTGCAGGAGGACCACGCGTTTCTGCTCAAGGGCGGTGTGTTCACCGAACCTCTCGTCGCGCACTGGATCAAGACAAAACTGTCAACGGATGCCCTAGAGGTCGCCGCCAGGCCCCATCCGTACGAGTACAGTCTCTACCTCGACGTGTGAGGTGTTTTCGACTGGCAGGCCCACAGGCTACGTTAATCGGTGTCCGCTTGGCCTCATGCACATGTGGTTCACGTTCGCTTGCACCTGGGACGAGAAACGGGTTTCCGGGAAGCCCGACTATGTCTCTTGGGTTTCCATTTCGGATTTGGGCGATAGCGTGGTAAACTCGGGGACGCTAAACGTGTGCGAAAGGAGGGACCATCATGAGGACGGCAGGGGCCACGATCCTCCTCACGCTGTTACTCGTTCGCTCTGGACAAGCGCAGCTCGTCTACGACACAACACCTGAATGGGTCTCGACTGATACGCCGGTCAGCACCGGCGGGGCGTTGGTCGATCTGGATCGGGACGGGTGGTTGGATTTTGTCGTCGCCAACGGCAACGACATGCAGCGCCAACAGCTTGTCGTCTATTACAATACGGGTGCGGGGGGCTTCCCCGCCACACCGGACTGGTCTTCAGGCGACGCCGAATACAACGGTCACATCAGCGTGGCGGACGTCAATGGCGACGGCTGGCTCGATGTCGCGGTCGGCTTGACCTGGGAGGATTTGGGGGCCCCGACCGCGCGACTTTACCTCAACAATGGTGGCGCGCTGTCTTCGCTGCCTGATTGGGAATCTCCGGACGAGCTGGCAGCGTTTCACGTGTCCTTCGGTGATGTCAACGCGGACGGACGACCCGACCTGGCCGTCGGGACTGGGTGGCCCTACTGGGACCCACACACTTGGCCTACTCACGTTTACTTCAACATAGACGGGGCACTGGAACCGACACCCTCGTGGGTCTCCGACGACACGTGGGATTATGGGGACGTGTTCTTCTGCGACGTCAATGGCGACGGTTGGCTCGACCTTGTCGGGACTGGTGAGGCAACCGATACGTGGGTCTACGTCAACAACCAAGGTACGCTGGCAACGACGGCCACGTGGCATACAACGGACAATCCCGATCAGGACGTGGTCATGGGCACCTACGGCGACGTCGACGGTGATGGCTGGTTCGAGTTGTTCATGACCGACAACATCCAGCTCGGCGGCAGCGGGGACATTCGACGCTATGACGGTCTTATAGGTGGTTTCTTCACGACGACGCCGACCTGGTCACATTTTGAAGGCTACGGATCAGCGGTTGCCCTGGCGGACATCGATGCGGACGGCGACCTGGACATGGCTACGGGGAGCTGGTGGGGATATACGCATTACTTCATGAACACGGGTGGCCTCTACCCCTCTGGTCCCGATTGGGAGTCTGTTGGTGACAGCGTGGTCGAAGCGATCGTTTTCGGGGACGTGAACAATGACGGGCTGCGATTCGCGACAGAGGTCTTCGATGCTGCCTCTTCCCCCAGCGGACATCTCTTCCACGTAGCCCATCAACCCATCCAGTATATTGAGTCTGTGAGCGTGGACGACACGCCGCTTGGTCCGCATGAGTTCACGTTTGACCTGGTGCATGGTTGGGTGAGTGTGGGGCCTACGCCCTCCAGCGCCGTGACTGTGCAGTATGTGTACTCGCTCAAGCCCGACATGGCGATCACCAACTGGGACGCTCAGGGTAACCAGCTCTACTACAACCACAATGCCGTGCCGTCAGGCGGCGACTTCGACGACGATGGGGACGTGGACGCAGACGACTTCGCCGAGTTTGAGCTGTGCTACACCGGTCTAGGTGGCGGCCCCGTTTCGCCTGGATGCGAACCGGGCGATTTTGACAACGATGATGACGTCGATTGCGAGGATTGGCGACGATTCACATTGGCATGGTCGGGTCCGGGGGATCCACCGCTGTTTGTCGAGTGTCCCTGCCATCCCGTCGCTCCCCCGGAGCTTGAAGCACCGGAGGTGATGGCCAAGAACCGGGCGATTTCCCTGGTGCCGGGCAATCCTGGCCGTCTGACTGCCCTTCGAGTGACCCTCAGCTCACTACCCCAGGTGTTCGCGGGGCTGGAGGGGCAGACCATGTGGGTAAGTTTACCGACGGACGTCACGGAGCATTCAGCCAATTCGGGCAGCACGCCTTCACCGACATTCAGGGCTGCTCGATTGGTATGCGATCCGGTTCTGCACGATTGGGGAAGCGAGGGCCTTGTTCACGTTCTCAGCAATGCGATCGTACCTGGTGCGTCTTATTCCATCGACGCCATCGTGGGCGGCTGCAATTTGAGTGAAGAGCTTGACTACTCGGCACCGCTGACCGTGGTGACCAGCCCTGATTGGGGGGATCTCGTTGGTGACTGCGGGGCGCCACCGTGCACACCGCCGGACGGGCGGATCGATTTCATTGACATCACCGCCGTGGTTGAAAAGTTCAAGAATCTCCCTGGAGCGGTGATCAAGGCAAGAGCAGATCTGGCAGGCAACATCCCAGACTTGGTGGTCGATTTCGTCGACATCTCCTCTTGTGTGGATGCCTTCCGAGGTGATCCATACCCGTTCGACGGGCCGCCGGACTGCTCGGCGACGAAATGATCCACCCTGTTTCGCTGCGCCCAGTAGTCTGGCTCACCCGTTTCTCGATAGCCTCAAACGACGTAGGCCTGGCAGTCGGGACAAACCTCACTTGAACGTTTGCATGTGTTATGGGACAAGTCCTGCTTGTGGCTTACGTCTGCGGGCGCCGGAAGTGACTTACTGGACCTCGTGCGAATCGGAGAGAGTTTTCTCGTTATAGGTCCCACCCTGTCGAACCGATGATACAAACGAGACTATAGGACCCCATCCGCTTCGCCGCTTCTCAACACTTAATTCGGTGCCAATCTCTTGTCGACCGAGACTATGGCTGGTGTACTTGCTATAATGCTAAACTTAGTGGAGTTCATTTTTGGGTCTCGACAGCGTGGGTTTCCAACGGCTTGTTGTGCCTTCGGGAGGGGGGAATAGCATGCAACGTTTCAGCGTACTCTTTGCCTTTGCGGCGGCTGCCTTGATCGCAACCTGTTCAAGCGTAGCCTCTGCGGAAGACGTCCTGTCGTTTACCTACAGCGACCTGGATGGCAGCTTCGATGCCGCGTCCAGTGTATTCACCGCAGTTGACGACGCCGACACCGATGGCGACGTGACCCGGCTCATCGCCCCGATCGGTGACGTATTCTTCGCGGGGACGTTGGCGGACGGTGGCTTCGGTCTGTCAGCCGCCTTCGACCTGAGCCTGACCTTATCGGACATCACGCAGCTTGACGCAGACGGTGTCGGCATGCTCACCATCACCGATCTGACGGGTGATCAGATCACAGCCGATGTGATCGGTAACTGGGTCTACAACGGCTCAGCCAACTTCGTTGGGCTCCTCGACAATGTCGCCATCATTGACCAAACCGGGGACGGCACGTTCGATGGTAATGGCGGCTCCTCTTTCTCCCTGATCTTTCCGGACGAGCTTGCGGGGAACACGATTGCCCTGGCGTTTGGGGCGTGGTTTACAGACCCGGCGGGCGCACCGCAGGGTTTCTCGGGCGCGACCACCCTGGCATCCGGTGCGGTCGTCCCCGAACCGACTACGTTGGCCCTTATGGCCCTGGCGGGGTTAGCGTCTGTGGCTCGCAGGCGGCGTTAACGGGAACAAGCTGGCACAACAGGTATGGCTTGCGGCCCAATCAGCCCGGCCGGGGCTGGGCCCGCTCAAGAATGGCTTCCAGAATACGGCGCTCAGCCGCCTTGTCCCGGCGAACAGTCTGCCAAACTGTGTTTTGCTCCTCTGTCGTAGCCGCATCACGTTCGATTGGCGTGTCCCCCGGAAGGTCCGAGCCCGAGCGGTCGTAGGCGAACATGCGATGGGCTGCGGTCACCTGTTGCTGAATCGAGACCTTACAGTACACATTGACAGCCTCAGCCCGTTCGTCAAGCTGCACTTCGACGACATGTCGCCATTGCCCTCCCGAACTTATCCGGGCGGGGGCGTCGCTCGAGCGCCAAGATTGCAGCACGGGCCGTGTCGTGATCACGCCTGCGATAGCGTCCGCACGGTCGATTTGGTAGCCCAGGTCGGCCAGCACTGCCCGGGCTGCGTTGAACAAGGTGACGTCATTCCCGCCCTCTACGCGCCGCACGCCGTAGCTCAGGGGCGATAGGCCGGTCGACGCACAGCCGCTCAACGCCAGACAGCACACACCAATTGCACGGATGCCAGCCTTGGGAACCTGAGACATGACGGCATTATCAAAGGCGTGGCGAAAGACGCAAGGCGCTTGCCCAAGGCTCACTGGTGCCGGTCACGGCTGCCGCGGCTATACTTGTGCTTCTGACTCCACGTTGACGCGCGGACTGCGTTGAGCAGCCGCCGGGTCGGGTGTTGTATGGACCCAATGAACAAGAGGCGAGCCCGTCGTGCCTGGGCACTGGTATTGAACCTGGTCGCGCCCGGGATCGGTCTGGTGATCCTCCGCCGGGAGGGACTGGGGATCGCCCTGGCGGTCCTCTTCGCGGTTTTCGCCCAGGTTGCTCTGACAGGCTGGATGATCGCGCCAGCCAGTATTCCCTTGATCCTGTTGACCGCCACAGGCGTGGCGGCCGGTGCGGTTTGGCTGGTCTCTCAGTGGCTTGCATGGAAACAGACCGGACTCGTCTCCGGGGCGCAATGCGAGCGGGAACTCGGCCTGTTGCGTGAGGGCATCACCCAAGCGATTGAAGGGGGGCGTTACGCCGAAGCCCGGGACCTACTGAATATAGCCTCCCGCATCGACGACGAGGATCTCGACCTCCATCTTCTATCGGCACGACTCGCTACACGAGCAGGTCAGGTCCAAACTGCCCGCAAGGCGTGGCGGCGGGTGATGCAGCTCGACAAAGCGGGTCTTTACAGTACCGAAGCTTTGAAGATGCTTCGTGAGACCCGGTCACAGGCCCAGGAAGTCAAGGAGCCTCGCCGGTAAGAGCATCTTCTCGGGAGACGGCTTGGCTGGGGCGGCCCAAGTGGACGCGATTCCCTGCGGTTGTAGCGATGTGTCAGGAGGGGAGGGGAATATCGTGCGGACCCGGCCTCACTCGCTCGCTAGCTGCACGGTAGCCAGCCCGTTGGCGACGTTATCCGTGAACTCGAACACTTTGTCGAGGCCGGTAACGAGGAACAGACCCCACACGTTGGTGTCGATTCCGCAAAGCACGAGTCGTCGCTTGCTGTTGAGCAGCCGTTTGCGGAGCTTGAGAAGCTTGGCGATGTTGGACGAGTTCAAGTAGCTGACACCGCCAAGGTCGAGGACGACATCGACCTCACTGTCATTGTCCACCTGGTCGAGCAGCGAGCTGAGATCATCCGTAAAGGCTGGATCATCTTGAAGCTCAACGACCAGGATACTGTCGGACCAACGCTCAATAGACACGGGATCAACTCCGATTTACGGTCGTGCAACACCGTAACGGGCTGCCCGGGTCGTGTCAATCACGTGCGGTCACCGGCCACCGGTGATCCAGAAACACCGAAAAACCCCTTCCCTGCGAGCCTCCCTCGAGCCCTGGGTTATCGCTCCCGCACGAGCATGCATCGATCAAACGACCCGCGGTCGATCTCCGTGGACGCCTCTTGGAGCCATCGCTGGGCATCGCTGTAGTACCCGGCTGTGGGGTACAGCCCGTCGATCCGTTCGCACCAGTAGCGGTTGAAGACGTGCATCTGGAGCTCCCGCAAGTACTTGCTGTACACGCTCGCCAGCGCTACGGGGAAATGGCGGGCATCACCGCCGGTGACAAAGGCGATTTCGCAGGTCCGCTCTGATCGGACGAGGCGATAGGCGCTGCGTGTCGGTGTCTCTTCCACAATCTGAAGTTCGTGGCCCTGGATCGCGGTCATCAGGGCGTCACGGTAGCGGATGCGGCCGCCGAGTCGATCCACGTAAAGTCGGACGCGCTCGCCGGGCGCAAGTCGCATGATCCGATCCACCACCCGAAGCACCAATCCCAGCAGGACGACGGCCTTGTTTCGGGTGTTAGAGACGAGCCGATTGTAATGACCAACGGGAAGCAGCTCACTGTGGATTTTCTCCAGGATGATGCCATGATCCTGGCAGTCCTTGCGAATCGCATTGGCCCGGGTTCCGATGTCACCGACGTCCTGTGTCAGTGGAAGTGACACGTCGGCGGCTGCGTACCAGGGATACTGGTCGACAAGCTCACCGGCGTCGGGCGCGATTACGTCGAGCAACGCCCGCCAACGTAAAGGCCGATGGCCGCTGACAGCCAGCATCACCAGCGCCGCTCGCTCCAGGGTGCTCAATCCACCGCGTGAGTTGTACAGCTTCTTGCTGTCGGTAATGACCAGCCGACGGGCTTTCTTGGTGACTTTCTGGCCGCAAGTTGCTCGAAGCGTTTTCCACAAACATTGACCAAGCTGTTGATCCGGCACTCGGAATGTCACACCAGTGACAACCAGCGGTCCCAACGTCGGACCAAACCCCGCCTCGTCGATACCAGCCAATATGGCCATTCACAGGTCCCTTCGCGCCGGACTTGCTGTCCACTCTGGTCGTCAGCCGTTGGGAAACGTATGCGCTGGGTTCGCTCCGTGCAACCATCCGGATGCCTGGATGACTCGACGATTGACTGGAAAATGCTCCGACCCGGCGGGGTGCTACTTCCCGGTCTGGCACAAGGGTTTGAGGGCTTTGAAAAGCTTCTTGCCAACCTTGCCGTTGAGGTCGCGGAGGTCGCAGAGGATCAGCTCCCCGCGCCGGCCGGTGATCCCGCGTATCCGCTCCAGCAACCGCTCTACGCGCCGGAGGCACTCGGCGGTTTGGGGGCCTTTTCTGCCCACGCTCGTGTTGACCACGATCACGTCGCTTTCCACCAGACCGTGGTAGGGTTGCTGAAGCTGGATGCGGGTAGCCAGTTCGTCGCCCAATGGCGAGTACAGAAAACCCCGCATTTGCGAGTCGGTCAGGTCAGGACGCTGCTCGGATGGGTCAAGTTCTTCCTCTGGAAGTGGATATGAGAACAACCCGAAAATCTCGGAGGCGAACGCCGCAGTGTCGTCCAGGACTCGCTTCATCTCGTCAGCCGCTCGTGATGGATCGCGGAAGAGCTCCTTTACGCTGCTCGGAAGCGGCATTAGAAAGATCCGGTGGTCGTAGGGGTAAGCATGTCGCAGGATGTTCTCCGCCTCGGCTTCGATCACCACGGCTCCGTATCGGTCCCGGTGGTGGATGGCGGTCAGCGCCTCCGGCAGGATCTCGAAGATGTGCTCCTCGTCATACTCGATCCAGCGAGCGCTGGCGACGCCGCAATCCGTTGGCTTCTTGGAACACGGTTTAGGTGGATGCTTGCCCGAGCCCGATTTGACGAGGCGGAGGTAGTGGGGCTTCGTGTGCCACAATCGGTCGATCATAGCACTGATAAGGGTGCTCTTGCCGGAACATCGCGGGCCGCGGACGAAGGTGACCGATAACCCCATGTGTACGTTGCCCCAAGACTCCAAGATTCATGCGACCTGCCAGCTTGCGGCGTGGCATCGCCTCCCAATTCATAATAGGCATCGATTCGCCCGCACGCCACGTCGTTCGGGTTTCATACAAGTTTGCTCAATATGCGAACGATCGACGCGCGCCGCGCCCGGTTGCGACGAAGCTGCCCACAGCAGAGGGTGTCCCCCGCGCCGGTTGGAGACAGCGGCCCTCCTGGGCCGGAAGCCTGCATCGACACTGATCCGCGCTTACTGGCGGGATGGTGGACCAGCCGGTGCCGAGGGGTGCGAGGCCGCTGGCGACTTTTCCTGAGTTTGCCGCAAGGCGAGGATTAGCTCGACCTCGCCCACCGGGCGTCCGAGCCTTTTGGCGATTTCGAGGGGAGAAGAACCGTTGTCGACGAGGCGGAATACAGCCGAGTGTCGGTTGCTCTCTTCCTGTAAAGGTTCACAGGTTGACGGCTCGTACGGCTTCTCCTCGTCCAGGGTGATTTCGACTCGAGGTCCGCCGTCCGCCTGCTGCAGTAATCGTGTGAGCTTCGCAATCCGTGCATCGGCGTCGCGTATGACAACCTCCAAACGGGCAAGCTTGGTGTCGAGGCGGCCGTGAATCTGACGCGATAGTTGATCCAGTTCCAGCATGACCTGTTCCACATCACGAACAGCCTTGGTTTGCTCCTTAAGCTGAGCGAATTGCTCCCGCGCAGTGTGGGAAGGTTGTCGCACCGAATCACGGACGCGACGTCGTGTTGAGAGCATCACGGCGGTCAGGGCAACGACCGCCAGCACAACCATCAGTATTTGGGGTATGTCGATTTTGCCGCCGCCACCCGCGGCAACCGTATGCACCCATGGGGAAGGTAATGAAAGAACCATCGCCTCCATGCGAACCTGATTCCTTGCGAGCAGCCTCTGCGCGGTTAGCGAAGAGGCGAGCATCGTTCTTAGGCGCTCGTCAGTCCGTCGACTTAACGGTCCACGCGGCATTCGCTGCCGAAAAGACGTCACGCAAGGCTACGTTGTGCCTTTCTGCAGCCGCCTTGCAGTCGTCATACTCCGGGCTTGCTGTGGCCGCACCGGCCCGTTCGCCAATTTTCATGCGGATCTCGCCAAACGATGTCGTAACGGTCTCGTGTCGCCGTCGCATCATGGCTCGCGTGACTGAGTGCCTCCGAACGCCGAACGTTGGGGTCTCCACGAAGAAGACAGCCTCCATTGCTGCGGCTTGGTCGTGG
>CAYOQG010000003.1:0-54957 GCA_964405925.1 uncultured Phycisphaeraceae bacterium | reverse complement strand
CCTCGAACTCATTGAGGAGGCAGACGAGCTGCAGGATGACTAGTACCGCGTTTCATGGATGCTCCGACGATGATCCAGACCTGGGCTTAAAGCCCGCCGGATTCGGGCGCGCTAAAGCATGCGGTTCAGATCGTCGCGGAACGTGTGAAACACCCGACTAGATTGGTGCCCCAAGCGGCAAGATGGGAGACTCACCCCCGTAGCCTGGAGAGGAAAACCGCGATTGTCGGATGCGTCGAACGAAGTCGTACGCGAGGTGACCATTCGAAACGAGAGCGGGCTTCATCTCCGCCCGGTGACGCAGTTTGTGGATGTCGCGTCACGATATCGATCGGCGATCACGGTCCAAAACATAACTCGCACCAGCGAGGTGGTGGATGGCAAGAGCGCCATGCAGATGGTTCTGCTGGAAGCGGCGATGGGATGCGTGCTGAGGATCGAGGCCCGAGGGGATGACGCCCTGGCAGCGGTGGACGCATTGACGGCGTTGGTTGAAAGCGGATTTCCCATGGTTACAGCCGAGTCTTCCGACAAGGCTGCGGATAATAACACAGGCAAACAAACTTCGTAGGCCCTCGTGCCTACGTGTGGAACTGCGGGAGTGGCAAGGCAAACGTCGATACGATTCGTGTTGCGATTACTGGCCCCTGGTATCCCACTCGATGGAGCGAGCGCTTAGGCGTGTGGCAGGTTCATGGAGATCCTTCGCGGCATCTCGGTCTCACCTGGCACCGCAATCGGGGAAGCTGTGATCCTCGAAGCGGAGGAGTACCGGATTCCATACCGGGAGATCCCCGCCCAGCAGGTACCCGATGAGGTCGCCCGGCTTGATGCAGCCATCGCCAAGGCGATTGAGGAACTGCACGGCCAGGAGGAATGGCTGAATACTCACCTGGGCCGCGACGCCGCAAACGTGTTCGAGTGGCATATCGGTGTACTCAGGGACGAGCGTCTCCGCTCCAGCGTCGAGAAGCTGATCCGCGAACAGAACTACGCCGCCGCTTACGCGACCAGCAAGTTCATGCGCAGCTACCAGCAGAGGTTCAGACAAATGACCGATCCTTTGCTGGTGGAGCGCATTCGGGATGTCCAGGACATTGAACGGCGCCTGCTTCGGGCCATTCTTGGTGAAACGCGAGAGGATCTCGCTCATCTAACGAAACCGGTCATTCTCATCGCCCACGATCTGACGCCAACACAGACCGCCCATCTTTCCGAAACGAAGGTCGTCGGCGTCGCGCTCGACACCGGGGCGGCCACGTCGCACACGGCCATCCTGCTTCGGTCATGGGGTCGTCCGGCAGTGATCGGTCTCAATGACGTTTCCACTCGTATAAGTGGTGGGGAGACGGTCATTATAGACGGTGCCAACCAACTTGTGGTTGCCAACCCCAACGAGGCGACATTCGCGGAATACCGTGAGCGAGAAGCAGCCTATATCCGGTTGTCCGGAGAGCTCGATGAGCTGCGAGACCTGCCCGCTGTCACCCGTGACGGTGTTCGCGTGCAGCTCTGGAGCAACATCGAGTTCCCGCGTGAGTCGCATGTTGGGTCAACGAGAGGTGCAGACGGGGTCGGCCTGTATCGAACGGAGTTTCTGTATCTCCGTCCGGAGGGAGCGCCCTCTGAGGACGAACAATATGAGTCTTATCGAGAGGCGATTATGGGTGCTCAGGGTCGGCCGGTTACGATTCGCACGTTCGATCTCGGCGCCGACAAGTACACACAAGCCAGAAGCTATGAGCAGGAGCGCAACCCCATGCTGGGATTGCGGTCGATTCGGTACAGCCTGCAGCACCTGGACCTTTTCAAGACCCAGCTGCGAGCCATCCTCCGGGCATCCGTTCTTGGCGACGTGAGATTGATGTTTCCGTTGATCGTCACTCTCATGGAGTACCGCCAGGCGAAGATGGCTCTACATGATGCCATGGAGGACCTCGAAGAGGCGGGAATAACGTGTAACGGGAAGATTAAGGTCGGGATGATGCTGGAGACACCGGCCGCCGCTCTGCAGATCAAGGATTTCTGCAAAGAGGCAGACTTCATCAGCATCGGAACGAATGATCTGATTCAATATTTGCTGGCGGTTGACCGCGGCAATGAACGCGTGTCGCAGTATTTTACGGCCTCGAATCCGGCGCTGCTCCGCGCCCTCCGCGACGTTGTTCGCGTATGCACGCAGGCCAACGTCGAGTGCAGCCTGTGTGGAGAGATGGCCGGGGAACCGATCTACACGCTCTTCCTGCTGGGGATCGGCCTGCGCAACTTCTCCATGGCACCGGGCAATATCCCGGAGGTCAAGAAACTGATTCGCCTGGTTACCACAACTCAAGCACAACGTGTTGCCCGGCGGGCTTTGAGTTTCGAAACGGAGAGACAGGTGACCAACTTCTTGCGCGATGAGATCCGTAAGCTGCTTCCGGACGATCTGATATAGGGTGACGTAATGGCGACACGGTTCATCGCAGGGTACAGTCTGCAAAAAAGGATCAAGGTCCGGGCCGGTCGGTGCAAAGGGGAAACAACCGATCAGGTACCCTACAAAACGAGCGGGTAGATTGTGACGATCTCCCGCGGGGGGACGACCGACCGGCGTGATAAGCCAATGGAGTGTTCGCCAAAACGGAAGGCGTCTGATCGCTATGAGCACCACCGGTGGGTGTTTTCCTACTGCGTGAAGGGGGACATCCGTTACCTCGCTCATCGGGATATGCTGCGGTCGTTTGAACGTGCCCTGGTTCGGGCAGGGTTGCCGGTCAGGTTTACGGAGGGGTTCAACCCGCACGCCCGCCTTTCAATCCCGCTTCCTCGCCCCGTCGGTGTCGCCTCGAGCCAAGAGGCGCTCGTGGTCGAGTTTGACGAACCCATTGACGGTGAAAACGCGGCTGCCCAGCTAAACGAGACCACACCATCCGGCATCGAGATGGTCAAGGGACGAAAGCTGAGGACTGACGAGCGGCTGAGGCCAGCGCTGGCCTGCTATCGTCTCGAGCTCTCGGATGGCGCAGAGGAAACGATGCAGTCGCGCATCCAAGAAATCCTACAGTCGAAAGTCATCAACATACAACGAAGGGATCCGAAAAACGGCACGCAGCGCCTGATCGACATCCGGCCTTCGATCGTCGACCTTCGGATCAACGGCAGGGGGATCGATTTCGTGCTCAGCAGTACGAACAAAGGGACAGCCAGACCAGCCGAGATCGCAGCTCTCTTGGGATTTGACCCCCGTGCCATCAACCATCGAATTTGTCGAACGGAAATCCAATGGCAATAACGACAACTGTCGATAGCGACGTACTATCCATGACGAATACCAAGACCAACACACCGAATCGGGCAAAGAGGAAGGTCAGACGGCGTAAGAAGACCCAGGCTACATCGAGCGCAAACGACCAACACGCCGACAAGCCGTCGACCCAAACTGGTGGTCCCGCCCCCCCCACGCAGGTGGATGTCGCTGATATGGGCAGGCAACCTCATGGGCAGCCTACACACCGGACCGGTCGTAGGCACATGCGACGCCGGGCCTCACGGGAATTACATTCAAAAGAGACAACCCCTCCAGTGGCCACAGGCAGGGAGCCGAGTGCCAACCAGGACACCCGAGGAAACTCGCCGCAGACAACGGCATCCGCAACCACAACCGTATCCGGTCAGAGCACCACCAAAGCTCAGCGGCGAGCAACCCGTCGTAAGCGTACGACAGGAACAACCGCCCAGACTAGCGAGCGATCAACCACCAAGGATTCCCCTCGCGAGCAGCCCACGACAAAGACGGTGGAGAAATCGCGTACGGCGAGACGTAGGAGGAAGACCGCGTCCGGACACACGACGGTCGGCACCAGGACGTCGCCCACCGCACAAGCAGTGAAGGGGCAGGCGACATCCAAAGATGGAGCGCCGTCGGACACACGTGAAATGCTCATCAATGTCTCCGCCGGTGACGAGTGTCGCATTGCCGTTCTGCACGAAGGGAAGCTGGAGGAGTTGTTTATCGAGCGCACCGCCACGCAGTCGCACGTAGGTAATATCTACAAGGGACGGGTCACGAATATCGAGGCCAGCATCCAGGCTGTCTTCGTTGACTTCGGTTTGACGCAGAATGGCTTCTTACACATCTCCGACGTTCAACCTCACTACTTCCCAGACCACAAGAAGGGTGAATCTGAGGATGTCGGAAGGAAGATTCCCCGCCATAACCGTCCGCCGATCCAGAAGTGCTTTCGCCGCGGGCAAGAGGTCATCGTCCAAGTCACGAAGGAGGGTGTAGGTACCAAGGGTCCCACCTTGACGACCTATCTCTCGTTGCCGGGGCGGTTTTTGGTCATGATGCCTGGTATGAACCGGCACGGGGTGTCGCGGAAAATCGAGGATGAGACTGATCGCCGGATCATGCGGGACATGCTTGACGAGCTCGACCTGCCAACGGGGATGGGATTCATCATGCGCACCGCCGGCCTGGGCCGTACCAAACGCGAACTGCAGCGTGATCTGCAATATCTTCAACGACTTTGGAGGACGGTGAAGGAGCAAATCAAGCAGGAATCAGCCCCGGCTGAGCTCTATCAAGAATCAGACTTGGTCACGCGCACCATTCGTGACGTGTACACGACCGACTTTGCCCGAATCGTCGTGGACGACGAGCAGACTGCCCGGCGGGCGGAGGAGTTCCTACAGATCGCCTTGCCACGGTCGAAGGCAACCGTCGAAGCGTACAAACAGCGCGAGCCGCTCTTCCATCGGTTCAACATCGAGGAGGAAATCGAGAAGATCAACATGCGACACGTGCCGCTTCCGTCGGGCGGCTCCATCGTCATCGACAGCACGGAAGCCATGGTCGCCATCGACGTGAACAGCGGGAAGTTCCGCACCACCGAAGACGCCGAGGAGACGGCATACAAGATCAACCTGGAAGCTGCCGACGAGATCGCCCGGCAACTTCGCCTGCGAGATCTGGGCGGATTGATCATGTGCGACTTTATCGATATGCGGCTTGATCGGCATAAACGTACAGTCGAGCGCGCCTTGCGCGAGGCAGTCAAGAAACATAAGGAACGGGCCAAAATCCTCAGAATGAGCGCTTTTGGCATTATCGAGATGACACGTCAGCGGCAGGGCCCGGCCCTCAACCGCAACCTCTACCACGACTGCCCCCACTGCAATGGTACGGGACTGGTCAAAATGCCCGGCTCGATGATCCTCGACGTCATGCGAAACGTCCAAGTTGCCACCAATCATGAACAGGTGCAAAAGGTCGTCGTGACCGTTGCATATGATATTGCCTATCGTATTCTCAACGTGAAGCGCGCGGCCGTCGCCGCACTCGAGGCGGATACCGGCAAGGAAATCGTCATCCGAGGCGACGCCGGTTTCACCAGCGACCAAGTCGAGTATCGGTGCATGGACAAGCGAGGCCAGCAGGTCAACGTGCCGCGGTTCCGACCCGCTGATGATATCTTGGCACCATAACGCTTGTCGCCTCCCACAAGGTCAACCGATGTTGTCCTTGTGCTTGGGAACACCCGGGGGCATGAGACGGAGGCGTCGCTCCGCTACGGGACACCCACGTCTGTGACCTTCACTCTGCGCTCTGGCCTGTAATCGTCGACGTTACGACGCGCTTTGACGAACCCTGCCAGATGTCACCGCAGTTATCCTGCTGTTCGACAAAGCGTTGTTCGCTTGCCAGCTCGTGTATGGTATGGCCATCAAGCATCAGCTCGACGTATAAGGAACGTGATGCGCCTGACCACTGATCGCGCTGAACGTGTCCGAAGCCGAGGGTATGGCCGATCTCGTGGGCGGTCACGTTCGCGAAGATGAGGACCCACTCGTCAAAGGTGCGAACACCGGCCAGCTCGAGAATCTGCCCGCCGAAAATGACCGCTAAGTTGTCGTGCTGTCTGTTGCACCGATCGTATTCTCCTTCACCGACCTGCGTCCCACCCAGCGGCGACAAGGCTTGCGTCATGTGAACGACCGTGGCCTCAAGATCCTCGCCGCGGCCGTGCTCGACAAAAATGCCAGGGCCATCATAGTCACAGTAGATGGTCGTGATCTGGCGGCGAACTCGCTCCCTGAATAGGGCAGCGTTGTCCGCCAAGGTGCCGCCGTCGGTTGTCTCGAACGCCGACAGGTCCAGCGGCTCGAACTCATCATCCGGATAGATTGCGTTTGTCGTGCTATCCCAGTCGAGCACGACAAGATCGGACGCGACTCTGTCTGTGTCGGTCCCGCACTCAGCAACGAAGAGGGGTCTCAGTGCAGTAGGTCCCCCGAAGTTGTTCCCGCAACCGGAGATGGTCCAGGTGGCCACCAGTGTAAGGGTGATGACAGCGAGCGCATAGCGCCGGCGGTGATGCTGAGACGTCGACAACTTCTTTCCCCCAAGGCCTCCTGACGCCTCTCCGATGGAGGCAGCAGAGGCTCCTTACCCCGAAGGCTCGTGCGGCTGGCGGCTTTCGGCGGGCAATTCGAGATTCGCCGGTCTCTTTGCACACCGTCAGAGCGAGCTACACAAATGCCTCCGTGGTGTTGTTCGCACTCTGGCCGGCAAAGTCAACGACCGGTAAGGTCACTGTCATGGTGGAGTGGAAAGGGTCGGCCAATGGTAAGATTGGATGTTGGGCGCTTTATCACACCTTGCAGGATCCGCGTCAGGTTCACCCCCGGTCCGGTGACCGCCCGCTGAAAAACAACGACGCTCTTCAGATCCACGTCGCTTCTATCGCAATCACGGGAGGCAATACACAGAATCAAGCCTGTCGCTCATGGCTCACTACCCCATGAGGCAGCGCAGGCTGGATCGGATGGCTCAACGGTTGAGGGCTGGCCATTTGCTTCGCTTTCGAGATCGGCTTAACTCGCTATAATGTTGCTTCGCGGCCAGCGGAGGTGGTGATCGGCGGTATTGCGGATTCGATTTGGATGTTTAAGTACCAGCACGTTTGTTTCGAGTCGTTTGGCTACGTTCTGCCCGAGAACGTGGTGACATCGGTGGACATCGAGCGCGAGCTTGCCGAGGTGTACGAGCGGTTTGGTGTGCACGAGGGGCGGCTCGAATTGATGACCGGAATTCGTGAGCGGCGGTTTTGGGATGAGGGAACGTTGCCAAGCGATGCGAGCACCCGTGCAGGTCGTCGGGCGTTGGACGCATCGAGTGTGTCTCCAGATGAGATCGAGTGTCTGATTCATACTTCCGTTTCCCGAGATTTTCTCGAACCCGCGACTGCGTCTGTGGTCCATGACAACCTCTCGCTGTCGCCCAGGGCGGTCATCTATGACATTTCCAACGCCTGTTTGGGGTTCTTGAACGGGATCATCTCGCTCGCGAACATGATCGAGCTGGGGCAGGTCAAGAAGGGATTGATTGTTGCCGGCGAGAGCAGCCGCAATCTGGTTCGCACGACGATCGATGAGCTTCTAAGAGCAACAAAGCTGACCCGCCAAGAGTTCAAGGCTGCCTTCGCCTCTCTGACGATCGGATCGGGCGCGGTCGCGCTGGTCATGACCCACGACTCGGTCACGCAGACCGGACATTGCCTGTTGGGTGGTACGGTTCGGACAGCCACTGAGCATAACAACCTGTGTAGGGGCAGTGGGGACATCGGCTTTGACGCCAAGGCATCGATGAGCATGCAGACCCAAGCGGAGACACTTCTGGTCAGCGGATGCCAACTGGCGGGTGAAACGTGGCGGGCGTTCAAAGAAGCAATGGGTTGGAGCAACGAGGACGTCGATCGTACTTACTGTCACCAGGTCGGCGTCACCCACCGCGACGAGCTTTACAAGGCCCTTGAGCTCGATTCATCCAGGGATTTTTCAACGTTCGAGTTCCTCGGCAACGTCGGGTCAGCCTCATTGCCTGTGACTATGGCAATGGGCATCGAGAAGATGCCGCCTCGCAGCGGCGAGGACATCGCGATGCTCGGTATCGGAAGTGGACTGAACAGTGTCATACTTGGCGTGCGCTGGTGATTTCACCCATGCCAGTCCAGCCATCGACAACCACTGGTGATCGCGGCATCTCCACACCGGAGCCAAACGTGTCTCCCGACTCGCCATCAACCGGGGAAGGACCAACCAGACGCGATCCAAGACTGGCTCGACTCGGTGGACTATACCCCTTTGATTCCCACTATCTCGAGGTCATCGGTGGCTTCATGCACTATATTGACGAAGGCGCAGGGTCACCGATCGTTATGCTCCATGGGAACCCAACCTGGTCCTTTTACTACCGTGAGCTGATTAAAGGACTGCGTGATCGGTACCGCGTCATCGTCCCAGACCATATTGGCTGCGGGTTGTCGGATAAACCGCAAGAATACCCTTATACTTTGTCAACACACATCGACAACCTCGAGCGGCTCATCGATCATCTGAACCTGCATGACGTGACATTGGCGGTGCATGATTGGGGTGGGCCCATCGGGTTCGGGTGGGCCACGCGCCACCGTCATCGCGTTGGGCGGTTTATTGTCTTCAACACGGCGGTGTTTCTTCGAGGTCGGATGCCCCTGCGTATTCGCATCTGTCGCTGGCCGTTGGTCTCAGATGTCGCCGTCCGCCGTCTCAACGCCTTCGCTCGGGCGGCGTTGTGGATGGCCTGTGCCAAGCGCAAGAGGATGGCACCATCAGTCGCAGAAGGGTACTTGCTACCGTACGACAGCGTTGCCAGTCGCGTCGGTATCCAGTGCTTCGTGCGTGACATTCCTTTGAGCACCCGCATCCCCAGCCACCGCGTGATTCAGGGTATTGAAGCCAAACTGCCGCTGCTTGAAGATCGGCCAATGATCATCCTATGGGGCATGAGAGATTTCTGCTTCACGGAGCAGTTTCTTTCCGAATGGATCAGACAGTTCCCAAGCGCTTCCGTCCACCGGTTCGATAACGCCGGGCACTACGTTGTCGAGGACGCGCATGAGCGCATTCTGCCTGTCATCCGAACGTTCCTTGAGAAGACAACGTCATAAGGCAAGCAGGTGAAACTCAACAAGAACCAGAAGCGATTCATCCGTAAGCACTACGAGCGGATGTCCATAGCGCAGATGGCACATCGCCTGAAGCTGCGCCCCGCCGATGTCGAGCGCGCCCTGAGCCAACTGGGGCTTCGGTCGCCAACCGATCGAGATCAGGGCGATCGTCCGATCGGTCAGACCTTCGGATCAGAAGTCCTCGAACGTTTGGGTTCACGGTTCGAGTTTCTCAATCGATACGCTATCGCTTTCTGGATCGTCGTTGGACTCGCACTTATCTTACGTTTGGTGCACCTGTTCGAAGTCAGCGGTACACCGTTCTTCAGGCACCTGCACACGGACCCGTTCATGTACCACCATTGGGCCGTCAAGATCATAGAGGACGACTGGTTGGGAAAGAGCAATCCGGTGTTCTATCTGGGACCGCTGTATCCTTACTTTCTCGCAGTCATTTACAGTGTGACAGGCCCGTCCCCACTTTCGGCGTGTGTTGTACAGATCTTGCTATCAGCGCTTTCTGCGGGGCTTGTCTATCACTTGGGGAGGCAGCTCTTGGGCTCAGCCACTGGGGTGATTGCGGGGCTCTTCACGGCGTGCTACGGCATGTTCATCTTCTATAGCTGTCTGATCCTTGGGGCTACGCTGATCATCTTTCTCGATTTATTGATGCTGGTGCTGATGGTATCTGGGTCGCGAAAGCCCGCCATTTGGAAGTGGCTAACCGCAGGTCTGTGCTTCGGGCTCTCGGCCTGCGGGCGGGGAAACGTGGTCCTCTTTGGACCGCTTGCCGTTTTGGCCATCATTGCCGGGCTCGGTTTTTACCGCTGGAAAAAGTGGCTGCCTGCCTGCGCGTGCTTCACGCTCATGTTTTTCGTGACCATCTCGCCTGTAATCTTGCACAACTGGATGATCGGCGGTGACCTTGTGCTGCTGACGTCCAACGCGGGTGCGAACCTCTTCATCGGAAACAACGCCCGTTCCAGAGGGCTCTACATGAACAGCGCTCACTACAAGGGCCGACCCATGGGGCTCAGCGTGCGCGATCAAGAAGCCAATTTCCCCGACGTCGCAAGGCAGGAACTGGGACGAGACGACGTCAAACCATCAGAAATATCGCGCTTCTGGACTAGCAAGACGGTGGAAGAGATCCAGGGCAACATTAGCGGGTGGCTCACCCTGGAAGGAAACAAGCTCAAGTACATCGTCAACGCCTACGAGGTGCCCAACAATCGCAATTACTACTTCTCAAAGCGATTCTCGAAACTCTTGCATCTCCCGCTTCTGACCTTTGGTGTGATTCTTCCGCTGGCGGTCGCGGGCATGATCGTCTCATGGCGACGTTGGAGAGAGCACGGTTTGCTGTATGCGTTTGTCATAGCGCAAGTAGCCGGTCTCCTCGCGTTCTTTGTCATCGCCAGGTACCGCCTAGTGATGGTTCCATTCCTTATGATCTATGCAGCCGCGACATTGACCTGGGTCTGTCACCAGCTTGTCTCCGGACGATGGCGGCAGCTGGTGGTGCTGGTGGCCCTCCTGATACCGGGTTACATCCTGGTGTACCAGACCGTCCCGAGAACCAGCTACCGCGCCAACTTCATCAACCTCGCCAACGCCTATCGCGACCTCGGACAACCTGAGGAAGCTCTTGAGAATTACGACCGCGCCCTCGCCCTTTCGCCCGACTACTACTATGCGCATCTCAAGAAGGGAGAAGTGCTCGCCCACGTGGGTCGCAAACAGGAAGCGAGGGTGACGCTGGATCGGGCTCTCGATCTCGCCCGACGAAGCAAGGATTCCCTCAACGTCGGTCGGATCGAGCGGCAACTGCGGAAGCTCGATGAGCAGTAACGTCCGTCCTGACGCGCTGCTGCCTGCCCTCTTCTTTGCTGCGTGGGCAAACGCGACGGTCGCTCGTGACCAGGGGCCTGCCCGGACGCCGTCCCCAGCCTGTAGCTTCTAGTATTAAGTCCCTAGCCGGTCCGGTACGCAGATTGCAGCCCGGAACGATAGGAAGGTGCTTCGGGCGTCGTCAGTGCGGTGGGCGATGCCGGGGCACCACAGGGCTAAGCACACATGGACCGAATGACTATCGGGCAAAGGGCCAGACATGAGCGCAAAACAGATCCAGGCATGGCAAGAGCGCTACGCCGACAAAGTGACGACAGGCGAAGAAGCGGTCGCGTCGGTTCGACATGGTCAGCGGGTTTTCATCGGCTCCGGTGCGGGCGAGCCGCAGGTCCTCGTCGAGGCACTATCCGCCCGCAGCGATCTGAGCGACGCGGAACTCGTGCATATCCTGACGCTGGGCGTCGCCCCCTATGCCGAACCGCGTTTCGGAAGCCAGTTCAGGCATAACGCCTACTTCATAGGCCCCAACGTTCGAGAAGCCGTCGCCCAGGGGCGGGCAGACTATACGCCGATCTTTCTCTCCGAGATCCCGCGGCTCTTCCGAAGCGGTCGAGTGGTGATTGACGTAGCCCTGATCGCGGTAAGCGAGCCGGACGAGCACGGTTATTGCAGCTATGGGGTATCGACGGACATCGTCAAAGCCGGTGCGGAATGCGCCCGGGTCGTCATCGCTGAGGTCAACAGTCAGATGCCGCGGGTGCTCGGCGATTGCTTCATCCACGTTCGGGACATCGACAAGCTGGTGCCGAGCGATCGGTCGATTCTTGAAGCACCTCAGGGCGAACCGGACGAGCTCGCCAGGCGGATCGCCCGGCACATCGCCAACCTCGTCGAGGATAACGCCACCCTTCAGCTCGGCATCGGGACCATTCCCGACGCGGTTCTCCACTACCTTCAAAACTTCAAGAATCTCGGCATCCACACGGAGATGTTCAGCGACGGCATCATCCCCTTGATCGAGAAGGGTGTGATCACCAATTCGGAAAAGACCCTGCATCGAGGAAAGATCGTCGCCAGCTTCGTCATGGGCTCCCGGAGGCTCTACGACTTCATCGACAACAACCCCTTGATCGAGTTCCACCCCACCGAGTATACGAATGACCCGTTCATCGTCGCCCAAAACGAGAAGATGATCTCCATCAACGCTGCCATCGAGGTTGACCTCACGGGACAGGTGTGTGCCGATTCGCTGGGCACACTTTTTTACAGCGGGATTGGCGGACAAGTGGACTTTACGCGAGGCGCGTCTCGGTCCAAGGGCGGCAAGCCCATTATTGCCCTGCCCGCCACCGCCCAAAATGATAACTTCTCCCGAATCGTTCCCTATCTGAAGCAAGGCGCGGGTGTTGTCACCAGCCGCGGCGATGTTCATTACGTCGTGACCGAGTACGGGGCTGCCTATCTGCACGGCAAGAACATCCGCGAGCGTGCCATGGCTCTCATTCAGATTGCCCACCCCAAGTTTCGCCCGTGGCTGCTCTCTGAGGCGAAGGCCCGAAAGCTCGTCTATCCTGATCAGATCGAGCTGCCCATGCAGACCCCGGTCTATCCCGATGAACTCGAGCGATGGATCGAGCTGAAGGATAAGTCGCGTGTTTTCCTAAGGCCGCTGAAGCTGACGGACGAGTCGCTTCTGAGGGACATGTTCTACAAGCTCTCCCCCGAGTCGATCCATTATCGCTTTTTCAGAATGATCAAAGCCATGCCCCACGAGAAGCTTCAGGAATTCCTTCGTGTCGACTACGACGCAGACATGGCACTGGTCGTGCTGACAGGCATCGCAGAAGGATCGCCGATCATCGGCATCGTCCACTACAGCAAGGACCCGCGGACCAACTTTGCCGATGCTGCGTTTTTGGTGCGGGATGATTGGCAGGGTAAGGGGATCGGGACCCAACTGATGAAGAACCTGGTTGACGCAGCCGTCGCCCACGGCATCGCCGGCTTTACCGCTGACGTGCTGGTTGAAAACCACGGCATGTTGCGTGTCTTCCATCGTTGCGGTTATCCCGTCGAAAGCGAGCTCGAGGAAGGCGCTTATCGACTGACGATACCGTTCACCCGCAGAAAGCCCACCCGATCCCGCAGTCGAAAGACAACCTGACCCGCCAATCACCGCTCCACGACGGACGCGTGAGGCTGCGCCGGCGAGGCCGCCACAGCCCGGTATTGTCTGCCCTTCGGTGGACACGACCCATGACGCGGCAGGGATTGCTTGGAAATCGGTGGGATTCGTCGTATCCTGCAGCGGGGCTGGCCACCCCACGATTCCAGCGGACAGACTCAGGCCCCCAGCGTGTGGTGGGAGCGTTGCCGACTCCGTCCGACCGCGGTTCAAACGGTGTGTCAGAAAAACGGACAGCGCAGTGGAGAGATTACTGGACCGTCCAGGAAGTCGGATTCAACCGGTGATTCAGGGGATGACACCCACGAGCGTAAAGGGCCCCGGACCTTTACTATTCGGTCCCTCCGTCCCTATCATCCTCTGAGCGTCACGGCCGCTCCGGATCCTGTGCAGGGCAGCACACGCGATAGCGGCAGATCTGGTGGACCGAGAACGTGTGGGGCGGACAGGGATGGGGAGACGCTGGAGCTTAGCCTCGCGCCTCGGGCAGCCGTTGTTGGCCGCCCGAGGTCTCGATAACTCGTGAACAGGGGATCGAGAGCACCACACCAGGGGTACCAACCGCGACAGCCCGATAGAAGCAGCGAGCGTAACCCCAAGAGCGTCGGTTGCCCACCGGGTTCTTTCGCGGTCAAATGGAGTGAACTCTCGTCACGGTCCTCGGGGAGCGGGAACTGTACCCATGAAATGGTGGGGCCGATGAATAACCTTTGGGTTCGTCCGTGTTATGACTTGCGCCGTCCGATAGTACGGCGAGGTGGAAGGCGCTATCGGAATTGGCTCATCGGCAGTTGTGCCAAGGTTCTGTGACAAGACGCAAAAAAGGTGGAAACGATGCAACGTAGGGTAGGTCACACTTGTCTGGTAATTGCCTGCGTTTGCGCCGTCATATCGAGTGCTGCCTCGGACGCGGGGCGCATTCCGCGGGGCAGGAATACCGTTTCAGGCAAGACGCAAGGGAAAGAAACAACACAGCTAGTCACTTCAAAGGCGGTTGCCGCGATCCAGCCAACGCCGATCAACATCGAGAATACGACGCCAAACCGACTCGGCAGCGGCGGCAGTGTCGCGGGCGCGCCACCCGGGATCATCGTCTACAGTAATGAGATCGACCCGCCATCACTCTTCTACGCACCTCGTGCAGGTGAGCGGATGGCCGATGACATCAAGCTCGGCTCCGGACCCTGCGATGTCGCTTTCTATGATCTGATGGTCTTTTCCCAGGGTACCAGCAGCCCCGTGTTTAACGTCGACACCGCGCTGTGGAACGGTGATCCATGCAACCCTGAGTCCTCGATCATCGCCGGCACCGAAGCCGAGTTCCTCGATGTGCCGGCTCTCACCACCACAACGTTGGAAGTGACGCTTGATACACCGGTGACGATCCCCACCACAGTCTGGTTGGCAGCCACCTTCTCGACGGACGACTCCGGCTGGGTTTTTGCCGAGGAGGCAGAGATCGGTTTCACCGGCGACTTCTGGTCGGAGGACGACCAGGTTCTCGGCTGCGTCCTTCTATCCGTTACCGGGGGTGATCCTTACGGTGGATTCTGGGCTAACATCAACTGTTCAGAGTTTCCGGACCCGCCCGGGGCGTGCTGTGATGATGTCACTTGCACCGAGTTAATCGAGGCGGATTGTATCACCACCGGCGGGATCTGGCAGGGTGCTTTCACCACGTGTACGCCCAACCCTTGCTTGCCGGGCGCGTGTTGCTCTGGCGATGACTTTACAGATTGCAGGGATACGACAGAGGCCCGATGCACGGGTGGGTTCGAGGTCTTCCACCCGGGGGCTACCTGCGCCGAGAGCCCTTGCAATCCCACTTTTAAGGTGTTCGAAAACAGCTTCCGAACGGGGTACTACTATTTCGTGGAAACGGACACCATGTGGGCCGACGACCTGCTCCTCGGACCAGGCGCCCCATGCGACGTCGCTGCCTACAACCTGGCCGTCACCGGCGAGGGAAACGAGCCCTTCGGTTTGTCCATGGAGATCTGGACAAACAACGACATGGGCACGCCTCTCGACGAGCGGGACGATCTGCCACTCGCGCCCATTACCGGCACGGCAGCGGAGTTCACAAACATCCCGTCTGATCTCACGACGCACACCCTGCTGGCGGGCCCCTTTGAAGGGATCACCCTGCCCGAGAGAGTCTGGGTGGTGTTCTCCACGAGTTCCAACCTTGCCGGGCCATTGCTCGGTGGTATGGCGGACACGGGGACCACAAGAGACGCTTTTGCGGTTTTCAACGACCCAGACGCACCTGACGAATGGGCCGCCAACTTTTGGTTCGATGGATTCAATCCGGAAAACTGTCCGCGCGTTCCACCCTGTAATCCCGCGGGGAGTTTTCACATCCAGGTGTGGTGTCAAGGTTCGCCGCCGACGGGAGCATGCTGCAGCGATGCTGCCGGGACGTGCATCGACGATATCACGCTGGCACAGTGCGACGGGCGTTGGGAGGCCGGAGCGACCTGCGAATCTGCGCAGTTCTTTCCGCCTTGCGGAACCAGCGCTTGTTGCTGGCTTGGCAATTGCAACGACATGCCACCCGAGCAGTGTGAGAGTCTCGGCGGAGACGTGGCCTGGGGCAAGTTCTGCTCCGATTTCGAATGTCCCCGCCCTGAATGCTCGGGAGCTACGGGTGACTGCTACTCGGCCAACGGAACTCCGGGATGCGAAGACGCCTTTTGCTGCGAGGCGGTCTGCACATTTGACTCAGACTGTTGCACCATCGAATGGGATGACATCTGCGCCGGCGGTGCGATCGACGTCTGTTTTGCCCCGCTGTTGAACGATCATTGTGTCGAGGCGGAGCCCGTCACCGGAGAAGGTGACTTCCCGTTCGACAATACCATGGCGACCACGGATGGTCCACCGCACGAGGCGTGCGGGGATGGCGACGCAGAGCAACAGATCTTTGGTGACGTCTGGTACTGTTGGACGGCTAGCTGCACAGATAAGGTTTACGTGCGGACGTGCGGACGGACGGACGTCGACACCAAGCTGGCGGTCTACGAAGGCTGTGATACGTGCCCACCACCCGTTGGCGACAACCTTCTGTCATGTAACGACAACTTCTGTGGGTTTGAGGATCAGCCGGTGCAGTCACAGGTATCCTTCACCGCAGTAGCCGGCCAAGACTATCTGATCCGTATAGGCACGCCGTCCGAGACGGCGGGCGGTCCAGGGTTGTTCAACGTGGTCTGCGGGTTGCCCGACAACCCCGCGTGTCCCGGTTCTTCGGACTGCTGCGAAAGTGCAGGCACACCGGGTTGCGTCGACGAACTGTGCTGCGAGACCGTCTGCGCTTGTGATGCCTTTTGTTGTGAGGTCGCCTGGGACGACAACTGTGCAGGCACGGGTGTGGGGGGTTCCGGATGTGGTGCCGAGATCCTGTGTCCCACTCTGTGCGGCGAGCCGTGCCCGGACGGTGTGGTTACCTTTGTCAGCCCACCCGACGGAATCATTGATGCCCGCCAGCCGCACGAACCTGCGGCCGCAGCGAACAGACAGGGCATTGACACCATTATCGTCGAAGCGCCCACCGGGGCGGACAACCTGAGATGCTGGGCAACCTGTGAGACGGTTATCGAAGACCTAGAAAACAACGTCACCAGCATCGTCGATAACGGTGACGGCAGCTTCACCTTGGGCTTGTTAAGACCGATATCGGCGGGCGGTCTGACCACAATCACCTACACCGCAGACGGCGGGGCATCCTACACGGGAACGTTCATCTCGCACCCCGCAAACGTGAACGGTGACGACGCCAGCGACCCGAATGACCTGGTCGCCATGGTCGACTGCTGTCTGAATCAACAATGCCAAGCCGGGCCGAGCCCCGATCAGATGCTCTACCGCTGCGACATTAACCGAACCGGAACTGTCACACCGGCCGACATGCTGCGGACAATCGACCTTCTGAACGGCGGCGACCAGTTTGACCCATGGACTGACACAAGGCTGCCCACGGCAGATGGGATCTGTCCGTAGATGCGCGTCGATCTGACACCGTTTTCAGGATCATCCGCCGGGCCGCGGACAGAAATGGACCCGACGCTGTCGGGAGCCCGCGAGGAGGCCAAGCGCCGATTAGACTACGGAAGCAGCGACTCATAGGAGTCCCGAATCAGCGGTTCGGGAACGTCATCGCGAACGACGGGCTGACCGATTCCCCCCAAGACCACGAATTGCTCCTTTCCTCCACGAACCTTCTTGTCGTAGTGGATCGCGTCGAGGATTCGGTCGTTCCCGATCGGTGTTTCCATAACGGTTGGCAGGCCGAAACGCATCAGCAAAGCCTGCACGCGCTCGACGACCGATGGTTCCAGGAGTCCCATTGTAAGTGACATTCTACAGGCAGCCAACATGCCCAGCGCCACACACTCACCATGACGCAGCGAAAAACCGCAGCATGTCTCGATCGCGTGCCCGATCGTGTGCCCGAAGTTCAAGAACATCCGCGTATGAGTCTGCTCCCGGGCGTCCTGCTCGACGATCCCCGCCTTCACCCTGACGTTCCTGACAACCAGCTCGGTGACGGTCTCGTCATGAAGTGACAAGATCGCGTCCGCCTGATCTTCGTGCCACGTGAGGAAGTCCTCCGACGAGATCAGGGCATGTTTGACCGACTCAGCCAAGCCGGCCCGGACGTCCCGGAGGTCCAGGGTGTGCAGACACTTCGGATCAATCGCCACCAGAATCGGCTGATGGAATACACCGACGAGGTTCTTGCCGACCGGAAGATTGACGGCAGTCTTTCCCCCGATCGACGCGTCCACGTCTGCTTCGAGAGTGGTCGGGAAAACCGCGAACCGAATGCCCCGCATCCATGTGCCGGCGACGAAGCCAGCCAGATCGCCCACCACCCCGCCACCGAGGGCGACGAGAATCCCGTCTCGCCCGAGCTGCCATCGGGCCAGTAACTGATACATCGACTCCGCCACTCCGAGTTGCTTGGATGACTCGCCCGCCGGCAGCTCATGCAGAAACGGATCAAACCCGGCACCCCGCAGGGACCGAATCACGATCGCACTGTAGATTGGAGCGACGCGGGCGTCCGTTATGACCCCCAAACGCGGGCATGGATCGTTAGGGGCAAGCGTTCGCAGCAGCCTGCCGACCTCGGACAGAATATCCAGTCGGACTGCAATGCTTGTCCGAGCTGTCCCAAACTGAATCGTGAAGTCAAACATCGTGTGGGTGATTGTACCTGGGGTCGAGGAGCTTTGCAGCCGCCCGCAGATGGCTTAATGCCGCGGCTCAAGCGCTCCGGAACAGACATCGTACGAGCGACACCAAACCGCGCGGCTACGTGTGCGAGGGGGCCGAGGGCGTGGGACGGGTGGGGGTAGCGGCTGGCAGCTCCGCAAGACTGGCCCCGGTGGACCATGGGTCCGCGGGTTGTCGGCGAGCTCGTCGTTAAGATTATGTGTAACAAAGGGTTATAGGATGCGTTTGCTGGTGGCTCCTGGCCAAACGCGCAGACTTTGCGGGTTGTTCGGCGTTGACCTCCCAACAAAGTCCGGTTATAATAGCCCTTAAATGAATAAAGCTACCGTCGCGAGACCCAAACGGGCCGCTAAGACTAAATCCCAAAAACCGCAGATTCGGACGTTTCGCTCTGCTGTCAATTTCCTGGACTCGCTCGTCAACTATGAGCGCGTTCTGCGGACCCAGTACACGCCCGGTAACTTTGGCATCGCACGTATGACCCGTCTGTTGGGTGAGCTGGGGAACCCTCATCGATCGTTCAAGACAGTCCACATTGCGGGCACGAAGGGTAAGGGCAGCACGGCTACAATGCTGGCGGAGATGCTCCGGGGGTGTGGCCTAAGGGTCGGATTGTATACCTCGCCCCACTTATTGGACCTTCGAGAGCGCGTCGTCGTGGACGGCGAAATGATTCCCGAACAGGCCTTCACGAAGGCCGTGGCTGCGACGGCGAGGGTGACGGCTGCCGCCCGAGTCTCACCACCAACGTACTTCGAGGTGCTGACAGCGGTCGCGTTTCAGTACTTCGAGAGCGAGAAGGTGGATATCGCAGTCATCGAGACTGGCATGGGGGGGCGTTTGGACGCCACAAACGTGGTCACACCAGAGGTGGTAGGCCTCACCAGCATCAGCTATGACCATACTGCCCAACTGGGCACTGATTTGGCTCAGATCGCGCGGGAGAAGGCGGGGATCATCAAGAAAGGCGTCCCGGTAGTTAGCGCACCGCAGCCCGCGAAAGTCAAGGAGGTGATTCGCCAGGCCGCCGAGGCTGCTGAGGCATCACTCCGTTTCTCGGACGAAGGCGTGGACTTCAGCTATCGCTTCGAGTTCTCTCGGGCTGCGGGTCGGCACGCGCGTATTTGCGTGACCACACCCAACAGTCGGTTCGAACACCTTCATGTTCCGCTTTACGGTGAACACCAAGCTATCAATTGCACACTGGCGTTGAACATGCTTGACGTCTTGAAATCACGTGGTTTTCCAATCGATGACCAGCAGGCGATGGCCGGGCTCGAGAACGTTCATCTAGCGGGCCGACTCCAGATGATTCGCGAGGAACCGCGGATCCTCGTCGACGGTGCACACAATGCTGCCAGTATTGATGCGCTGATGCGGGCAATCGGGCAACACATCACGTATGACTCCATGGTCGTGATCTTCGGCTGCCAAAAAGACAAGGACATCACGGGCATGATCCGACGGGTCCAGATCGGGGCCGACAAGATCATCTTCACCTCAACCGGGTCCCCACGCTCGGCCGATCCGGGTGAGCTGGCTGCCCTCTACACGGAGCACTCGGGAAAGATGGCTCAGGTCGCCGACACGCTGGAGGACGCCATGCGGATTGCAACCAGCGCCATCACACGCGAAGATGTAATCTGTATCACCGGCTCGTTCTATCTGGTAGCTGAGGCCCTCCGCACGTTCTCGCCAAACACGCCTTAGGCACTGATCCGCAGGGCTTTGGCTGCCGATTAGAGTGAGATAGGATCGAGCCGACGCGCCGAACATGCCGGTGTGGCCCGGACGTAGATCCGTGGGCGAATTCGATCACCCCTGTGAGGTAAAGGCGGACTCTGATGGCGGGACTACCCCAAGAGGGCGTGTATCGCGACGGCGGTGTTGAACTTGAAGGCCCGGTCGCCTGGCCGGAGGGGACCCGACTCACGGTGACCCCGGTGCTCGCACCCGCCGAGGACGGAGAAGAGATCGAAGGCGGTGTCATCGTCGTCGGCTTTGGCCTGGCAGGAAGATGCGTCGCCGACCTGCTCGACCGGTCGAACATACACTACACCATCGTCGAGCAGAACCCTGTCACCGTCGAAACACAGCGTGCCCTCGGCCGGAACATCATTCAGGGCAATGCAACGGACACGGATACGTTGATCGAAGCGGGTCTGAATACTGCATCGTTGCTGGCACTGACGATTCCTGACGAAGACGCAGTTCTCGCCGCCATTGAGCTTGCCCGGCGGCTTCGCCCGGAGCTGAATATCATCGCTCGCACCAACTACTCTTCCAAAGGCATGAAAGCATCGCAACTGGGTGCCAATGAGGTGATCAAAGCCGAGCAGGCAGTCGCCCTTCAATTCTACGATGCACTAAGCCGTCGTCTCCGCCCCAAAGCCGTACAGCACTGACGCGAGAACAGCGGCCCCAGGCTGCTCACCCGCCCGGCTTGACATCCAAGGACACATGTACAAAATCACACCCCACTCTTCCGCAACGTGGCGGAAGGGAAGGGCCCTTTTTTCATTACGACGATCGGGAGAGCAATCATGAGGCGCTACGTCATCATGGTGGGAGGATCGCTGGTTAGCCTGACGCTACTGGCAACCATCGCCCTTTGGACGGCAAGGCCGAAGGTCGCCGACGCGCACTGTCAAGTGCCTTGCGGGATTTACGACGACAAGGCACGGATCGCCCGTCTGCACGAGGATACGATGACCATCGCCAAAGCGATGACGAGCATCAACGAGCTGGCAGGCAAGCATGACGCCCAGTCGCTGAACCAGGCTACCCGCTGGATCAACACAAAGGAAGCACACGCCTCGCACATCATCGAAGTGATCTCGGAGTATTTTCTCACACAGAGAGTCAAACCCGTGTCGCCAGGCGCAGATGGGTATGATACGTATCTCAAAACACTGGCCGATCACCATGCGGTGATGGTGGCAGCGATGAAGGCCAAACAAAACGCCGATCCCACATACGCGGATCACCTTGACCACGCAATCGACGCATTGGCGAAGCACTACGAGTGAGCCGGTAGAGTATCCGCGGCCGACTGAGCTTCAAAAAGGATGGCCGAACACTTACATTCGGGTCGGCGCGTCGGGTCCTACAAGGATGAGGTAGCATGGCTCGAAAGAAACAGCGCTCGACCAGTCGGCAGATCCTCCGTAAGCTTATGTCGATCCCGACAGCCCCTTTTGCGGAGCACCTGGTCGCCGATTGTGTCAAGCGCTTTTGTATGGATAGACGTCACGTCACCTTGCGGCGAGATCGTGTTGGCAATTTGCTGGTGCGGGTTCGCAAGAGCAAGCATCGTGTCGCCAGACCCGTCTGCATCACAGCCCATCTCGACCATCCGGGTTTTGTCGCTGATGAGATGCTCTCCAAGCGTCATCTACAAGCGAAGTGGCGGGGCGGGGTTCCGCCTGAGTACTTCGTTGGAAGCAAGGTGCGCTTCCACGTGAATGACGCAACGGTCCGCGGTCGGGTCCGTTCTGTAAACGTAGTCACGAGAAGCGGTCGACAAGTGGTCGATACCGCGACGATCGAGGTGGTGGAGGTGGTGCCGCCAGGTTCGATTGGCATGTGGGATTTGTCGGGACCGAGGGTGAAGGACACGCGGATCTATGCCCCCGTGTGCGACGATTTCGCCGGGGCAGCCGCGATGCTTGGTGCGATTGACGAGCTGACCAAGAGCAAGCGCGGCTGCGACGCGTACTTCCTGTTCACCCGGGCGGAGGAGGTCGGCTTCGCCGGAGCCATCGCTGCCTGCCGGTCGAAAACGATCCCTGCGAAGTGTCTGGTGGTCGCCATGGAAACCAGCTCCGAGCTTCCCCATGCCAAGATGGGCGACGGGCCCATTCTCCGCGTTGGCGATCGGGCAACGACTTATTTCTCGGCGGCCACGGCCCACTGTCAGCGCGTCGCAGAAGACTTGCGCAAGACCGACAAAAGCTTCAAATACCAGCGCCGACTCATGGACGGCGGAATGTGCGAAGCCAGTGCCTACTGTCTATTCGGCTACGAAGCCACAGGCATGTGCCTCGCCCTCGGCAACTACCATAACTGTGACACAAAGCGCAAGAAAATAGCCCAGGAATACGTCGATCTAAACGACTTCGACCACGTAGTGAGCTGGTTCGTCGCCCTCGCCCAAACCAAGCGCACCTACACGGGTCGCGACGACGCCCTGCAATCCCGGGTCAAGGGGATCGAAGAGGAATACAAGTCGCTGTTTCGATCATCGCTCCACCGTCCGTGCTAGCAAGCGGCGCATCTTTCGAAACAAGTGGGGGCCGAGTACCGAGCTACGGCGGACAAACCACGGCACCCCCCTCCGGCGAAGAACTCACAATCCCCCTTGGCGATGCTTGTACTGTTCATCGGTCATTTGTAGAATTACCAAAGCGGCCCAGGAGAGTCGGATGACCCATACGCAGCAGCAGCTCGCCTTCGCAATCGCGCGTCCGTTCCCGGAAATCGTCAGGCGTTTCCCGCAACTTCGGTTCATGGGCAGCAAGTTCCGACTCTTGCCGTGGATTAACGACGTGCTCTCCGAGATTGAGTTCGACACGGCGCTGGATGCGTTTTCGGGCTCGGGATGCGTAGCGTACCTTCTCAAGGCACTCGGGCGGGAAGTAACCGCCAACGATTTCCTGAACTTCAGTGCTACGATCGCCCAGGCGACGATCGAAAACCCTGGACGTCAACTGACCAACGGCGACGTCGAGTTTTTGCTCTCCTACGACCCGCGACACCAGCACTTCATCGAAACCACGTTCACGGGGATTTTCTATACCCCTGAGGACCTTCGGTTTCTGGACCGAGTCTGGTGGAACGTTCGAAAACTCAGAAATCCATATAAACGTGCCCTGGCTGTCTCGGCACTCATTAGGTCATGCGCAAAACGTCAGCCACGCGGAGTGTTCACGGTCGCTGGTGATCCGCGGCACTACAAGGACGGCCGACGCGATCTACGCCTTGACCTCCGGGAGCATTTCATCGAACAGGTCGGCGTCTACAACGAGGTCGCCTTCGACAATGGGAGACGGAACCGGGCGGTCCGGGGTGACGTGTTCGAGCTGGAGCCTAACGACTACGACCTGGTCTATCTGGACCCCCCTTATGTTCCGCGGGCTGACGACAACTGCTACATTAAGCGCTATCACTTCCTTGAAGGCATCTCATCCTACTGGAAGGACGCGACTATTCTCGAGGACAGTCGGGTCAAAAAGATCAAGAAGCCTTTCACCCCGTTCTCATACCGGCGAACCGCGCTAGAGGCTTTCGAGAGACTATTCTCGATGTTCAAACGCAGCGTGCTGGTGCTTTCCTACTCCTCCAACGGGTATCCCGACCTGGATAAACTGGTCGACACGATGACCCGGCATCGACCCAGCGTCACCGTTTACGAGAGACCACACCGTTACTACTTCGGGACACATGCGGCCGCGGTACGAAACCGCGTTACCGAGTACCTCATCGTAGGATGCTGAGTTGCGCCGATACCGCCAAACTGTAGACGAGCTCGTCCAGCTACTCTCTCGTATCGAGACGTCCTGGAAAGACGAACATGCGGAGTGCGTGGCGCGTGTCATAGCCGCCATCCCCGAGAAAAGCGCATATACCCGATCTGACATCGAGCACCTGCTCGATGAGGATTTCGGGACTGGTCTGACCGCGATTCGCTTGGTGCTCGACCTCTCGAAGGATGAGTTATCACTACGGCTAAAGGAACTTCTCGGACCTGGGAGCATCGGTGTCACAAGATTCAAGAACGACAGATGTGCCTTCGTCGCTTGCCTCGACAAACTTGGGGTTTTGCAGGCTATGACCGAACTGGTCAACACTCCGATCTCTTGGCAAGATATTCTCATCGAACGACTGAAGTCGGGAAGGGGAAGCGCCATCAAGGGTCAGGCCCGTGGACGATTCTTGGAGGATTTTACAGAAGGCATTTTGTTCCGGGTTTTCAACGATGTTGGGTTCGATACGAGATGCCGATTCGTCGGAGCCAGCGGAACGAGCACCGAGAAAACGGACTTCGCTATTCCATCAAAAGAAGACCCCCGAATACTGATCGAGGTAAAGGCCTATGGGGCAACGGGAAGCAAGCAGACCGACATCCTTGGTGACATGGCAAGAATCGCTGAGCAAAAGCGACATGACACCCACTTGCTTCTCGTTACTGATGGCGTCACCTGGAAGACCCGAATCAACGACCTGCGAAAACTTGTGGAAATGCAGAATTGCGGGTTGATCGCCAGAGTGTACACCCAGAAGATGGGACAAGACCTGGAGACCGACCTTCGCGAACTTCGCAGAGATCACACACTCTGAGAGGAATATGCCTCATCGTTTCCGGTTAGGAAATGGCGGGGGAAGGATCCGTCTGTTGGGTGTCACTTTCCTGCCACTCCTGCATGCACAGAAGTGGAGCGCGGTGAGTGTGCCACCCTTCGCTACGCGAAGAACGGGGCACTCTTCGGATGGCGAGCACCCTGTTGCGTGGCGAATCCGCGCAGGCTAAGGTATGCGGCTCAGAAGGTCACGGACTTATGAGACACTGGAACACGTCACCCACAAGGGGTGACGCTACATGAAATCCAAGTCTGCATCATGGACACTCGCCCGGGCCGTCGAATGGATAATCGTTGCCGCGGAAGGCGTCGACGATGTAGCCGATGTCAGAAAAATCGATCACACCCTCGGGGATCTCTTCGGCCCCGGACACGGAGCTTGCGACGTCGCACCGTCGCCATGGCGGGGCGATTGGCAGATGCTTAAAAGCGTCCGCCGCAGCACCGATATCATTGAAGTCCACAACGCCATTCGGTGGCGTCCATCGGCCGTCAATGAAGTCACCAACCGCGTCGCCCCAGCCAGGAGTGGTCGCGGTGAAGGGCCCGGTCGACCCGCCGGCCTCGAATTCCATCAGCACGTCATAGGTAGTCGCAGGGACGATGTCTCGTCCGTGCACGTGGGCTGTGCCCCACTCATCGCCCGTACGATAAACAGGCGAATCGGTAAGCCGCCCATTAGCAGCCACGTACTTGTCCAGACAGGGATAATCAGGCGAGGTCACCCGCAGAGCTAGGCGATCTGACCCCAAGCCCGGTGTCGCCGCCACATAACGACACCCTTCAGCCAACACCAAAGGCCCCTCACATTCGTCAGGAACGCCGTTCTCGTTCACGTCGGCGCTGTTCTCCAGGGCGATGTCCTCGCTGTCATCAACACCGTTGCCGTTGCAGTCGAACGGAAGGATTCGCGTGAAATAGACGTCTTGCTCACCGTTGAACGTGGCCGCCCAGGCGAGGTTGGCACCTGTGTTGTCGGAGATCATGTCATAGTAATCGCCGAGCTTGTTCTGCTGAGGCCACCCGACGTGGCTATCGAACATCGGACTGATGACCTCGTTTTCCGACCAAGTCACGCCCGCATCGGTTGAGAACGAATAATAGAGCTCACACAGGTTGTCGGTGCCCGAGTTACGCGTGTCGTTCCACACCACGTCGATCCGACCATCGGGTGCGACCGACATAGTGCCAAACCATTGCCACGCGTTCGTGCCGACTGGATCACCGTTGATTCTGACGGCAGAACTCCACGTAAACCCGCCATCGGTACTGCGTGAGAACATAACGTCCAGCGGGTCGCTGCCGGACGGGTCAACCGACGCCAGCAGGTACAGGTTACCGTGGGTCGGCCCACCGGAATGATCCGCAGCAATCCACGGCTGCCCAAGAAGTCCCGCGGGGTTCGGACCAGGGGTGGTCCCGAGCCCGAGGGGGCCGCCGAGGTCAACCTCGGCCGCAACGGTGAACGTCGGTGTAGCAAGAGGGTTCTGGGCATTCGTCGACCGGACCACCAGGAGGGTACTCCCAATACCGTATGGGTATCCTGACGAACCGGTGATGTAGAGTGTTCCATCCGGACCGACGGTCAATGTGCCAAAAAACGGATCGCCTGCAACAGGAACCGGGTTCTCATAAGTTGACCCGCCGTCCGTGGAACGCGTAAACAGATTGGCGCCACAACAGCTACCCCAGGGGCTCCACGCCTGGTAGATATTCCCGCTGCCCATGCCGCCGGTGCGATCGATGGTGATCCACTGCTTGTCACCGCCGAAGGCGTAAGCGAATGATCCCCAAGTCACACCGCCGTCGGTCGATTTGTGCATGTCGACCGAATAGGGGTCGATTGTCAGGGCCGAGTAGTAGAAGTTACCGTCGAGGTCGAAATCCAACACGGGATCGGAGCGGAAGACGCCCGGGTCGATGACGCCGGGGAAGGTCCACGATTGGCCGCCGTCAACCGTGTAGCCCCAGCCGGCCTGACGAAAGTTGCTCTCAACGGTGTCGAATTGCCGCCAGCCGATGGCCATACGATTGGGGTCGGTCGGATCGACCGCGATCGACGGTTCGTTGGCGGCATCGCCGACGATGTTGTTGCCGAATTCATCGACGTTCACCTGTATGCTCTCGTGCGTGCTGCGCGTCCACACGACTGCGGGCGACACCGGCTGATCGGACCGTTTCACAAAAATGGGCGGATCATCCAACGCTTCGCGGAAGTCGCTCAACGCACTGATTTGCCTGTTTGTCGATTCAAGCGGTTGCTGGGCATAACCCGGAAGCAACACACAACCTATACCGAGAGCACTAAAGATCGCTCGTGAGAGTCGCATCCTTCTTCCGCCGCGAAGACAGGATTGAGGGAGCATTCTCTCCGCTCAACCCAACGTTGAGCTCGGTGTGGTCTTCGTTCGCCCACATTAACGGCTCCCTATGTCTGCAATCGCGATTCTACCCGGTGTAGGTGTACCCATGCAAGCGAAACATCTGGCAGGTGTCCGATTCCGCCTAAGACCGGATCTACGACCTTCGCTCCGAATGTGCGCGCGTCACCCTTCTGAATCGAGGGGTGAAGGGTGAAACGCAGTGCCATCGGTTGTCCTAGCCCTGGGATCGCGGTATTCCGGGGGATATCCGCCTCCAGGCTCCTTGCTTGCCGCACTCCTTTACCGGCGCCAAAAAAAAGAGCAAAAACTTGTCTTGGCGCCTGAGGGCTGGGGCGTTACCATGCTGAAAGTGGCAACTCTGCGTTGAGCGAAGTCAGCCGTGGGAGGCTTATCATGGACCCTTTCACGCGATCGAGCTTGATGAAGATCATTCGGCGCGTTATGATCGGCCTTTTCCTTGGCATGATAGTGTCAGGTGCCAAGGCGGAGGTTGCGGTACGGGTTGGGCTTGTACCGCAACACGCTGGCCCCTACGTGGGTGGGGAGGAACTGACCATCCATGTTTGGCTGCACAGCGAGGCGACGATCGACGTCCTGCTCGAGTTGATTCAATTCGATTTCTCGGATACTGATCCAGAGATAACGCTCGCTCCGTGGTTCACGTTCGACTTCAGCGCGTTCCCCTACGGGGGATACTACTACGACGATTTTCATTATCCGAGTCTGCCGGTTCCGTGGATCGCGAATTTTGTGGACTGCGGGTGCGCCCCCTTCTTCCTGGAGCTTTCGCCGGAGGAGTCTGTTCACATTGGGGCCATCGACGTGGTGATTCCACGGGCGCCCGGGGTCTACAACGTGGACGTTCTGAACGCTGATGATCCAAGCGAGGCATTCGGCGCTGAAATCCGAACACACCGAGCCGAGCCTGATTACCCCCAATTCACATGGCGTGCGTTCACCGGGGAGATTGCCGGGTCGAGACTGGGGTTGGAAAGCCTCGGGGTCCCGATCCCGACCGTATCCGAGTGGGGGCTGGTGGTAATGGGCTTGCTCTTGTTGACCGTTGGATCGTTATTGGCAAAACGGAATCCAGGGTCGGCTTAGGCGTAGAGGGCAGCAACGGAGGAAGGAGGGATGATGAGGCTCCTATCAATGCGGATCCAGTCTGGAACCATTTGCGCGAGGGATGCTTGGTGGGTCATGTCGCACTGGGCATTGGCATTGCTGATGGCAGCCACGCTCGAAGACGCGGGGTTTGGCGACCCAGTGCCCATGCCAGGGTACAATTCCATTGACAGACACGAAGTTGATATCGACTCAGGGGTCGTGTCGGCCACTGGACAGGGCGAGGAACCAGTGGTTGTATATTCGCAGATCATTGCGGTCGAAGGGGTGCCTTGGATGCGCCTGCACTTCTCGAGCGTGCAATTGAGTGGCTCAGCGACCGCTGGGAACGAGTCATACCTCAGCATTACGTCGCAGGAAGATGCAGACTTCCAGCTCCTGGACTCGCGCGGGTTGGGTGATTGGCGCAACACGACGGCGTTTTTCAACGGCGATTCGGTCCTGTTGGAACTGCTCGCTTACAGGAATACGGGCGGCAACAGGGTGATTGTCGACTGGATCGTCACCGGAACGGATGATCCCGGCAGCGGGCTCAAGAGCATATGTGGGACGGACGATCGCCAACCGTCGGACGATCCACGCACGGGACGAATGCGACTGTTCATCGACTCGGCATGTGAGATTCTCGAGACGTGCACAGCGTTCCTGATCGACGGGCGGCCGAACTGGCTCCTGACCGCCGGGCACTGCTGCGCAGCGATCAATTGGGAAGACTGTGAAGGGATGCCGGTGTTTCCGGCGGTCGTGCAGTTCAACGACTTTGCCCCCCGCGATCAGTATCCGGTCGATGAGGAATCCGTGCCCCAGAGCCATTACCAGGACAGCGGGCCCGGGAATGACTGGTGCGTTCTCGGTGTTCGTGGAAACTGGGTACATGATACCCCGCTGGAAGGGCAGAACGGTGCGTTTTATCGCCTTCCAAAGACAGATGTACCCGATGCCGACGACACGGTGTTGGCAATGACCGGTTACGGATTCGACGATGACAATCCGTCGTATAGTGGACGACAGCAAACGGGGAAAGGAATCTACGTCGGTGGCGGGAATGGTGAAGTACATTACGACATCGACACGGAGGGCGGGAACTCGGGATCACCGGTCGAACACGAGTGTCGTGGGCTCGTGTACGCGATCCATACACACGGTCCATGCGATACACTTGGGTACAACATTGGCACTGCGCTCGATAATCGTTTCTTGCAGAACGCTTTGGAGAACCCGACCGGTGTATGCGCCGATTGCAACGTGAACGATATAGCTGATGGGTGCGATATCAATTGCGGATCGCCCGGTGGTGCGTGCGACGTTCCCGGGTGCGGACAGAGCAGCGACCGTAACCTCAACGATATTCCCGATGAGTGCGAACCTCAAGAAGACTGTCAACCCAATAGCGTGCAGGACATCTGCGATATCGCATCAGGGACAAGCGACGACTTGGACGGCAACATGATACCGGACGAGTGCGAAGACTCCGTCGGAGGGTGCTGCATGACCGATGATTCGTGCGTTGCGATGTCTGACGTGTGCTGCGATCAAGCCGGCGGAGTGTTCGGCGGGGATGGTGTTGGATGTGAAGGCGGCGCTTGCTGTTTGGACAATGCAACCTGCGCGCAGTTGAACGAAGCCTGTCGTGTGGCAGAAGGGGCAACCTTCGTCGGCCCGAGCACGGGATGTACTCCCGAGAGAGCTTGTTGCCTCCCGGATGCAACATGCGTCGATACATCGCAGGCGTGCTGCGCTCAAGAAGGAGGCGCGTGGTTCGGGATCTTCACGTGCCAAGAGATCGGGCATCACTGCGTCGGTCAGTACGGACCAGTGGGGTGGTAAAACGCATTGCCGGAAGGTCCCAGCACCGCCTCGGCCCATCCACCGCGACGAGAACGTCACACATCGATTGCCGAATCGCTGATACCGTGGTCAGCTGATCGACTGGAAAGCAAATTGTCATAGAGCTGCACGGTCTGCTCGACGTAGCGGCGGAGGCCGAAGACTTCGTAGGCCTGGCTGCGGGCGGTTTGTCTCACTTCTTCATATCGCGTGCGATCTTGCAGGAACTTCGAGAGCGAGGCGGCCATCGCTCGGTCGGGCCCGTGCTTGAATAGCAAACCGTTGACCTTGTTGGCGATCATCTCCGAGACTGCGTAGGTGGCGGTTCCGATCACGGTCACGCCCGCAGCCATGGCCCAAGCGATTGATGTCGTTGATATATCACGCAAAGGCGTGATCAGCATGGTGTCGGAAATGCTGACCAATTGCTCGAAAGGTATATGACTCGATATTGTCACAAGCGGGCTTGAAACAGGGAGCCTAGCGACAAAGCGCTCGATCCGCCGCCGCTCAGGGGAATGGCCGGGAACAATGACGCGCAGACCACCGCTCAAGTGATTGCGGAGGCAAACGGCATAGACAGCCTTGAGGGACCCTGCTGCCCGCGAGACGGGCTCAGGCACGATAACGACGTGATCGTTCCAAGTGAGAGCGAGATCCTCACGGAGCGAACCGCCACGAGCCGTGTTGATGACGGAAAAGTCAACAGCCGGTCGTATCACGACGGTAAGGTCTTGCGGGAATCCCCCTTCGACTAAACGTCGGCGAACGACCTCGCAGTTGCATGCCACGGCGAACCCGGCGGGGAGGCAGCCGCCCCACCGCCGGTGGGCGAGTGCTCGAAGCCGTCTGACCTCGCATGTGGCGACGAGGGGATCGTAGATTTGAAGTAGCAGCGGCGTATCGGAGACCGATTGAGCAGCCGCGGCAGCCTCGACACCCCAGGCGTGAATCAGATCGATCTTCCGTTTTGCGACGAATCGGGAGACCGCGGGGCCACTGAAGGCTGCGGAATCCGCCAAGTGAGGCAGAACGTCGATCGCACGGTCCAAGAAACCAAGCGAGGTTCGCGGGCTGCCATGAATCGCTGCGAGGTGGTTTTCGTATTGATCGGCCGGCAATCGATCGAGCAGTTGGCAGAGGCCGACACGCTGTTCCCAGCCTGCCGAACGATCAAAAAAGTGACAGATGTGCATCATGGACGGTTCAGCATATCAGTCTTGATTGCAGTGCCGTTCCGCGCAGGCCCCCAAAAACGTCGGGGTCCATTGCGTCCGCGGCTTGCTGCCGGGCAAATGTGCAAGGCATCACCGGCCTTGGGCTGGTTTCTCACGTTCGAAGTCGCCTAAACGGTGATCGTAGAAGAGCTTGGCAATATCGACGGCTAACCGAGCAACCAGCTCTTTCGAGATCGCGTCTTTGGTCTTCGCAATGGCCACCTCAGTGCCGCCCATGCTGACGGTGACAAAATGACCTCGTGGACTGGCAGGCCATAGACGCACACGCGATCGACTCTCACTCTCGGCGGCGTTGATGACTTTCACGGTGACGCCGAAGTAGGCGGCGACGGAAGGATCCTGGATGTTCTGGTCGGCCAGGAAATCCTGAACCTGAATCCATAGCACCCGGTCGGCATCGGCGCGCTCTCCCATCTCACGGCACCCGCGTTTCTCGAAATCGGGGATCGATTGTCGAAGATGCTCGACGGTCTGTCGGGGGATGATCTTCTTGGCTGCCTTGTTTTTGAGAAGCTCCTGAGCCAGATCGTCAAACAGGTATTGCTTTGCAGCGGGCCAGTCGACGCGTTCCGATGGGTCATCGATGAGAATCATAACCGGGCCGCCGGTGAGGCGGAACTTCGCTTCCACCTTCTGGCCCCGCCCGACACCGAGGAAGTAGAGTAGCTCGCCCTGACTGTAGCCGCATCCGGGCAGCGGCAGGCTAACGAGCGTGATGGCGACGGTCCAGGATGCAAGATTACATACGTACGAATTTGAAAATCCGCAGCCATCTCGCCGAACGACACGCCGCCCACGCATGGCAATCCGCGCAGGCCCCCAACAAGGTCGGGACTGTTTTTGCCTGCGGCCGGGGGTTGCACCTTCAGTGGCTCGTCTACATCTCGACGGTGTGCTCATAGAACTTCCTCGCTACCAACTCCGCGAACTTCCGATAGGTGGCCTCGCGGACCAACGGTGAGTTGGTCGCGCTTAACAGAACCGGCGCACCTTCCGGATAGACGCACTCTACCGGCGTGAGCTCGAACCGCCGGAGCTGGCCCTCGGCCGCACGGATGTCATGCACCGACACTGACGCGTAAATTCGTCCCTGCAAGAACTGCGGTTGGTCGGGATCGCGAATCTGGAACTTCACGATTTCCAGATAAATAACATAGTCTGCGTCGAAGGCTCGACCGACCGCCTGTGGATCCACCCGGGCATCGACGTTTTTTTGCAGCAGATCTTCCACGTCGCGTGGATCGACCACGGTGGTGTTGAGCCGCCGCTGTGCCATCTCGGCGTGAAGCTTGTCACTCACATAGGTGGCCAGCTCGAGGCGGGCGTGTTGATAGTCGAAGAGTGTTGACGGATCGGTCCAGACGAGGATCGCGACGCGGCTCTCGTGCAGCTTGTCAAACTCCGGCATCACCTTCTTCCTGTGTTCGCCAACAAACACGAATGGCGTGAGCCATGCACATGAAACGATGAAGGGTAGAACAACAAGGAACGTCCACCGAAAGTGCGCCGGTCGCATCAAAAGTGTCTCCAATCTGTTATGTTGCTAACGATGATTACCTCGTAACCGGCAGGGTCCCTGACACAATCCCCATAACGAGCTTATAAACCCACCCGCCGATAACAAGAAGCACGACGCCGAACACCACCCAGGTGGGTGAAACACGGTACCAGTTAACCGCCCAGACTCGACCGGTCAATAAAGTACTTAAGGCGAGGGAGGCTGCCGCGACCGTTCCGATCACAAGGGCGAGGCCCGCCGGCTGGGCATGAAAGGCGGACACAAACTGACCACGCACGGCGTGGGCGAAGGCCGTAGTCATGCCGCACGTTGGACAGGGATACCCGACGACGACCAGCAGGCTACATGGCGGTAGGCCAAGCTGCTGATGCGATCCAAAACCGGCGCTATCGGGCTGAAGTTGGCTCGCAGCGATCAGCAAGGTCGCACATCCGAGGAAGACACCACCGGCGGCCACACGGGCCCTGACCGGTCGTCGTGCGGCGACGCGGAAAATGAGCGGCCCCAAGGGGTGGAAGGTAGCTCCCGGCTTCGGCGCCCCGGGACTGGGCAGGCCGCACTTCGTCATGGGATTATGTGTGCGTAACACAGGACTTACCAGTCAAACCGGTAGGGTATTTCGCGCCTTTGCGGCGGTCAAGCCGTCTGGATGATCATCGCCTGGGAACCGCGTGCGACCACCGCGCGGAGGGTCCTGACCTTGGAACACCGGTTGCCCGGTGTCAACCGCGGCTTATAATCCGTCGCCATACACCGGCTACGCTGGGGCCGCACCGTGCTAACCTGTTGAAACGCGGTAGCAACAGCGAGCTGTTTCGCTAACCGTCCACAATGGGGAAGCCAAGGTGGCAGATCATCTGCCCAAACGTGCAAGCTTCGGCGCCACACACTACTTCCTCATTCGCCGATTGCATTCGCTAACCGGGCTCGTCCCTGTGGGCGTGTTTCTGTGTTTGCATCTGCTGCTTGATGCCAGCATTTTGGCTCCCGGCCAGCCAGGCGTGGACTACCAGAGGACCGTCGACCTTGTTCAGGGGCTGGGATCGCTGCTGGTCCCCGTCGAGGTTTTCGGCATCCTCATCCCGCTGGCTTTCCACGCCTTGTTGGGGCTCCAGATCACGTACTGCGGCGAGGTCAACGTCCACTTGTACCACTACGCAGGCAACATCCGCTTCGTTCTTCAGCGGGTGGCCGGGATCGTCACGTTCGCGTTCATCCTGTTTCACCTCTGGCAGATGCACTGGTTGGGTAAGGCCCTCGGCGGTGGTGTTTTTGACCCGCTGGAGGCACCTGGTACGACCGCCGCCGTCATCCAATCAAGCTGGTTGGTTCCACCGGTATATACAATTGGCGTGATTGCGGCTGTTTACCATCTGGCTACAGGTGTTTGGACGGCTTTGATTACCTGGGGCATTACGATTCGTCCGCGGACGCAACGCGCGTGCGGTTATGTCTGCGCCGTCTTCGGGATCGTGTTGGCCATCGTGGGGTTGGCGGCGGTATGGGGTCTCGCTACGCTCGACCTGGACACGGCGAGGACCGGGGTCGCAGACAATGACCGGGTGAAACTACCTAGCACGGCGTCGTACGTGTTCGGTGATGGTGTACAGGAGGGCACCATCTAGAAAATCGTCTCGGTAGGTCAACTATGGCAGAGCAGCATGTGGTCGTTGTGGGTGGTGGCGTGGCTGGACTCGCTACCACCATGAAACTCGCCGAGGCCGGCCTCCGCATCTACCTCATCAGTGCGGTTCCGGTCAGGCGATCGCCCAGCGTCTGCGCCCAAGATGGCATCAATGCGGTCAATGCCCTCGGTAAACAGCGCGGTGACAGCGAGTGGAGTCACTTTGAGGACACCGTCTGCACGGGGGCGTTTCTCCAACATCAACCCCCAGTGAAGGAGATGTGTGCCTGGGGTCCTCGGATCGTAGACCTGCTTGATCGACTGGGTGTCTCCTTCGACCGCACGGCGGAGGGTCTGGTTGATCGAAGGTGTCTGGGTGGCGAGCACTTCGCTCGGGTAGTCTGCGCCGGCGCTGGCACAGGGCAACATACGCTTTACGCACTCGACGAGCAGGTTCGTCGGTGGGAGGTCGAAGGACTGGTCGAGAAGTTTGAGAGGTGGGAGTTCCTCGGCTTGATTCTTGATGCCCAGGGTCACTGCCGTGGCGTCGTCGGGCAGGACCTGGTGAGCATGGAGATTCGGCCTTTCGCCGCCGATGCAGTGATCCTGGCTACCGGTGGATGCGGGGCTATCTTTGCCCATCACGCGACGTCGACCGTTTCCACCGGCAGCGCTGCCGCCCGAGCGTACAGAGATGGTGTCCACTATGCCAACGGTGAATTCATCCAGTTCCACCCGACAACTGTCCCGAGTGCCGACAAGGCCCGCGTGGTAAGCAAGTGCGTGCGCAGTGAGGGTGGTCGCATTTGGGTCCCGCGCAACCCACAGGATGACCGCCACCCGGCATCCATACCACCGACCGATCGATACTACTTTCTCGAAGAGCGCTACCCTGCGTATGGCAACCTTGTTGCAGATGACGTCGCAACGCGGGAACTTGTGGACGTTTGCGTCAAGGGCGGTTTAAGCGCGGATCGAGATCGCCCCTGCGTTTACCTTGATGTCACGGATTTGCCACTGGAGACGCTGGACAAGCTGGATGGATTTCTGGAGGTCTATCAAAAGTCCACGGGTATCGACCCACATGTTGAACCCATGAAAGTCTATCCGAGTGTCCATGCTTCTCTGGGCGGGCTGTGGGCGGACTTTGAGCAGAGGAGCGAAACCGGGGGACTCGTTGTCGGTTCGACGCGGAATCACCATAGCAATGTCCCGGGTGTCTTTGTCGTCGGTGAGGCGGACTACCAATACCACGGCGCCAGCCGCCTCAGCGGGAATGGGCTTTTGAGCAGTCTCTTTTCCGGATTGATTGTGGCACCTAGTGTGGTGAATTGGGTCCAAGCCCTTCCCTTCGGAAGCGCCGAGGATCAACCGGTCTCACTGTTTGATAACGCTGTCACGCCCCATGCCAAGCGGCTGCGTGAGCTCGTGGGCAACGAGGGTGGTGAGAATCCGTACGAACTGCACCGGGAACTGGCAGATTCGATGACCAAGAGTCTTATGGCAGTTCGGAGGGACAAAGACATTGGTGTGACCCTCGAGAAGATCGACGAGCTGAAAGAGCGATACGAGAGGGTGACCCTTTCAGACAGGTCGGACTGGCTCAATCAGAATCTGATTTTTGTCCGGACACTTGGCGACATGCTTACGCTTGCCAAGGTTATCGCCAAGGGCGCTTTATTGCGTGGTGAATGTCGCGGCACCCACTTCAAACCGGAATGCGAAGTGCCCTTACCGGACGCCGATGATCCGGCGACGATGCGTCACCGGGCTGAGGCCTGGTGCCGGGCGTTCGAGGCGAACAACGAAAAATGGCTGAGAACGACCGTGGCTCGCCACACACCCGACGGTCCCGAGATCGAATATGAGGCTGTAAACACCCGCTTGCTTCCACCGAGACCCGGAACACTGGGCCGGAAGGGAAGCGAAATCATAGAGAGGGTCTGGCGGGAGCTGCATCCGTCGGAGCAAAGCACACAAGGTTGAGTTGAAGATCGTCGATCGCCATGCCAAGGCCCGACGCCCGGGCTGGCTTCGCCGATGGTTGGAAAACGGCGGACACAAAACAAGGAAACTGCAAACGAGGAACATCGATGCGTGAGACCTTCGAAGTCAGAATCCTGAGACAACCAACCCCAAACAGTCAATCCCGCTGGGAAGTATTTGAGCTTGCTTACGAATCCGGGATGAATGTGATCACCGTGCTGCAGCGTATCGCTGCCAATCCCATGACGGTGGATCACCACGAGACCACGCCGGTCGCGTTTGAGGCTTGCTGTCTTCAGGAGCTGTGCGGTTCATGCACGATGGTGATTAACGGCCACGTTCGCCAAGCGTGCACTGCCCTTGTGGATTCACTCCTTGAGGAGTCGCGGGAGGGGATTGAGCTCAGCCCCACGACGAAGTTCCCTGTCTTGCGTGACCTGGTTGTTGACCGCGGTCTGATCCTTGACACGCTCGCACACGTGAAGGCGTGGATTCACGTTGACGGTTATCACGACTTGGGTCCCGGGCCGCGCATGTCGTCTGCGCGACAGGAAGAGCTTTACTCACTGTCGGGTTGCATTACCTGTGGGTGCTGTGTGGAGGCTTGCCCGCAGGTCACCCCTCGCTCACCGTACATCGGACCTGCTGCCATCTCCCAGGCAATCCGGTTCAACAGGCACCCCGCCGGAGAATGGGAGGCTGAGGATCGCCTGGAAATACTCGCCGACGTCGGAGGCATCGCAGATTGTGGCAACACCCAGAACTGCGTGAAGGTCTGCCCCAAAGATATCCCGCTCACCACGTCGATCGCCCAAGCCGGGCGAGACACCACTTTACACAAGATGCGACAGTGGTTCGGGCGATAACGTGAATATGATCCGTCGGGTTTGGGGTCAGCTCGTGGTTTGGGTCGGTGCCCCAAGCAGAGTGCGGACAAGCGACCGAAACGATCGGTTGGTCGACTGTCGGAGACACACTAATGACACGGTTGCTCGCAATGCTGTTGCTGCTCCTATGGCCTGCCGCCAGCGTCTGGGCTTGCAGCGCAGAGGTCATCGATCCGAATAACCCGCCACAGGGACGCTTCCTGGATGAGTGGGCAGAGGTCTACATGGCCGGGGGCAAGGTCGGCTATATGCAGTCTACGATCGCCCGCGAGGGGGATCTGATCAACACCGAGACCGTCACCCAGTTGAAGATCGGGCGGGTCGAGAGCCCGATCGAGATCCGAATGGTGCAGGAGACCACAGAAACACTCACCGGCACTCCGGTAAGCTTCGGATCTGAAATGAGTCTTGCGGTGATGAAGACATCGGTCAAGGGAACGGTCAAGGACGGCCGGGTTACGATCGTCAAGTCCCAGCTCGGAATGGACCAGACAAACACCTACGACTACCCAACGGGAGCTTTGATGATCTGGGGTGACTATCGGGAGAGACTCCTCCGTGGTTTCACACCTGGGACTCAATACACGATCACAACATACTCACCCGAACTCCGCGAAGATGGTCCCATCCCCGCCACCACAAAGATCGGTGAGTGGGAAGACTTCGAGCACCGCGGCATGAACCGACGTGGCCAACGGGTCCTTGTCACGGTCGAGGCACCAACGGGTAAGATGGATCTGACCTCTTGGGTGGATGAAAACGGTCGCTCTTTGAAAGCGAAGTTCCCCGTCCCGGGCCTGGGAGACATGGTCATGCTCACGACCGACCAAAGAACCGCCCTCGCTGACTTTGTCCCACCGGAAGTGTTCATGAAGACGGTGATCAAAGCCAACCGACAACTTGATCCCAAGAAGTTGAAGCGAGTCAAGTATCGGATACACGCCACCGCACCGGATGTTGACCTCTCTGAGATTCCCACAACGGATATGCAATCACCCACCCGTCTACCGGATGGAGCAGTGGAACTGACGGTCGTTCGCATGCCGCACAAACCTGCCAAGAGGCAGACTCCAAGTGATCCGAATATGTCAAAGGGTGACACGCTGAGGCAAAAAGGTTTGGACGAGTACCTCAGCTCGAACCTGATGATAAACATGAGTGATCCGGAGCTTATCGAGCTGGCCAAGCGGGCCGGTAACGGCGACGCTGACCCGTTCGCACTTGCCGACCGGCTTAGGCGATTTGTGACCGATTACGTCTCGAACAAGACGCTCAACATCGGGTTCGCGACAGCGAGCGAGGTGTGCCGAACGCGCGAGGGCGATTGCAGCGAACACGCGGTCCTGCTCGCCGCTTTGGGTCGGATCAACGGCCTGCCTTCGCGTGTGGCCGTCGGCGTCGCGTACGTTCCGATCTTCGGGCGCCAGGACGACATCTTCGGTTACCACATGTGGACCCAGTTCTATATAGACGGACGGTGGGTCGATGTCGACGCAGCCTTGCGGGAGACCGTGTGCAGTCCAACCAGGATCGCCTTCGCGACCTCCTCGCTCAAGAGCACGGGTCTAGCTGACTTGAGCCTCCCCATGATCTCCAAGATCGGGTCGATCGCGATCGATATTGTCGAGGTCGAGAAGCTAAATAAGGCCTCGGACTGACCGTCCCCGCGGACGTGGGACCGATGCCAAGGGGTTCGATGCGGGTATCGCGTCGGGGACGCGGTCCCGCTGAGCGTCCGACCGTTTGTCTGGTTGAAACCAAGTCCCGGCAGATTTAGAATGTCCCTCCCACGTGGGCGGGCGCCGCGCCCCAACACACGTGACACGCTGCCGACTGGCGTGACCGGTACCGCCCCCATCAGAGGGAAAGGATGGACTGCTAAGGCGGCGTCTCGAGACGCTGCCTGGTCCGGCCGCTAGCGGTGCAAGAGACGGAGACTATAGGGTGAACAAGAATATCACTGCCGGGGTCATTTGCGCTGCGGCCGTCGCCATATACGTAGTCGGATGGCTCCTGTTGCCCTCACTCCAAGGGTCAAAACGCACTGTAGAGCAGGAGGCCTCAGTCCAGGTCGAACGGGCCAGGCGCCTTCTTCACCGCTATGACCCCCGCTTGGCGTACAAGGTTTTTCTAACCGATGACCTCGCCGAGCAAGGATTCGAGCTCGAACCCGATGTGGTGTCCGATGATTTGACGGATGCGTACCAGGAAGCGCACGGCGCCATGTGGGCTGCATTCCAACCAGTCGACTGGGTTATGGGCGACACCCAGGCCGCCCGTGCGAACTACAGCAATCTCACCCGCCAAATTAGCGACGGAATCCGCGGACAAGACCAACTAGTCCAAAGCAACGAGGAGTTGCTTGACGATGCTCTGCAAGCCGTTGAGCAGGCTCTAGAAATCACTGAGGGTGACGAGTCATCACGGTTTGATGCAGAGGCGACCCGCTTGAAAGCGGTCATTCTGTGCCAGATGGGGATGGCAGACCGCACGCAGGCTCGGCTTTATCGTCGCACGGGTGACAGCTTCCGCCGCGAGTTGATTGCGTTGGCTGCTGCCGCGACAGAATCGGTCGCTGCGAGGGAACTTGTCGCCAGTAGCAACATCGATGCAGAGATCAGCCGACTCCACGAGCAGACCGCTCAGATTGACGCCCTTGTTGTCGAGGATGAGAAGACGCTGGCAGACGTGCAGCGCAGGATTGCGGAGCTTGAAGCTCAGCTTAAAACCGCGGAAGCCAAGCGGGCAGAGGCGGATGCAGCCCGGCAACAGCTCCGGGTCGCGGGGATCGACTTCTCCGACCCGAACGGGGGCGAGCGATTCCGGGAACGATCCGAGACGCTCGAAGCGGCTTTTCGTGCTGCCGACCGACAGGCCAAGCAGCTCATGTACGGCTCGTACCCAAACGCCCATATCGATGCCAGTCATGACTATATCTTGGGCCGCTACGTGGAAGGCAAATCAACCACGGGCCTGACCATCCGCCGCGGGCTCCTCCACGAGCGAAATGACCGCGATGTGCTGCTCGTCCGGCTCGACGACCTTCGACGCGGCATTGAAGCCGTGCGTGGTGAGATAGGTCGGCTCCAGACGATGAGGGACGCCTATCTGGGAACTCAGCAGGAGGCCGTTCGCCGGATCGGGGAAGGGGCTGAACAGGCCACCGAGATCTACGCAGAACTCAACAGGATCGATGCCGAGGCGTTCACCATGGAGGATGATGCGCTTGACGCGTTCGAGGAATGTGCCGAGGCGGCCAAACAGGCCACCGATTCCACAGATATGTGGCTCCGCGAAGGGGCCGACCGAGCGACGGGGTCGTCCCCGGAGATGGACCCGTTCGCCACCCAGGGCAACAGCCGCTGGATGAAGGGGTACGTCGCCGCCCAAATCGCCGACGCCAGGCTCGCCCGCGCGTGGGTGTATTGTGATCGATACAACACCTATTCGCTGAACGCCAGAGTCGTGGCAGTGGTGGCTAAGACACTGGGGCTCGACGAAGCCGATAGCCAAGCCGAACGCGAGAAGGCCCTTGAGGCTCAGGACCTGGGCGTCGCCGAAGTCACGGAGGCCATGAAAACGCTGGAAGCCGCCCACAAAGACACCGGAAGACAATGGACGCTGGCCGCTCAGGCTGCGGGAACGATGTATCTCATGACCCTGCTTGGCCACCAGGACTACCTCGAGGACACGATCGAGGCATATCGCAAAGCTGTCCAAGGCCGCGAGGACAACGAGGCTGCAAAGGTCTTCGTCTCACGCCTCAACTCCCTTGAGCAGCGATAGGAGCCTGGCAGCGAGCGAAACGCTGCCAAACCCTTCGAAGTTCAACGAGGCTGAAACAAATAACGCCCTGCACCAATGACTCCTTGGGGAAGAACAAACGCCGGTTTCGGTTGACTGGGCAGGTTTGCCGAGAGATAATTTAGGACGGCACGAGGGGTCGTTGCCGCCTCGCCCTGCTGGCTGCGCAGGGCCATCGGACGAAGCCGTGTTCCGCGAGCAGCCGCCAGCCGTGATGCCGATGCAGCACCGCCAGAAGCTTCAGAATACCCACGCGAGAAGCCATACAGTGGTGATCGCCGGGGGCGAGCCTTTGAAACGCTCGATGCCCAAGTTCTATAACACAGACATGGCCGACCTGGCCCACCAGCTTACGCTATCGCCGCGTCGGCTGCGGCTGGACCAGATCCGGGGCATCGAGGAGCTATTGGGCTTGATTGAGCCGCAGTGTGCCTACCCATTCGAGTTCGTCTGCTTTCATATCACCAGGTACCGCAAGCGCGGGTCTACCACCGGATACTCGATCCCTGGGAAGGCCCTGATCGCCGACTTGACCGTGATGGCGGAGTTCCTTAGCCGCAAGGCGAACATCCCCATCGTGGACCTTGGTGAGCCGTTCAGCAGCCACGATGAGCTTGCGGACGAGCTGAAGGTCTCGACCAAAACGATACGGCGGTGGCGTGATCGTGGGTTGATGGGAATCCGGGTGGTCTTCGGGGACGGAGTCAGCCGGCTCATCTTCTTGCGGCGTACGATCGATCGGTTCAAGGATCGCAATAAGGACCTCGTGGTCAGAGGGGCATCGTTCACCCTACTCTCAGAATCCGAGCGCGACTGCATCGTGCAACGCACACGTGAGCTGCTCGCCGATCGGCCGATGAGGCTCCACGCCGCCGCGAAGGTCATCGCCGAAGAGACAGGACGGGCGGTGGAGACGGTCCGGTACACGTTGCGGCGGTTCGACGAAGGCCATCCAGAGAAGGCGCTCTTCGCAGACAAGGGGCAGAGACCTCGGTGCGAACGCCACGCAGCCATTTGGCGGTGCCACGAAGCGGGCGAATGCAACGCCTCGATCGCGCGGGCCTTCGAGTGTTCAATCGACGAAATCGAGCAGGTTCTGCATCAGGTACAGGTCCAGAAGTGGGCCGAGCGGTCGTGGGAACACGTACGCGATGAGCTGTTCGACGCCCCCAACGCTGATGCGATGATCCTGAACGCCCCGGAACCACCGCCGTCCGACACACCGTTACCGAGGCCGCCGAAAGATGTCCCCTCGTACCTGCAATCGCTGTACTTGACACCGCTGCTCACGCCCGAGCAGGAGCGTGATCTGTTCCGGCGATACAACTACCTGAAGTTCAAGGTCGGTAAGACTTTGAAGAAAATCGATCTCGATGATGTATCAAAGGCGGCGTATGTAAGGCTGGCCGATCTGGTATCCCAGGTCGAGTCCGTCAAGCAACGGATCATCCGCTCGAACCTGCGACTCGTCGTCAGCATCGCCAAGAAGCACATCGGCTGGGCGGGGAATTTCTACGAGGTCGTCAGTGACGGAAACATGTCGCTTATGCGAGCGATGGAGAAGTTCGACATAGCCCGGGGCACGAAGTTCAGCACCTATGCCACCTGGGCGATCATGAAGAACTACGCCCGCTCGATCCCGGAAGAGCGCTATCACTACGCCCGATACGTGACCGGACAGGAGGAGATTCTCGCCACCGAGGCCAATCGCCAACCCGAACCGGTGAGCGAAAGCGATCGGGAGCACGTTCGCAAGCTGATCGCCTCGGGGATGAACGAGCTGGGCGAGCGGGAGCGCGAGATCGTCGCCGGTCACTTCGGCCTCGGCACGAAAGGCACACCTCTAACCCTCGAGCAGCTCGGCAAGCGGTTTGGCGTAACCAAGGAGCGAGTCCGCCAGATCGAGCAGCGGGCCCTCGCCCGCCTGCGCGAGGTCCTCGCCCCCTCCCTGGTCGACGCGCTGACAGACTGAGCCGCAGTCCCCAGTGTGCCGTTTCCGCGCGCGGCATTTTCTTTGAGGGGCTTTTGGACAAGGTAATCAACGTTAGTGGCAGCTTTCGCTGAAACAATTGTACACACAAAAACTTTCTTGTTTAAGATCCTTTCGCGTTGCATCCGAGGTTTTTTGTGTGTACAGTTTAGAGATGAAGAAGCGAGGACGTCCGCCAAAGCCACGTGATGAGAAGCTCTGGCAGAGGTTGGATTTGCGCGTCTCTGAGGGCGAGAAAGAAGCGTTCAAGCTGGCGGCGGAGCACGCTAACCAAGATCTGTCCGTTTGGATTCGCGTACAATTGCATCGGGCGGTGAGCCAAGAGTTATCGGGCAGCATGTACGTCATGGAGGCAGAGGGCGATGTCGAACCAGGTGAAGCCGACTCCAATCGCGCTCGTCGTGTGCGACAACATCTACCAAGAGCCGGGCGGTAAGACGGCCCTGGTGGGCTTGTTCAACCGCATCGCGGCGCGTGAGTTTCCAGTCACACATCCACGGATGGCTGTGTTTGCGTCTGTTACTGGTCTCCGTAAGGGATCCAAGGCTAAACTAGAGATCGTCCACGGTGAGGACGATCGGGTGGTGGTCTCACTCGAAGGGCCTTTTCCAGAAAAGGCGGACCCAGTCGCCGTGGTGGATATGAACTTCGTTCTCAACAACGTGAAGTTCCCTGAGCCAGGCGTTTAATACATCCGCTTTTGGGGCAATGAGCACCTTCTTATGATGAGACCCTTCACGCTTGAAAAGCTCAAGCATCGGGGGAGCGATCATGAGTAACGTGGCAGAGTACATTCCGTCGGTTGCGGTAACCGAAGCCGAACTGAAGACACAGACTTCGTATCAGCGGTTTTCAACTACGATTGTGCATCCCGCAGATGCAACGACAATCGACATGATGAACGCAGTTGAGATTTCTGGGACTCTTGAGTTCTGGAGCGACCCTGAGGAAGAGCAGTATAGCGAGAACGACGGAGATGCCGTTTGATCCCGGCCAAATAGTCCTTGTGAGTTACCCGTTCACCGATCAGACAGCCGCAAAGCTGCGCCCTGCCCTAGTAATATCAAGCGCCAAGTTCAATCAAGGGGAAGACTTTGTCGCCGTACCGATCAGTTCCCGGGTCGACGCACATGATCAATTCGGATATCTGATCTCAGAGACCGAAGAGTACTTCGAGGAGACCAAGCTGCGTTGCTCGTCGACTGTCAAGTGGGCAAAGCTAATGACGCTAAGCGCGACGGTGGTGCAGAGAAGACTGGGCGTCGGACCCAAGAAAGTACTGGCGGATATCCAGGACAAGATCAGAAGCATCTTCAGGTAGCGTACTTCCCCAAGTCGGCGTTCCTTTGTGATTGAATTCGGCGGGGCCAATCAAGCCGGCCAAGCTAACGACCGATAATTACAACAGCCATGACGGTGTTAGGTGTTATTCTTGCGCGCGCAGGAAGCCGGGGATTACCCGGGAAGTGTATGCGCAGCTTGCTCGGTCAGCCGGTGATTCAGTACACGTTTGACCACGCTGCGGGAAACAGGCTGCTGACGAGTGTGGTGCTGACGACGGACTCGGAACCGGCCAAGGCGTTGGCGCGGCAAGCGCAGATCGAGGTGATCGACAGGCCGCCTTCGCTGGCAAGCGACACGGCCACGGTGGACGCCGCTGCCCGACATGCCGTTGAATGTTGGGAGGCAAAGCACGACAAGCGCGTCGACATCGTCGTCCTCCTGTACGGCAACATCCCCGTGCGGTCAGAGGGGTTGATCGACCGGGCGATTGAACACCTTATCCGCACGAAGGCTGACTCCGTCCGCAGCGTGGCCCCAGTCAGCAAGCAGCATCCCGATTGGCTTCATCGACTTGACGGTGATCACATGAGCCAGCTTAGACCCAACAGCATCTACCGTCGCCAGGACCTCGATCCGCTTTACTACCACGACGGAGCCGTGGCTGCCGTAACACGCCAAGCGCTTTTTGGAGCACTCGAAACACCCGACGATCATCAGGCGTTTTTGGGGAGGGACCGCCGGGCCATCATCCAGCGAGGTGATGAAGCCGTCGACATCGATGAGCCTGTCGATCTGCTCATCGCAGAAGCCATCCTTCGGAGGCAACACGCCGATGTGCTACCACGCGTTCCCGCGTGGGGTCATGCCAACCCGGTGGCAATCGGACATCGCCTTGTCGGGCCGGGCCTGCCGACGTTCATCATCGCCGAAGCCGGGGTGAACCACAACGGATCGACGGAGACCGCCCTCCGCCTGGTGGACGCAGCCGCCGAAGCCGGTGTTGATGCGGTCAAGTTCCAGATGTTTCGGGCGGCGAGCCTGGTTGCCCGATCTGCCGCGACCGCCCCTTATCAGAAAAAAGGGTGTGGAGAAACATCGCAGCAGGCCATGTTGTCACGGCTCGAGCTCCCGGAGGCCTCGTTCCGCAGGCTCAAGGAGCGCTGTGATGAGCGGTCGGTGATATTCCTCGCAACGCCGTTCGGCGTACAAGAGGTGGATCAATTGGTCGAGTTCCGCGCACCGGCTATCAAGATCGCGTCGACGGACTTGACGAACGCGCCTCTGCTTCATCGCGCCGCCGCTTCACAGCTTCCCATCATCCTGTCCACAGGAGCATCGACTGCCGACGAAATCGACAAGGCTGTCGAAAGCATGTGCCGAGCGGATGCGGGAGACCGACTGATCCTGCTGCACTGCGTAAGCTGCTATCCCACACCGCTTAACGCCATCAACCTACGGGCAATCCACGCACTCGAAAGCAAGTACGGTGTTCCGTGTGGTCTGAGCGATCATACGACGTCGACGAAAGTTGGTTCGTGGGCGGCTGCGGCTGGCGCCTGCGTTCTGGAAAAGCACTTGACTTTGGACCAGACGGTTTCGGGTCCCGATCACGCCATGTCGCTTTCACCAGCTCAGCTCGCCGAGTACGTGGCAGCCGTTCGTGAGACAGAGAAAGCTCTTGGGACTGGAGAAGTGGGTCTTTTCGAGCAGCAGCAGGAGGTTCGGGCGGTCGCCGGCAGGAGTGTGGTCGCCGCAAGGGACATCCCGGTCGGAACACGGATTACCCCCGACATGCTTACCCTCAAACGTCCCGGGACAGGCATAGAGCCGGGGGACTTCGATCAAATCGTAGATCGAACAGCCACCGTCGACATCGCATCTGACACGCTGCTGTCATGGGACATGGTCCAATGAGAGCCGCGTCGCGTCATCGACAGGTCCGCCGCGTCGCCGTCGTAACCGGTACGCGGGCGGAGTACGGGCTGCTTCGCTCGACGATGGAGGCGATCAGGAGACGCCGCGGTTTGAGCTTACGGTTGATCGTCACCGGTATGCACTTGATCCGAAAGTTCGGGCACACCGTGGACGAGATCATCCGTGACGGATGGCCCATAGACGCTCGCGTCAGAATGCAGACGGGCAACGATGACCCCATAGACCAGGCTGCGGGATTATCGCGTGGGGTGTTGGGGATCGCCAAGTTCCTCGAAAAGGACAAGACGGACATTGTCGTGGTGCTTGGCGACCGCATCGAGGCGATGGCCGGTGCCCTGGCTGCGGTCACCACCGGTCGGTTTGTGGCACACATCCACGGGGGCGACATTGCACCCGGTGACTTTGATGACAGCCTTCGGCACGCGCTCACGAAGCTGGCTCACGTCCACCTGGCTGCGACACGGGACTCGAGGCAGCGTATCATCCGGATGGGCGAAGATCCCAACCACGTGCATCAAGTCGGTGCTCCCGGGCTGGACCGCCTGATGGAGTTGCTCAGGAGCCCTGTGCGCAAGAGAGATCACACAGGTCTGGCACTCATCCTGCAACATCCATGCGGGCGGTCGGCAGCCTACGAGCACCGCGTAATGAACGCGATTCTCCGCGCCGTGCGCGATACGGGCCTCGGCGGGACTATCATCTACCCGAACAGCGATCGCGGCCATGAGGGGATCATCAACGCCATCGAGCCATTCAAGGACCGACCTGCCCGGCCTACCTTCCGCACTGCCCGCTCGCTGGACCGTGACACGTATCTGGGCAAGCTCATCGAAGCCGATGTACTGATCGGCAATTCTTCGAGTGGGATCATCGAAGCCGCCACCGCAGGCACCGCGGTCGTGAATATCGGTCCACGCCAGCAAGGGCGGCAGCGCGCGGCACGCTCGATCGTTGACTCCGACGAGTCGTGCGCATCGATCCGTGATGCGATCGAGCGAGCCCTTCGTAAACGACCTATAATCGGTGCCCCAACAGCCTACGGAGACGGTTGTACCGGTCCACGCATTGCCGAGATCATTGAAACAACGCCGCTCGATGACAGGCTTCGCACCAAGGCCGACCGGTTGTTGCAGACCCCCATCATGTGTCGAACTAACGCAGTCCAGGCACGGTGACGATAAAGCCGAAGACGGACACCCGGAGGGTCCGCGCACGGCAAGACAGGAGTCTGAGGACACGCTATGTCAGTACAGACAGCCGATAACACGAAGGCGATCGTGGAGAAGGCGCTGGCGGCGGTCGGCGATCTTGCGACGCTGCCCGAAGTGACCATCAAGATCATCGAGATCGTGGAGGATGCCAAAAGCACAGCCCGGGATCTGCACGGGGTCATCAAGAATGACCCGGCTTTGTCTGTCAAAGTGCTCAAGGTTGTGAACTCGGCGTTCTATGGGCTGCCTGGGCAGGTCGCCAGTGTGGACCGGGCGATCATTCTCCTCGGACTCTCGGCGGTCAAGAACATCGCCATCGCCGCGTCCATCGCCCGACTGTTCAAGGGGAAACGAATCTCCGAGCAATTCACTGCCGCCGACCTTTGGAGACACAGCCTAGCCGTGGCCGTTGCCGCCCGGAGTATTGCCAAGATCTCACCGCACCCCGTGATGAGCGACGAGCTGTTCGTGGCCGGGCTGATTCATGACATTGGTACGCTCGTCGAACGTCAGACCTTTCCCGACGAGTTTGCCGAGGTGATCAACCGTTGTCTTGACGGCGGTCGCAACTTCCTGGAGACGGAACGGCAGATCATTGGGGCTGACCATCAGGCTTTCGGCGTGGGCCTGACCACCAAATGGAAGTTCCCCAGACACTTGCGGGCTGCCGTCGGTTTCCATCACAACCCCCAGGCCTTGAGCGTTGAGCTAAGGAACATGGCGACGCTGATCCAGCTGGCGGACATCCTCTGCTGCCAGGAGAAAGCCGGGTTCCATCTGACGGCGCAGAACGAAACTCTAACCGAACAGCTGCTCGACACGATCGCCATCACCCAAGAGCAGCTCGACGGTGTTCGTAGCACCCTAAGCAATCAAGTCACTGAGGCAGAAGCCACGCTGACGGGGTAGCCCGTGGCAACCGTTGCCCTTCGCCCATTAAGCCACAATCGATGTGCGCGCTTCACAAGCCGAGACGTATATGACCGCGAATACAGGCTGATCCACAGGCGAACAAAGACTGAGACCGGTTGGCGGAGCCGCCCAGGGAGCACCATGCTTCAGAAGTCCGTACGTCTGCGCGCTCGGGCCCGTCAACGCCCAGTCCGAAACAGCCCCCTGATTGCGGACTTTGGCGGCGGATTCGGGCAGGGCTCATTGTCCACAAACGTTGCATCCATCCACCCCGGTTCGTACACGTCAGCCCCGTTGAGCAGGTCAATGGCCCGCAACAGATCAGCGGGCGTGCACACCCCACTTCGGTTCGTGTCGCACTGCCAGAGCCCAAGAGGCGGGTCTGCCAGACCGTTGAGATGGTCGATCAAAGCACCGACGTCGTCGCCGTTGCTCATACCGTCACCGTTTACATCGGCTGGCAGAACACCGACGCACGTTCGGATACCGCTATCAGTGTGCGTGAAGCACGTCCACCTCTGAGGGACCAACGGTTGATTGAGGTAGAGCGTGGCCACCTCCTCGTCGATCGTCACGAGCAGAACCACCGGTATCGTCGCGGGACCGGGAAAGACTTCCACGGTGAAATCCTCGGGCCGAAGATCGGCGACTCGGCGGTTGAATATGATGGTGATCGATTGGGCGACGGCGGTGTCGGAGCCGTCAGGCTCGGACGGCTGGCGAGCGTCGATCCCGCAATCGGGTGGGACCGAGCCCGCAACCCACAGATCGCACGTTTCCGCCTCACACGGCACGTCCGGGCCAACGTAGGTTCCCGCACCACGCTCGCACCGCTGTCTGGTCTTGCTTGCACAGTTCCCATTCAAAAGGCAGCAGGCACCGGTAAGACACAGGTCCTCAGGATCGCAAATCGTCGCATCTCCATCGTACGTTCCGAGCTGACTCACGCACGCCTTCCGCGTGAGAATGGCGCAGGAACCGTCCGGCAGGCAGCATGCACCGCGCCCCACGCAGGGGAAGTGTGCGCAACTTCCCGGGTTGAAGTCTTCGGGCACGTCGCACAGCGATGGGACTACCGGGTCCGTGCAAACTCCAACGGGGGTGCAACAGGAGCCCCGCCTACAATCGGTGCCCGCGCAGACGCTCCCTTCTCCCAAATACAGGCCATCGGCAGCCTCACACGACTGACGAGTCAGCGTGTCGTCACAGGTCTCGTTTGGTAGACAGCATGCCCCTTGCAAGCAAAGGTCTGACGTACAGAGCGTCCCGTCCACGGTATAGGTTCCGCCCTGAAGTCCGCAGGTCTCCTCGGGCATGTTGTCCTCGCACGTGCCACCGATACAGCATGCTCCGCCGGCAAGACATCCGAAATCGCGGCAGTCGAACCCAGCCACAAACTCGTCATACAACTCCATGCATTCGGACTCCACCACGAAGTCGTCGCAGGAGCCATCCAGGTGACAGCAGCCTCCTCGGATGCAGAGCCCGGGAGCGCACGGCGTTCCAGGCCCCTGGTAGGCGCCGCCGACTGCTTCATCTTCACATGCCTGTTGTGTCAAGCTATCGTCACACGACCCGTCGAGGAGGCAGCACGCTCCCGTAACACACAAGTTGGGTCTACACAACGTTCCGTCACCGTCGTAGACGCCGTTGCGCCCTTCCGGGTCCTCACAGTCCTCCTGGACGACAGCGTTCTCGCATTTCCCGTGCGGCAGGCAGCACGCCCCGCGATCGTCGCACGCAGCGCACGACGCCCCTGGGATAAACTCGTCGTGTTCTCCCGTGCACTCTGAGACCACGACAGCGCTGCCGCAAGTGCCATCCAAGTGACAGCAAGCACCCCGATCGCATAACTCTTCAGGGCTGCACCGGCTCAGGGGTCCTTGAAACACACCCTGACCGTCGAAGCAGCACTGGGGTGTCAGAACCTCACAATCACCGGCACCGACGCAACAGGCTCCGGGGATTTCGCTACAGAACACGGTTTCATCGCACTCAGTTCCATCACCGCGATACTTGCCTTCGGACGCCTCGCATCCGAGGGCGGTCCGCTCGATGCATTCGTTCTCTTCACAGCAAGCCCCGGTCGGACAGGTGCTGCCCGCACAGGCAATACCAGGCCCCACATATGCCCCCCCAGGAATACGGCTGCAATCCTCGGGAAGAATGAAGAAACACGTGCCCACCGAGTCACAGCAAGCCCCACGCCGCGCGCAAGAGACCTGGTCGCAGTACATCCCTGCATTATAGTTGCTGTCCGCGCCGCCTAGGGCCCGACACTCTTCCTGCGTAACGAGATCGGCGCACGTGCCGTTTGGCTGGCAGCACGCCCCGAGGGCACCCAGCTCTTCACACCGAACGCAGGTCAGTCCTTGTTCAAAGCGTCCCGGTTCCGCTTCGCAGACCTCGCGTGTCACGTCAGGATCACAGCTACGATCAGCAAAGCAACATGCGCCGGTAGGAGTCGTGCACGGATCGTCCAGACAGGAATCGGCAAGCACGTTCACCGTACCACCGGCATTCACACAATCTAAATCGCCGGGTACCATAGTGCAATCGCCGCCGTCACAGCACACGGTTTCACAGGTCACCGAGTCACACGTCGTTTGTCCGGCGACAGCGAATCCCATGGCGTCGTCGCAGAAGTCCAGAGTGCCCACCGCGCATGCCCCGTCGGGCATACAGCAAGCGACCGACGAGGGGGCGGGAATGCATGTCGGGTTCTCAGGGTCCGAGTCACAGATGATAGCGTCGCCCATGTAGACGGGATTGGTCAGCCCGTGTTCCTCCGAGCACTCGCTGCGCCTTTCGACTTGGATACATCGCGGTTGACCGAGCAAGGTTGCGCAACATGCGCCCCCGCACTCGTCAGTGATGGGGTCCGTTGGGAGCGAGGCACAGGTTGTACCCAAGCCTCTGAATGCCCCGAAACCACCAACAAGGTCACAGACATCTTGCGTGAGATCAGCACAGCCGAGGTCGACGATACAGCATGCCCCGGCGCAGTAGTTCGGGTGACATGTCGTCCCATGGCCGAGGTATTCGCCTCCGATCGCTTCGCATTCGTCAACGCACACCTCGGTGCAAGACGCCCCGTCACAGCACGCACCCGTGACCACCGGGCAGGCATCACCTGGACACTCAGCGCCTGGGCCAAACCACACGCCCCCTTCGGCTTCGCACGTCTCGGGTGTGTAGTCTGTCGCGCACTCTCCACAAGGGAAACAACACACACCGAACTGACAGAACACTTCCGGGCAAGCGGCCCGTTCACCGTGGAAGTAGCTGCCAGTTTCGGTGCACTGGCTTTCAAGGAGCAGCTCGCAATCATCGTCATCAGGATCGTCCGTCCACAGACAGCACGCGCCCGCCACCGGCTCGAAGCACAGCTCCATCGAATACGCCCCAGACTGGAAGACGGCCAGTGGTCCGAACGTATCCGGGATCGGCGGGCCGACATTCTGCACCGCAAGACCGAGGACATCGCCGTGCAGAAAAGACCGGGGATAGGGACGTTCATCGCGACCGAAGCTGACCGCGGTGGAGAACCACGAAACGCCGAGCAGGTAGTCGTATCCCGGCAAGAGCTTCAGCGGAGTAGGCAACGGTCCGGGCGAATACACTTTGGGGAGCCCCGTTCCAACAACCGTTGCCGAAATGTCCGGCCGGCCAAAACGCTCAAACGTCTGAAGACCGTCACCGGACAGAGCGCGGTGGAAGGAGAACACGAGCGTCACCTCAGCCCCGTTGGAGATCTGCAACTCCATCTTGACTTCGGTCAAGTTCGTCGCGTAGTTGATGCGATAGACATTTCCACGAAAGCGTTCCGGCGCCTGGCTTGGGCGGACGTCCTCCCAGCCACCGATGTCGAGGCAGGTCATCCCCTCGACGAAGGCAAGCTCGGGGTCAGACACGGTCTCAAGAGCGACGCTCTCGCTGACCTCGCGCTCGGCATTTGCCTGCGCGTCCGCTACGGTGTCATTTGCCTGAGCAAACCCAGCCGCGAAGCAACCGAACAGGAAGATCACGGTCCCACAGCTAAACCGGTCCTTGCGCATCGTACTTCAACTCCCATGTTGTGGATGGAGAGGGCCCACGCAGCCGAACCACAGGCTATGGCATGACCAAAAAGCACGGTGGCGACAACAGCCGCAGCGTCCCCACCGACCCCCTCCGAGGGCTCATTGCCATTATATACGTGGTGTCTGGTGGATACCAACGCTCATTTGGCCCCAACAGGTCGCATTCCCAGGTGGCCATTACCGGACGACGCCCGAGACGTCATATGCGAGTCGCCATGACGCGTGCGAATGATGAAATCGCAGCGAATAGCCATCGAAGGCCGAGAACATCCCCGGGGGCAACGCCATAGAGCGGCTCAGTGTCGCTCAGTCGTTCCGAACGTCGTGATACGGCTTAATCACGCGCTCGCCGATTCGCACCGGTTTGCGGGCTCCGAGGAACGTCGGCAAACGGTTAATGGTCTCCTGGAACCGGATGGCTCGCGAGTCGACGTCGGCTCCGGCCAGTTTCTTGTCCTGCAGTGACGGGCTCGTTCCGAGAATCTCGTCGTCTGTCTCCCCGCGCAGGGTGCCGTAGACCGTGAACACGTCCGAGCGGACGGTCACCCAGTCCGAAAGCGAGGCGAGCAGGGCGATGGCAGCGATGTAGTCCTGGCCTATCATCCCGCTGTCCATGCGATACCACGAAAACGGGCTGCCGCCGCCCGCCGCTTGGGCGTTCACGTGCCGGACATTCGCGAGCTCGCCGATGGTCATAAGACCCGTGCCGCGGCGAAACGCGGGCGTCCAAGCACCCCACCCACGCCCCGTGACGTCTTCGCCGTAGTCGCCGGTGACAGGAGGATTCGGCGGCATCGGCCTGGGCGGTGGGCCCTCGCCGCGTGCCTCACGATAGGCGACGATTCCCTGTGCGAGGGCCTCCCCGATGGAGACAGCCACGCAATGGCTGCTGGGGCAATCACCGTGCGTGTTGCATACCTGCCCCGCGTTCGGTCCACCCGCGCAGACGGGATCGTTACCGGCATACAACCTTATGTTGGCTTGGAACGGTTCTGGAAGGTGGTTCGGGGGCACCATCGGCACACCGGCGAGGACCTTCCAGGGGGCGGCGTTGATGTTGATCCGCCCGTGAGCACGCAGACCGTCCTGATCGACACGCGGAACAGAGTACATCAAGTCGACGTAAGGATCTGGATCCGGATCACCATAGGGACCGTGACTGCGCAGTGGCAGTGCGGTGAAGTAGTCAAACACGAGCTGGCCCCAGGGCAAGTGCTTGAGGCTGCCCGGCTTGCCCCGCGTTGACTCCCGGGTCTCTAAGTCGGTGATGGCTGGATCAATATGGTGGGCGTACCGGCGAACGTTCATGCAGAGACCGTTCGGACAGCCGATGTTCGTGCCGACGTTTGCACCCTGGCAAAGCAGAAGGTCATTATCACCACCTACACACTCGAACCGCTCGACCGCCAGGTTATCAAAGACGGGCATGTGGCCGTTGTCGATCTGCTGCCACTCGGGAAGGGTGGCCAGGATGGCATTCGTTGGGGAGTAGACGTTGATCGTGCGGCCCAGCCAGGTCGTGAACGCCAAGTCGGTAAGACCGGCGTCGCTCCTTGCCGGGTTGGGCGGGCGGTAGTCATCAAGCGATCGGTTCGCGTGACGCATCAACAGCAGCATCGAGCCCGTCGTGGGGAAAGAGCCGGGGTAAACGATCTGCGGGTTCTGCGGATCCCGCTGCGTGGCAAAGCCAATCCGATTCGCAAAGTTAACCTCCACCGGCTTGACGTTTTGGTTGTCCAGCGCCGCAGGCGTCCAGGTGCCCAGCGACGGCGAAACACCGGCCTGGGCTGGGAGTTCCACGACGTCTGGAACAGGGGCTTTCCACGGGGCAGTCTGCACAACACGGCGCTGGACGGAGTAGATCGTCGCGGCAGGGGGTGGAGGCCCAGGAGCCGATGGGTTGGCGATGTTCGGCGTGTTGAGGTTGAATTGATCGACAACAACGTCGACGGTTTCGACAGGCCCACCGGGGTAATCGCTATACGGCACCTTTCGGATGAGATAGATGATCCCACCGTTTACGACCGGGGCCAGGAAACCTGCCGGCAGGTTCACATCCAGTAGCCCGGTAAAGGTCCCTGCCGGAGGATTCCCGAACACCAGGAACCCGTTCGGGGGCAGCAAAATGTTCCCGAGCCCAAACTGATTTGCCGGAAGCCCCGGGTCGAAACCTGCAATGGTCAGGTTGACGGGGACCAGGTAGTACTCACTCAAGTCGATGGGAACGTTGTATGGATTGAACAGCTCAACGGCCACGTCAGTTACTGCGGGAGTGACGGTGGCTGTCGCAACCTCTGTGATATAGGGCTGTTGCTCGATGCCGTACACATAGAGCAACGGGTTGTGGCACTCGCCGCCGGGGCAATCGAGATCGCTGTCGCAGATGTTGCCCTGGTTCGCTCCGCCACGGCAGGTCTGCGGGGTCTGCACGCAGGAGCCACTCGGGCAGTCGCTGTTGTTGCGGCAGACCTGTCCCGCCAAGCCGCCGCCGTAACACACCCGCCACTGGCCGCAAGAACCACCCATGCAATCGTCATCGAC
>CAYOQG010000002.1:0-69451 GCA_964405925.1 uncultured Phycisphaeraceae bacterium | reverse complement strand
CCACTATGCCGTGTATCTGGCCACCCAGGTCACGAACAATCGGCTTGGCGGGCCTCAGCGCCGCAAGCCGATCTTCTCCGATCAGATCAGCCACGACCTGCACGTCTCGGAGATTTACATCCGTCTCCTCCGAACGGATCCGGGCGCAGCCGCTGCATGGCTCGGAGAGGACGTGCTCGGCAAGGCGGGCTACAAGCTGAAGGACCCCGACGCAATCATCCGCCGCGAGGACGGCTCGGAACTGGCCATTGAGTTCGGCGGCCGGTACGAAGTGGAGCGCGTCCAGGACCTCCACGTCGACTGCGCTCAGCGGGGGAGGCCTTACGAACTATGGTAGCGGACGATGGGAACAAGGCGGTTCGTTTCAGTGACCGGGACATGAAGGTGTTCCGGTATCATCTGCCACGGTTTCGGCTCACGACCAACGAGGCCCTTCGTCGCCTGTTCGGCGTTTCCTCAGTCAACACCGTCAACAAGTGGGTGAGCCGCCGCCGGGATCAGGGCTACCTGACAACGGCCAGGCTGACGGGGGACGCCGCCGTCGACTTTCATCAGGTTACCGCCAAGGCCGTTGAGCAATTTGGACTGGATGAGAATGCGGCCGAGCCTTTCCGAGGCCAGACGTTGCCACGGTTCTACGGAATGCTCAGTTTCTGCTGGCTCGGCCCCCGTCCCTACCGGAAGTTATCGCGGGCCGAGTTCAAGAACGGCTTTCCGGAGCTGCTGCATCGCCACCTTGAAGAGCCCCATTATTACTACCTGGACGATGACTACCAACCGTCCGGAGGCGATTCAAAGAAGCGGATTGGCTACATTTATGTAGACGACGGCAAGTCGCTCTGGGCCATCATGAAGCGCGTTCGTGAACTGATGAGCCAGCGCTTGCGGCTGTGGCCCTGGAAGCCGCTCATTACCGAGCGGAAACGGTTCCTCATCACGATCGTCACCACGGACAACGACCGGAAATGGCAACTGGAGATGGAGCTCAATTCCGCACCACGGCCGGTGCCTGTACGCGTCGAGGTTCGCGAGGACCTTGAATCCGTGATTCCCGAGAAGCCGGGCCGTGCGACCAAACGTTAGGACAATCCCCGACCCCCTCAACGTCAAGGCGTTGCCAGATACGCATGGCATGGAGCTTGATTACCGCACGAATCCCCGATCCGAAGCCGAGGAAACCACTTCGACCATCTACATGCTCGCACTGTGCGCCACCGTGGCCCTTCTGGCCACCATCGTCATCCGCCTCGCCGCTGTATTCGCCGCAACCTGGCTGTTCCTAACGATCAGCTTACTGATTGGCGGCCTCCTTGCCTTGTACTACTTCGTTCTCTCTGCCGAATCTGTGGGCCGATCCGTCTTTTGGCTTTTCTTCGGACCGGTTCTCTCGATCTGCGGGTATCTCGTTGCCACCGTTCCGCATCCCGCCCTTCTGGCCGTTCCCATCGTCGCCGGCGCCTGGCTCGCGCATCAGATCGTAACGCACTACGCGGAGTGGATGCTCGCGAATCCGTTTCTGGCCCGCAAGACCCGCATGCGCTGGCGTAACCTGTGGGCCCCGAAAGGTCTACCCGGTGACGCGCCGCGGCGCCCCATTCGGTTCAGCGAGCACGTCCGGTCACTCTTCCAATCCGGCTCCAGGGAACGGACCGAGTCGCCAGACTCAATGGCGACCATCGAACGCACCGAGCGCCGCCACTACCCCTTCGGGATAGCCATCGTATTCGCGAGTTACCTCTTGGCCATTCTGGTGCTCATGGCTACGTCTACGCCGTTCGTCGACGTCATGCTGGCCGTCTTCACGTTCGTGGTTGCACTGATTGCGTGGGGTGTCTACGACGTGCGACAATACGACCGGACCATCGATCCACTACTGTCCGCCAAGATCGTCTGGAAGGCCATCGTCTCCTGGCTCAACTACAACACCCATGACACGCCGGCGCCGGGCGTGTTTCAAAGCCCATGCGGTCGGATCCACAGGCGACGTACTCACGCCGGCGCCGTCGCTCTTGCCACGGCCGTCATCATCATTCCGCTTGGATCGTACCTTCCCGTCTGTACGGTGTTTGCCAAACTGGACCCGTGGTTGGCCGCGTACCGCGAGCCCTTTCCTTGGGAAGGCGTCTGGTCGGCGCTCACGGGGGAATCCGGCGAATCGACGCCCAGCACGACGACGTTGGTCCATCTTGACGACGCGCAGCGAGCTTTCCGGCGGCAGCTTCCGCCCTCGGCACGCAAAGATTACGTGGAGGACATCGCCAGAAAGCGCCAACGACAGGATGACGAAGGTAGAGCGTACACCGCGCTGGTGGCCAATCCCGAGGGTATTGTGTTCGCCTCCGTTCTGGGGGCGATCAAGGGGAAGCCTCTGCTGATCGCGTCCCTGTTCTTCTCACTCGTGGCGTGCTTGATCGTTCCGTTGATCATCGTTTACGCCATCTGCTTCGGTGTCGGCGCCCGAGTCCTCACACACCACTGGCTTACGTTGGAGGGAGATGACCAGCAACCCGCCCGGTATCACCCGGCGGACAAGCCGCACACCTGGGCGGCTTACGTGGGTCGCCTCCGCGACTCCAGGCACAGGACCACCGATCAGCACGGTGAGCAGCTCAGAGAATCGGATCACCTTCTGCTGGGTTTCAGCAGCCACGGCGACTACCCGGTCTTGCTCGACCGCAAAATTCTTTCGGAGCATACGCACATCACGGGTGACAGCGGCTCCGGGAAGACGGCGCTCGCCCTCGCCCCCATGTTGGCCCAGCTCATCGGTCGTCCGCGGTCTTCGGTGGTCGTCCTCGATCTCAACGGCGAGATGCCCCTCTTTGTGGCGGTCCAGGAAGCGCTGCGCGAGGCAAACGCTCACCGGAAGCAGCCGATTCCGTTTCGCTGGTTCACGAACTTCCCGGGTCGGTCCACCTACGTATTCAACCCGTTCCTGCAATCGCATATTCCGCAGGTCACCACACAGCAGAACGTCGAGGTTATCCTCCAGAGCATCGGCCTTGAATACGGGGAGGGCTACGGACCGGCATGGTTCTCGTCCGCGCACCGCCACGTACTCGCCACCGTGCTCGAGCAGAACCCGGAGCTCAACTCGTTTCGAAAGATCGACCACTACATTGCCAAGGCGCTGCCCACTACCTACAAGGAACTCGGCATCACCAAAAAGCAGTACGAGGAGGCCAGCCATCTTTACACGGTCGTTCACGCCCTGGCGTCCTTTGAGGCCCTGAACGCCACCCCGGATGACGGGTACCGCCCCGGAGTCTTTCAGCGCCAGATCGACATGTTTCAGGTCATCCAAGAACCGGAGGTCATCTACTTCTCCCTGGCCTCGTCGATAGAGGAGAGGAGCGTTGCCGAAATCGCCAAACTGGCGTTGTTCTCGCTGCTCGCGGCTTCCGTTAGACGCGGGTTCGCAGATTTCACGGTGTACGTGGTCATCGACGAGTTCCAACAGATCGTCACCGAGAACCTCGCCATCATTCTGGAACAGGCCCGCCACAATCATCTCAACTGCATCCTCTCCCATCAGAACCTCTCGCAGCTCGACAAGCCGCCGGCGGGTAACCTGATCCCCGTCGTGCAGGGCAACACCCGCTTCAAGCAGGTCTTCTCCGCCAGCGACCTGGCTCAGCAGAAAGCGGTCATGGACGCTTCAGGAGAGGCGCTCTATCACATGGCTGATTGGCGGGTCGATCTGGACGACTTCGAGGCCGGCCACATGGGGCCGCGCCCGCCCGGCTTCGGCGACGCCAGCACTACGCCCATCCACATCAAAGAGCAGATCGGCCCGGTCCTTCGCCGCAACGACATCATCGAAGCCGGCGACGCCGAGATGCATAGCCTCGTGCACATCACTCGCAGCCGAGGCTACACACAGTTCGGCGGGTATACTTTCCCCATGCGCTGTGAGTACCACATACCGCTTCGCGACTACCGTGCCCGAGAATCCGCCCAATGGCCAGAACAAGCCGAGGGCACCATCACCCCCACGATCGCCGAGCCTACTCATACGCCGCTCCAGTCGACGAGTCCCGTCCCAGGCGAACCGCCGAGCGAGGGCCCGATCGAACAGGAGCGCGCCCGAACAGCTCTTTTGGACAAACTCGAAAGCCGAATTGACCAACTTGAAGGACCCGAATCATGAACGTGGAACACAAACAGATGATCATCAAGTACGGCCTCATCGGTCTGGCCGGCGTCATAGCCGTCGCCCTGGTTGTACGGGCTGTGATTCCGTCCGGAGGGGGCACGGCGGCAGTCGATCGGACTCCTGAGGAACAGGCCACATTTCTCGATTCTCAGAAGGAACAATGGATGCTTGCGGAAACGGGCCGACGCTCCGTCAAGCAGCGGGCCGACCAGTGCCTGCGGTCGATCGATCAGTTCGACGCCGAACTGGCTGCGTGGCAAGAGCGCATCGAACCGCTCCTGACCGACGAGAATGGCAGGTTTCTGGCGGCAAATCGCGACTACGTGAACGCCTTTGCGCGCGAGTACAACACCGAGCGTGTTGCGGCCGCCGCCGCACCAGCCTTTCGCGCACGCCTGATGCCGATCCTGCAACATGCGAACGAGGCGTTGAAGAACCGCGATTCCATCTTCAAGCCTGATGACCAGGTGTATACCGAGCTTGACGTCCTCAAGAGTGAGATTGCTGACGCCATTGCGCCCTACCAGCGAGGCCGTAAGACGATCGAAGGCATGCTGGCCAGCGCCAAACGCTCCGCGGAACCTGCGGCGATCACTCTCCAAGAGGCGATGGACCGGGCCAACGAGGATTTTATGGCCGAGCGCATTCGCAGGCTAAGCGCCGCACGCGAAGAGGCCGAACGAGAAACGACGGAAGAGCTTCTGGGAATTCAGCGCAGGAAGGACGCTGAGATTCGAGAGGCCCAGAAGGCGCAGCTTGAAATTCAGCTTGAGAGCCAGCGCAAAGAGATCGAGGCCGAGTCGATCCGCAAAGCGGCGGCCGCCAAGCAGGAGAGACTGCGCACACTCGCCAGCGACGAGGGCATCCAAAAGAAGTTTGCCCCGTTTCTTGCCGACGGCTGGTGGGAGACGGGTGCGCGCGGCAGCAAAGGCATGGCCCCTCGAGATTCAGAGCCCGGCCCCATATCAGTCCGAAGGTTGCATCGCTACAACGCAGTCAACGATTTTGAGAGTTTCGTCCAGGTCGCCCGCGGCGTGACCCTCGGGGGCATGATGGGCAACGCCAACGACCGGCCGCCGTGGCCCGAGACACCCGGCGATGACAAGGAGGCGTGGGACCGTCTCCGAGCAGATTGGCAGTTGTTTAAGGAACTTGCCCCGATATGGCTGAAGGACGGCAAGCTCAACCCGTAGCCGATCTTGCGCAGTCGTAAAGTTCAAGCTATAAAAAAACCCCGGAGCAGAACGCGCCGGGGAAAACCTGGAAAAAACCCTTACCCGCACTGGCAAGAATGGCGGATAGCAACCACAAGAAGAACCGTGAACCAGAAGAGGAAGATGAGGATATCATCTTTCGTTTTCATGGGACAACGCTCCATCATAATGGCTGACACAGGGCTGGGGGCCGGCCTGAACCGGCCACCAGGTTTTTGGTGCCGGTTCGATTTATTCAAGGCCCCGCCGGCTAGAGGCCCATAGCAAACCCCTTGCGGGGTCGTTGCTCTCAGGACGGATCCTCGAGCTCCAGGTAATCCAGAGCCCAGGCCTTGGCCCGAATCAGACCACGCCCGGCATCGTCGAGGTCCTTCAGGTAGAAGTTATCGACCAACGTCTTACCGTCCTTTCCCGCTGCACGTTTGAGCCGAAACTTGGGTTCCACCGAGCCGTTCGCCCGGCGGTTCATGAAGACCTGAACGACCATCCTGCCGCTGCGAATCGGCTTGCAATTCTCGCTGCCGATGTGCGTCAGCGGTATGTCCGTCGCTAGGCGCGGGTTCGGTTTTCCCCAAATAATCAGCCATAGGCATCTCAACATCCATTTAATCATGGTGGATTCCTCCAGTTTTTTGGTTCGCAAAAAACCGCAAAAACCAGCCCGTACGTGGGCTCGACACCACCACCGCAACCGCGGTCGCCTTCGACCACGGCAGCGCTGTAGGTGCGGGAGGCGGATGTTCGCCCCGTGTATTGGGAATCGCCGCTTCGGTTTGTTCATGCCTCACCGGCGAAAGGAGCGTCAGAAACCCGCAACAGGATTGTGCGCAAAGATGCCCCCACGAGGGTGGGGGCGGGGTCGGCGAAACCGGACCCGTAGAGCCGCCGCTCACAACAGCGACTCCATGAGCGTGACTGCCAACCACGCAACCGCCATCAACAGGACCACGCTCGGTCGGATTCCGTTCGAGCGATCAAGGTGATCGCAGACTCGACTCCAAAGTCGGTCCGCTTCCTCTTCAGCTCGACCGAACTCCATCACGCAGTCACCGCATATTAGCTTCACGCCTTTGGCATCGTAGACTCTCCGACACCACCAGCATGCGTTTTTTTCATCCTTGTAAGCTACATCATGGTCCATGACGTTTCCTCACGCTTTATAGGTTTAACCAAGCAGCCCGTGCGAGGGCTCCACACCACACCGCTCACGCCCTGCGATGCAGGACGTCAACGAGGCGAAGTGGATGAGGGAACTAGACGGCAGGTCGTCGGTTCGCCCGACTTGCCGATTCGATTTATCCAGGCCCCACCGGCTAGAGGCCCATCGCAAACCCCTGACGGGGTTGTTGCCTTTTCGAGTCGGTCGCTATTCGGTTGACAAAGAGCAGCGAGGACCACGGGGTCCGTCAACCATATTATACCGCGCACCGCGTCCCCGTGTGTTTGGACACGGCGATTCAGCGGGAGATAGGCGACGCCCCGTCGGACCCTCCGACGGTCACGTAGCCCGCCCGTGCCCAGGTCGAGACCCCCGCACGCCCCTCGTCATACCGGGGAGACGTCGGTCCAGGGGGTTTGCCCCGTTAAGCAAACAGAAACGGCTCCCCCCGCTTGGGCTTGGACACCCATCAGGCGCCCGCGAGAGAGCCGGGTTCACTCTCACTGTAACGATTCTCGCCACCACGTATCCGCACCTTTGCTCAACGCGGGCATGCCTGGGCGCCACGCCCCGCTTCCCACGCCTGCCGCCCGGGACGCCATTCGGACGCGTCATTACGGACAGGGCGTCGACGCGGCGGTGACGCATCAATGCATCAGATCAGCGAAACAGATTCAACGAATTCGTGAGCAGGAGCAGGCGAATCCGTGGAGCCGGCACCGGCAGACTGCGCCAGCTCGTCCGTCGCCGGAAGCAAAGCGGAAAGCTGTAGGCGGTTCAACCACGTCGGCGCGCTAATCCTTGGATGCCATCAGTGTGGCATAATCTCGTAGGGGAACTTGACCGATCCACTGCGAAAATGCTACTCTCCATGCTCAAGTTGTTCTTTCCCATCCCCGCCGGCTTCGGCGGACCCCTGAATTCGATCATCGAGGAGACCGCCTCTTCCCACGGCTTGTGCAGTGATCTGTCCACGCCGCCTGAGGGGGCGCCATGCTGCAAGGGTTGTTTGGAAGGAACGGAGTTGTGCGCGCTTGCGCGTAGATAACCGGAACGTGAACAGCAACGACGCCGATGGGCACGCATGTGCCGTTGCCGTCGAGCAAGTAGGAGTGAAGGCGATGAGTAACGAGAAACCTGTACACGAGATCCGCTTCGGCCGGATCAAGGCAGTTATCTGGGGTAACGAAACGGAGAATGGCGGCTTTCGACACAACGTGCAGATCCGCCGTTTGTACAAGGACGGCGACGAATGGAAGCAGAGCGACTCGTTCGGTCGTGATGACCTGCCACTCGTCGCCAAGGTGGCCGACATGGCCAACACCTGGATCCATCAACGGGCCCAGGACGAAGTCTAACCAGCGTCTCGATTCGAGGGTTCCCCACCGCAGCATGCTCGCCCCCTCGACTCGCGGCCCGCGCGTCTCACTTCATCCCGCAAGGTGCGCTGGTTCTGTCGTTCCTTCTCAATCGAATCGTGTAGACGACACCTCGATATCTCTCGTCGGCCTGCGTGCTCTGTACACACGAGGTGGTCGAGAGAGACCGGTGGTGCGACAGAAGGTCTATTGAAGGTTCTAGAACCGTACTCTTTAGAAGGAGAATCCGATGCAAAACCTCACACGTGCACACAACGAATTGTTTCGACGAGGTCCCGATGAGCGTTTCGATTCACTCGTCGACCTGTGGCAGCATTGCCACGACGAGAAGGAGCGGTCGGTCGACCGCTGGCATCCGCCGCAGGGGATCAAGGCCGAGCCTGTCGGCGGCCGCTTCCAGCTCGCGCTCGGCCAGGACGGCACGTTCGACATGAACGACTGGAGCTACTCGCAGCTCTGCCGCCTGGCCGGGGTGAGCAAGGACACGCTGAACAAAGTGTCGGCCGAGACGGCGGGCCGCGTCTTCTTCGAGACGCTGCCCTCGGACGGCAAGCCGCTGCAGGCGCTGACCATGGACAACACCGTGCGGGCCATCCATGGTGCCAGCTACACGCGGCTCTACAACGCGGACCTGCTCACGATGGTCCGGGAGTTTGCCACGGACTTTCAGCCGCCGCAAAAGGCCGGTATACCGCAGCCGACGGGTTCCACGGTGGATGACGACATCCCGTTTGACCCCGACCCGGAGCCCGAGGAGTCGCGTGCCAGCGGACTGTACTGCGGTGAACAGGACATGTTCTGTTTCCTGATCGACCCGGCCGGCTGGGCGGAGATCGACGGCGAGGCTTTCGCGCCGGGGTTTTTCCTCTGGAACTCGGAGGTGGGTCGGCGCTCGGTCGGCGTCCAAACGTTCTGGTACCAGTCGATCTGCGCGAATCATGTGCGCCGTTTCACCAGTCGTTAGAGACCCGACACAGTCGGGAGGAGGTTCAGAAGGAAACCTCCTGGGTTAACCAGCCTACCTTGCGGCGAAAGCCAAGGGGGACAATCGCATGCTGGTAAAGCGGTGGCTGTCGGAAAGCGTGTACGGCAGAGTGCCGCAAGACCCGCGTGATATGGCGAAAGCTAAACTGCCTGAATCCCAGTCTCCGGTGATGCATTGCGCACATCCATCGCGACCACGCTTAGCGATGCTGCGGGCTGACGACGGATTATGTGATTGCCGTCGGACCTTCTGGTCCGCAGGCGGCGGTCAAGGAGACCGCTCAAGGGGACGAACGGGGCGCCTAAGTCACGCTGTGAATGCTAACGATTAGGGAATACGGGATCGCCTACGGGGCGCGAGCCCTAAGGTGACGGAGCCTCCGTAGTAGTCCGAGGTCGGGAAAGCCGACCACATGGCGAAGGGAGGCAGGTGTCTTCGATGTTCAGGAGACCAGGGTACGCAGGATGCGAAACGCCGAAGTCTTGTTGAACATCATCCGTAGTCGTGGCGAGCGTGGATTGCCGCTACAGAATCTGTATCGGCAACTCTACAAGCCGGCGCTGTATCTCCAGGCGTATGGGAAGATTTACCGCAACGACGGGGCCATGACGCGCGGTGTCACGGAAGAAACCGTTGACGGAATGTCGCTTACGAAGATTCAGGACATCATTGATGCTTTGCGCTTCGAGCGGTATCGCTGGACGCCGGTTCGGCGGACGTACATCCCGAAGAAGAACGGGAAACTGCGCCCGTTGGGCATGCCCACTTGGAGCGACAAGCTTCTGCAAGAAGTGATTCGCTCGCTCCTGGAGGCGTACTACGAGCCGCAATTCAGCGATCATTCCCACGGGTTTCGGCCGTGCCGTGGCTGTCATACGGCCCTGCGGGAAATCTACTTCAACTGGAGAGGAACGGTTTGGTTCATCGAAGGGGATATCCGCGGCTGTTTCGATAATCTCGACCATACGGTCCTGGTATCGATGCTCTGCGAGAGAATCCTCGACAATCGCTTCTTGCGGTTGATCGAGAACCTACTCAAGGCTGGATACCTGGAGGACTGGAAGTATCACGGCACCCTCAGCGGCTCGCCGCAAGGGGGAATCGTGAGCCCCATCCTCAGTAATATCTACCTTGACCGGCTGGACAAGTTCGTCGAGCAGACGCTCATCCCGGTGAACACCCGGGGAAATGATCGGAAACCGAATCCGGAGTACGGACGGTTGTACCATCGGTCGCGGTATCTCCGGCGTCTGGGACGTGAGGAAGAGGCCCGCCGGCTTTTCAAGCAGGCGCAGCAGCTTCCGTCGCGAGTCATGGACGACCCGGAGTATCGGCGGCTCAAGTACGTTCGGTACGCCGATGATTTCCTGCTGGGATTCGTTGGGACACGCCAGGAGGCTGAGGGCATCAAGCACCAGCTTGGCTCATTCCTTCGGGAGCAGCTCAAGCTGGAACTCTCCGAAGAGAAAACGCTCATCACGCATGGGCGCTCGGAGAAGGCGAGATTCCTCGGCTACGACCTGTGCGTGACGCAGGACGACCGGAAGCACACCAATGGACAACGATCCGTTAACGGAGTCATTGGCCTGAGGGTGCCAAAGGACGTCATCCGAGCTAAGAGTGAGCCGTATGTAAAACACGGTCGACCGGCACACCGCCCTGAACTACTGGAGCATTCGGTGTTTGACATCGTGGCCCAGCATCAGAGTGTGTATCGAGGCATCGTGAATTACTACATCATGGCTCACAACACTCGTGACTTCAGTCGGCTCAAATGGGCCATGCACGGTTCGTTGATGCGGACGCTGGCCGCCAAGTTGCGGATCAGCGTTCCGAAGATCTACGACCGGTACGGCACAACGATCGAGACCGAGCACGGCCCCCGACGGGTGCTGGAAGTTCGGATCGATCGCGGCGACAAACCGCCGTTGATTGCTCGCTGGGGTGCCATATCCTTGGCCCGGAGGCTCGACACAGAACTTGTCGACCGCGAACCGGTTCCCATGATCAACATGGCGGAACTGGTTCAACGCCTGCTTGCCGATGAGTGCGAGTTGTGTGGATCACGGGAAACCGTTCAGGTCCATCACATTCGCGCGCTCAAGGATTTGAGCAGGCCGGGACGGTCGGACAAACCGCTGTGGGTTCGGGTGATGGCCGCGCGCCGTCGCAAGACCCTGGTGGTTTGCCACGCTTGTCATCGGGCGATCCACGACGGACGCCCGACAAGGACACGCAAGGACGCGAAGACACTGGAGAGCCGGATGATCTGAAAGGGTCAAGTCCGGTTCGGGGAGGGATGGTTGGAAAAGGGTTCCGATTCGTCGGAATACCTCGTCAGCCATCTACTCTACATCGTCTGGGATGCGGTCGAAGTCGTGGAATTCAGCCGCAAACACACGGCCAACGTGCACGAGTCGTTGAACCAGATTCGCCAGATCATTCTGAATCTGGTCGAGCAACGGGACGCGCGACGCGACGGCTTCGCTCGGGTGATCAAGCAAGCCATGCAGACGAAGCTTGGCGACGACGCCGAAGAAGTCGCCAAGACACTCGCCAAGCACGGGATCACTCGCACGCTGGCCAAAGAGGCGCTGAAGATTGCCGAGCAGCGGGGGCGGTTTACGATCTTCTCGATCGTGGACGCGCTGACGCGGCTCTCCGGCAAGTTCGCAAACGCCGGCGACCGAACCGAAGCCGACGAGAAGGCCGGCCAACTCCTGGCCCTTGCAGCCTGAGATCGGCCGCCGAGGCCCAGGCGAACGGAAGAAGGTTCACCGCACCACCGAATCTCTCTTCCTCGTTCGTCATCAGCAGCGCACGCTACGTGTCCGCGCTCCACCCGCGCCGGGCGATTCATCGCTGTGCTCTCCACTCAGTAAAGGAGACTGGACTTCTCGTTTTTTCTGCATACGACGAACGCACAGCACGATTGGGTTGCAACCGGACCCCGAGTTATGGCATGCTGGGATTATGGACAACCGAACGGATTATGAGCCTGTTGAGCCGTCGCATCAGCGACAGTTCTCAACATCTCTCGGCGAGAACCTCGATGCGGTCATTGAGAGCCTGCAGATCATCCAATTCGAATGCGACGTTGTGGGAGATAAGCTCGGCGCCCGCTTTCTTGAGGGCGTAGCCGCAACGGTCCGCGCGTTTGCGCTGACGCACGTCCCATTTGGCCGGCGCCGCTACCAGGGTTCGCGTCTGCAGATTCGCCCCGGCGGCTTTAACGGCGTGACTTGACGCCGATCCCCATTTAGGCAAATGAATCGGCGGACCCACGGAGCCGGGCCATCGACACCGAGCGAACCTATGTTCCCGCGTCGCTCCCGCCCGCCGGAACGCCCACCATCTTGGTCGATCGCGTTCAATTCTCACTCGAACCGCCCCCATCTCTGGTTGGCGCACGTTCGGCGATTGTGTACGATAGCGGCATCGCGTTGACAGGGCAGCCTCGGCGGACGCGACGGCTGCGAGGGGGCTTGGCGCGTCGGATGGACCGGCCGCCAAGCATCGGCCGGAAACCGCCGCATCTGACCGGACTGTCACCGAGCCAAAGCGAGGATTACCTACTCGAATCAGGAGCGCGGCAAGGAATGGGAATACCGCGTCATCGCGGTCAACAAAGCCGGCGAAGGCCAAGCCAGCAACACCGTCATGGCCGTGCTGTGAGATCGGGTGATCAGCGACCGGTGCTTCTCACCGGAGTCACGTCGCGCCGGTGTCGCCGGGCGCCCGGAACGGGAGGATGACACGATGCGCAACCTACCAGTTCTGTATCTCCAGATAGCTCTTGCTCAAGCAATGTCCGTGTTACCTGTCCCGGCCGCCCAGACAGATATAACAGATATATACGTACCCGGGGACTCGCTGAGTGGGGTGCGTTGGCATCCGGATTCTTCAGGGACATACAGGTTTACGATTGCGGCAGGTGCTTGGTCCCCCTGGAGCTGCGACGCATCTTTTCCGGAGCCCTATTGTTCAGACCCGGGCTCGCAGGTGTGTTGGGGGTGGACCACACGCGTCTGGGGTTATATCGACCGCTCCCCATGGTCGACCTGTCCTCCGCAGGACTGTCCGTACGAGTCTCCTTATGCTCCTGATTTCGGTCTCGACAACGGGTGCTACTGGACAACTGCCCAGAATGCAGAAGCAGCAGGCGTGGGGATGCATGTCGATGTCACTCTCGACGCCGGGCAAGAGGTAATCCTACTCCCGGCTGATCATAAAGGTTGGTACGATGGCAACCGGGGTGGAGTATATGTCTCAATAGTCAGAGGCGTAGCGCAGATTGAGGTCGTCGATCCCAACCCGGAGTTGATTGACCAAGGTGACGTTGCTGGTGATCCGAACGAACTGGCGTCCGGTGGGCGCCTGATTGTGGGTCTCGCGGGAGATGGGGTCACGTGTGTCCTCGTTCGGGCAGAAGTGGGCGGACCCGGGAGCGTCGAGTTTCGGGTCTCGGATGAAAACGGTTCACCGGCAGACGTGGGGACATTGAGCACGCCGGGCGGGCGCGAGCACGTCACAACTCTGTCGGTCTCCACCGTGGAGCTAGCGGACGGGCGGCACATGGCCTTTGCGGTCTTGACCGCCCCGGAGGACTTCGTGCGGGCGCCGGCCGATGAGAACTTGGTGGAGCGTCCCATCAACATAGACATGACTTTCACCCCGGACGGCGGTAGCGTTGAAATAACCGCAACTCGCCAAATCGACCTCGTCCGCCCGCCGGTGATGCTCCTTCACGGGCTTTGGTCGGACAGGGACACGTGGACTTGGGCGCTGGTGAATGATCCACGGTTCACCGTTTGCCGCCAGGATTACAGGCCTTACCACGCGGATCATTTTGTCAGTAATGTGCGTTTCGCCCGCTGGGGTGTCGCCCGGGCTGTGGAAATGTTGCGTGAGCAGGGGATTGCCGCAACTCAGGCGGACGTCTTCGGGCATAGCATGGGCGGCTTGCTCTCTCGCATGTACATCGGCAACATCAACGCTTACTACATCCGCAACGACAATTTCGGGGAGGGGGACATCCACAAACTGATCACAGTGGACACGCCACACCTGGGGTCTCCGTTGGCGGTCATCTTGATGGCGTATAGTAACGACCCCTTGTACGGGGTGGTCTTCAACAGAGCAATGCGACTCATTCGTCATTGTGTGGATTGCGGTGCTGTAGAAGATCTTCAACCGAGCAGTGACGTTTTGTCAAACCTGCCAGGTGCAGAGGTCCAGGCCCATGCCATCGTGGGTGTAGGCGGGTCTGACATCCTCCAAGCGGGGATGGAGAGCCTCCTTCCGGCGGAGATGAGCACGTTGCTGACCATACTACGGTTCTTTGGCGTACTGCCTGAAGACCTGTTTCCTCCCGAACTCCAACACGACTTCATCGTCGGTCGCATCAGCCAGGAAGGTGGGTTGGGAACTGGTTCAAGCCAAACCAGCGTCTATGGGCTGAATATGGTACCGCTCGCACTCGGGATTCATACCACGGTGACTGCCGAAACGCGGATCAGCGATCGGGCGGTTGAGCTCCTTAATGCTCAGGTGAACAGCGATACATTTGCGTCGGAGTTTCCGCCCCGAGCTCTTCGAAGCAACGGCACCCCCTTGTTCGTGCTTCCACAGCAGACCCATGCCGTTGAGGATGGGATTCAGATCGTTAGTCCACTCCCAGGGACCCCGGTCACGCCGGGGGCTGAGCTATCCGTAACGGTTCAGGGTACCGGAGGCTTTGTTCCCGTGCGCGTGATGGTAGTCTCCGATAACGATGCCGCGATTGACGAGGAAGCGCCGTTCGACGTGCTAATCGACGTACCGGCGAACTCGATCGGCGAGGTTCGGTTGGGGGCTTTTGCGTTTGATGCCAAGCAGAACTTCGCGGAGGCGGTCGAGCTATTGCTCCAGGTTGATGTCGGCGCTTCGCTGACCGGCATCTCCGTGGGGCCGGAGATGCTGTACCTGTTCGCCTTTGCGCCCACACAAGCCGTCACGGTCATGGGCACTTACGACGATGGAGTCGAGCGAGATCTGACACCCGCATCATTGGGAACCACGTACGAGACATCCGACCCGGAAGTTGCCACCGTGGATGCCGAAGGCGTTGTTACGGGTCACCGGGTCGGATCGACCATCATAACAGCCACCAACGGAGCTCACATGGGAGCGGCAGATGTGGTGGTCGTCACTGCGCTCGCCGACTACGACCGTGACGGTGATGTGGATTTGCGTGATTTTGCGGCGTTTATGAAGTGCTTCAGCGGAGGCGCCGAGACGCCTGCCTTCCTGATCCCTCAAGCGGCATGTCGCGACTTTTTCGACACGGACGCGGATTTCGACGTAGATCTCGAGGACTATGCTAACTTCGAGGCGGCAGCCACCGGCCCCAATCCCTGACCACACAACTGCCTCGGCTTTGCGCTGCAATCGATCGCCCTGAAATACGCTGGCTTCTAGGTGGATGACCTGGAAACCGCTCCCTCCATGCCCGAAGGCTGCCGCGGACCACTGTCAGCGCTGTTCTCGGCCGGCTTGCGACAGGACCCCGGATTCCGCGCCGAGGGGCATACACGCGGCGTCACCCAATCCGCGCGTGGTCTATTCGGAGTTCGTTCCGAACCACATCAGCAACTCGTCACGGCACCTCCGCACGGCTACAGGAGTGCCGAGATGCTGACACTTTTCTTCCTTGACCAGGAAAGATAAAATCTGTTATCTTTCTCAGAGATCCCCGCTTGTAGTGACACATCATTGGCATGGAGGCCCATTGAACAAACCGCTGCCCGTTGTTCGCGACACCGAAGAACTGCCCCGAATTCTCGTCGGCAATGACACGCCCCAGGTTCGCTCTCGCGTTGAACGCTTCTACTTCTCTGTGGCCGAGGCCTTCGAGACCTGGGTCACCCGCCGTAGCAGTGCTCACACCCAGCGGGCCTACCGTCAGGATCTGCGCTCGTTGATCGAGTTTCTCGGTATAACCTGGCCGAACGAGGCCTGGAGAATGCTTGCCGCGTCGGTCGCCGACGTCCAAAACTGGCGGGACGAACTCATCGCAAGCGGCGCCGCGCCGAAAACGCTAAACCGACGGGTTTCGTCGGTTTCCAGCTTCTACAAGTATCTGGCCAACGCCGCAGCGGACATGCGGCTGCCGATCGTTGTGCCCAATCCGGCGCACGCCCAGTTCATCTCCCGCGAATCGACCGATCCGGTGGACGAGACCAAGGCCCTTACGGTCACCCGGGCTCGGCAGTTGATGGTACTGCCCAGCGGCGACAACGTGCTTGACTACCGTGACCGGGCCATCCTCAAGTGCTATCTCTACAGCGGGTGCCGGTTGACCACCGGATTGCAGCTCAGAGTGGCGGATTTGCACCAGGAGGGCGTAGGGGCTACGATCCGCGTCGGTGATAAAGGCAAGAAGCGGCGCACCATCGGCCTCAACTTCGTCGCTGCGGACGCCATTAGCCAGTACATCGAACAGGCCGGCATCACGAGCGGCGCCCTCTTCAGAGTCAGGCTGAACCCACGGAGCAAGAGACTCGGGAACCGGGCTCTTGCCCCCGTAACGATGTACAAGCTAATCATGAGCTATCTTGAGCGCCTACCCGGTGCCATGAAGGAGCACGCGGACCCGGATGGAACGACAAGGATACGGTGCATCTACACCCCGCACTCCCTGCGGGCCACCGTGGCGACCTTGCTTCTAGACGCTGGCGTCGACATCGTGAAGGTCCAGGAACTCCTCGGCCACCGCCACATCACGACAACGCAGATCTACGACAAGCGCCGCCGCCGGACATCCGAGAGCGCCTCCCACGACGTGCCGATCTAGCCGGCCGCCGATAGCCCCAGTCCCCCAGCATCCTGACACCGCATAACGGTCACCACCGCATGGTACGCCCCGGGCTACGTTGTGCTCCATCCGGTACACGACGAACGACACCGGCCCCGATCTCGGGCGCCCCCTCTGGTTCGGACGCTTCCGCTCGCGTAGAATATCGGCCACGGCTTGCGTAAGCGGTGTTTTCGGACTGTCCGGCAAGAACCACCCGAAAAACCGCTTGACTTTGTTCTCAAATTTGATAACATATAGGAGGCAGGGATGCCGCGTATTGAGCTCGTTTTTTTCAAGGAGGACGATGGGACCGTCCCGTTGGTCGAATGGCTCGACGGCTTGTCGGCCAAGGCACAGAACAAGTGCCTCGCCCGGCTCAAGCGACTTCGGGAGTTCGGCCACGAGCTGCGCCGTCCGATTGCAGACTATCTGCGGGACGATATCTATGAGCTACGGGTCGGCCTGGAAGGTATCAACTACCGCATGCTTTACTTCTTTCATGGCCGCAGAGCTACCGTGGTCTCGCACGGCCTGACCAAAGAGCGACGGGTGCCGCCGATGGAAATCGACAAAGCCGTCGAACGGAAGAAGGAGTTTGAACGAGACCCTGCGAGCCACACGTTCAAACCCGAGGACGAATCATGAGCAACAAGAAAGCCACGAAGAAGAACGTCAACAAGCGCAAGGCCAAATCTGACGCCGTTCAGTACCTCTACGACCGCTACATCGGCAACGACCCCGAGCGTCTTGCCTCCGTGGCGGAAGAAGAGGCGAACCTCGATATTGCCCAGAAGATTTACGACCTCCGCACTAACGCCGGGCTATCCCAACGCAGGTTAGCGAAGCTCGTCGGCACCAGCGCGTCGGCCATCTGTCGGCTTGAGGACGCCGACTATGAAGGCCATTCGCTCGCCGTCCTACGCCGCATCGCCGCCGCACTCGATAAGCGAGTCGAGATTCGGTTCGTCTCGACCAAACGTAAGGCTCAGCCAGCATAGCCCGTCGCTTCCCGACGAGCCTCTCAAAAGAAGAGCCAAAGTACGGCAAGCCCGACCACGAGGACACCCACGAGCCTCTCGACTCTCTCCCGAAACGCTCGCCGGCGAAGTCGCCTCTCCCAAGCCTCCGCGGTTGCCGCCGCTTCGGCTTCCCATCCCGAAGATGCATACCGTTTTGAGTTGATGTCAACTCCGTAAAACCGCTTAAGACCGAACGAGCCCCACTCGGTCTGTGACCGCTTCGCATGAACCGGACGGGCTTTCGCTCCACGCTTGGCCCTTCCATACTCTGAGAGCCGCTTCCGAGCCCCTGCTCTATCCTCTTCGCTCACCCACGCCCACGACTCCGGGTGAGACAGCATCCACTGGAATAACGCCGCCGGCTTTCGCCCCTCTGCTAACGCCCGCTCGGCAACGGCCACCAACGTCTCGTCGTCAAGCTCGGTGGCGGCGAGTTTTCGCACCGCCAGAAGCCGGGCTGTCGACGTGAGATCCCTTCTCGTAATCCTCATCACGCAGCTTGCTCCAGGTTTGAAGACTCTTCCACAGTCTGCACGCGAGCCGGCTCCTCAAACGCCCTCACCGTACGCCGCTTCCAGCGCACGCATTCGATAGGCACCCGTCGGCAACCCGCCTCGTTCCGAGCTCGGTTTACGGCTCGCCAGATCTGTAAGAGCTGCTGCCGGACCGGCGCATAAGGCTCATACGGTATTGACCAGAACGTAGATGCGAGCCTGTCCGCAGTTCGCCGGCAGGCCAGGTCGAGCATCAGGGACTTGAGCCGCTTGTATTCCTCTTGGTCGATACGCACACACACCCGACCGTTGCGGAACGACAGGCTGTAGCCGGCGTACTTGATGGACACGCGGCGGGCGTCGCGGATCTCGTCGGCCTCTTCTTCGAAGAAGCGGTGCTGGCCGTGCGTAGCCATGAGGAGGAAAAAGCGATCATGACAGATGTACTGCATGTTTGCCAAGCCGGCTCGTTTGCGACGTGCTCGCTCGGAACGCGACACATCGATGCCGTACTTCTTGATGAGCTTGGCGTCGACAGCCCGCGGGTCCTTGTAGTCCGGAACACGTCCGGCCACGTAGAACCAGTACCCGTGCCGCAAGTACTGCACAGCAACCTGCTGCACGAACCCTTCGATAGAGGTCGCAACGCATCGGTATTCAGCTCGCTTCTTCCCCATTATCTCGACCCGAGATTCCTGCATCAACAAGGTGGGATTGTTCATCGGCACAATCCCGAAAGCCGCGTTTCAACCTTGTTGGTGCACGACCAACCTTCAGCAATCGGCTCACCCGCAGAACGAGAGCAATGCGCGCAGGTCGTCGTCCGTCGGCGGCCGACCGATGCCCTCCAGGTAGAGCGCCGCCAGGCACTCCCGTACCTTCCAGGGTAAGTCGGCCGGCTCGACGAAAACCAGCTCCATGCTCGCAAGCCGCTCGATGTAGTCCGCGGCCGGATCACCGATCACGCCGCCGTTTACCGTTTTCCACCAACCCATGATTATCCTCCGTCGTACACGAGAAACCTCCTTCCAAACTGCCATTCCTTACGCGCCCCGCGCAGCAGACCGGGCGCGGTCACACTTGTTTCCAAGTTGACCGCGCCCAGTAATAAGAAGCAGCGCGAAGCACCACACGATCAGCCAGCATGCGCAAGGCGCACGTCGGCTATCACCGTCAGTACATCGCCACATGCGGCCAGCGCTCCCGCGCCGGTCGCGTGTGACCACATAACCACCTCGCCAGAAGACCGCTGCGGATCGATTCCGCACCGGCACACCGTACAAACGAGCTATCAATACCCGTCAGCCCTTTCGTTGTTGCCACGCATCCGGCACCACCCGGACGCACAAACGGCCCGCCACTGCCTTGCAGCGGAATCCGCTCCCGACTCCTCGGGACTTCTACTTGAGCCACACTCCCACTCTGCAGCGTTTGAATCACGCGACCGACCTCTTGCGAGCAAGCGCAAGTGTCGCGCACCGGGCACGACCCCGGCGGCTGCAGAGCTTCCCGGATTAGCAGCAGTTGTCCACCAATCAGTCACGTTGCTAGACCGTGTTACCGGCCGGGTCTGCGTCGTATGTCCGTGCTTCCGCGACGGCATAGTTTCCATGAGCGGTCAGCCAAGTGGCTGTGCCACCTCATGATTTCAGCGTACGAAACAAGAAGCTCCGCTTACCCTTCGACACAGATTGTTCGCGGTTTGGCACCGTCTCTGCTTGGCATGACCAGCAAGCCCTTGCGGGCCTTTCATGGTATGAAGTGGAAGCATGACGCCTGGACTTCTCACGAAGCTTGGTTTTCATGCAGCCCTTCCCGCACCGGACAAGCACGTTTCCGCGCATCCGGCGCTCCAGTCCAATTACTGCTCTCGACCATCGCCCCACGTGTCGGCGGTGGCCAGTTTGTCGAACGCTTCATCCGGTATTGCCAACGGGTCCACTCATCGGGTGGAAGAGGCCGCAGGTCGACATTCCAGCCGTCTGGCTTGGGTACCATCCAAATGCTCCTCGTGGTTGGAGGAACAATGTTCAGAGAGTAGTCCTTACCGTCCGACTTCGTATGGAATGTCTGCACCGTACGTCCCTTCACCGTCAGCGTGCGCAGGCGCCCAGCACGTTTCTCGTGCCGAAGGACCTGGGGAATGCGCGCATGGCGCTTACGCGCCAAATAACGCACATAATGCCACCAGGCCTGATACGACACGCGGCTGAACACGCTCTGCGGTCCGCTGGCGAACCGGTAGTAGTTGCACCAGCCCCGGTAGATCGCGCCGACGCGACACATCACGTCGGCTTCCGGCAACTGGTTCCAACTACAGACCGTCTTGATCTCCCGAAGAACCTGACGTTCTTTCTCCGGTGGGATTGAGAAGATGGCCGTAATCTGGACGCCCTTCGGTCGTGGCCGTCCCTGGACGTTAAAACCCAGGAACGTCACGGGATTTCGCCAGTGGGTGAGCTTAGTTTTCTCATCACTGAGCGTCAGTCCCATCGACTCCAGTTTGTCCGTTACTTGTCGCTTCACGGCCTCGGCGTCCTCCTTGGTGCCGTTGACCATCACGACAAAATCATCGGCATAGCGCACGTAGCCAAACTTGCACGGATGGCGTTCCGTGAAGTACGGCTCTCGTCGCTGCTGCTTCTCCCACTGGCCGAGTTCATCCAGAAGCACTCGACGCTCCGCGCGTGACGCCCGCTTCAATTGCATGCGCCGCTTGCGAAGCTCGCGGCTGACACGCTGGTACCCCTTCGACACACGCCGAGAGGCCTCCCGAGCGGTCTGCCGTCGATTCGCCTCAAGCTCCCGGGCCATGAACTCATCCAGTTGGTGGAGGAAGATGTTGCACAGTAGCGGGCTAACGATGCCTCCTTGCGGCGTCCCACTATACGTCCTGTGATACACCCAATCCTCCATATACCCAGCCTTGAGAAAACGCCCGATCAGGCTGACAACCTTCACGTCCGCCACGCGGCGGCGCACTGCTTCCAATAGCTTTCCGTGCGGAATGTTATCGAAGCATCCGACGATGTCGCCCTCGACGATCCAACTCGTGCGAGGGTACGCCACCGCGACGTCATGTAACGCCGTATGAACACTCCGTTTCCTACGGAAGCCATGAGAGCAGTCGAGAAAGTCCGCTTCGAAGATCGGTTCGAGCACCATGCGCAAGGCCTGCTGCACTATGCGATCTTCGATCGTCGGGATTCCCAACGGCCTCAACTTCCCGTTGCCCTTCGGAATGTAGACGCGACGCACCGGATTTGGCCGGTACGTGCCCGCCTGCAGACTTCTGGATAACGAGTCGATCCGGGCCGGGTCGATGCCGGCGGCCGTATCGCCATCGATACCGGCCGTTCGGCTGCCCCGGTTACCCCGGATCTGCGCCCAAGCGTGCGTCAACCACTCCGGCGCCGTCACGACGGCCCAGAGCCGGTTGAAACGCTTGCCGGGCTCGCGTTTCGACAAGCGAAACAGATGTTCCATTTCTTTGGTTACGTCGATCATGGTCCTCCATGTTCGGCGGCCTACAGCCGCCCGTTTCCAAATCATCTGGAACCACTGAACCTGAGACCCTTCCCCATGTGATCGGTCCTACCGTCTCTGAGTACTACGGTCTCGCTGCCCCCGAACGATGCATTGGTCATCTACCGACCTATCCTCGCCTAATCGAGGAAGCACCGTCGGGTTCCGGCGTTGCTCGCGTGGCAATTTGCCCGCTGACTTAGACTCTCTTCCGGTTCCTTGACGCGGCGTACCGCGCTTGAGAACTGGCTCGATGGTGATGTTGAGGAACCACCGAGCGCCCGCATGACCGAAGCCATACGAGGGACGAGTAAGCTCAACGACCCGTCCGCTTCGTCCTCCACGCTCCATTTGCTATCGTTATCGCCTGAGCGTCGAGCGTGTTCAGCGAATTCTAGGAACCTCGAGTTTGCCAATAACCGGCTAGCCATATCAGCTATCCACGACGTTCGCATCTTGGGGAGATAGCTTCCCCGCACGACTCGCCGTTGTCCCCCAGAAGCTATTGCCCGTTCGGCTGGCAATCGCCGAACTTCGCTGGGGTGAGGACTGGATTTTCCTCCAATCCAGGTTGGCTCTCGCCAACATTGCCACGCGGCCTAGCGCCGCGCCCTGAGCTTTTCGTAGCCCTCGTGCTTGACGAGGGTCCCCGAGCTTGGTCCAAGCCCGGTCGCGCGCGTCACCACGCTGCGAACTCCCCACGCTGGCAGAGGTTGAACGAACCTGACGAGCCTTCCACCCGAGTGGGCCCACGCGAAGTGGGCTTCGGCCCGAACCCCCTTGGCAGGATTTGTCTCGAAGCGTCGAGACGCACCTACTTCAACTGCTACGACCTCGTCGTTCCGCAAGACCTCACGGCTCGACGAGGCGTGTCTCCGTCGCCCCGGTTCAAAATGTCATTCGCATATCGGATAGAACTGCAGGATTACTCCGAAAGACGGGATTACTCTGCAGAGCCTCCGTCGAACCGGATAAGCGGTAGGATAAGATGCCAGCGAGCCATCCCCGTGCATCGGGACGCTTTTCCAACACCTCTCCTCCGAACCGGGCGTGATAGTTTCCTTATCACCCGGCTCTCCAGTAGTTGCACTACGCGACCGCAGCTCCGTCGTAGCGCCCATGATGGATTTCATCATGACACGCCCGACAGACCACGAGAGTCTTACGCCGGCGTGCCGCCATGATTTCCATCCACTTGGGCCGGGAGCGGCCTTTCTTGCGCACATCGGCGAGCTTTCGAATATGATGGACTTCGATATCATCCGGTCCACCACAAAGCTCGCATTTCTGCGCCAACAGCCGTTCCAGCAACTCGCTACGACCGCTCCAAATCTTCCGCTCGGATTCGCAGACCGCCGCCCAGGGGTTCCGCTTCAACGGGATGGCCCCCCAATGAGCCCGTAACGGCTCTTTGCCGGGGCCACGCGGCGCCTCCACCTGCAGCACCTTGTACGTGCCGTCCGGTGTTTCCAGGCGCGTTCCAAACCGCCGGTAAACCTTCCGGGCGGTCGTGCGGAACTTGTTGGCCAGCGTCTTGACCAGCGACACCTCCATGACCCACTTCAATCGCTGAAGCGTATGCAGGTTGTACGCCAGCCGGTAATACTGCACGAGGCCTCCGTACTCTGCCTGATAGCGAACGATCATGCTGTATGCACTGTCGTTCAGTCGCTCAGGCAGGTGCGCCGGCTTCCCGCGTCGCATATACCGAGCACAATGCTCGTTAATCACGTGTCGCGGGACGCGCAGCCCGATACCGCCGTTGATGCCACGCTGACCACGAAGGTCGCGCTGATCGTCGGCGTGCATCGTATGCACCTCGTACCCCAGGAACTTCGCCCGCCCATCCCGCGCATGCGTGATGAGCGTCTTGTCCCTGTTGAGTTCAAGCTTCAACTCGTCACGTAAATACGAGGCGAGTTTCCGCTTGATCTCTTCTGCCTCGGCCTTCGGGCCGATGAGTCCGAGCAGGAAGTCGTCGGCATACCGCACGTACCACAGGCGCCGGTAGTTGGGGTCTTCCGGCTTCCTGGAGGGAAGCCGTCGAGCCTCGCGCATGAGCGTTTTGGCCCGTTCATGATCCCCGCGTTTCCGCGCCCGCGACGCCGCAACGGTCAGCGCGACATAAGGAGCGTAGGTCTTCCTGCGGTGGCCCCGTGTGTATGCCGGGATCAGCTTCGTCTCGACGAACTCGTCCAACTTGTCCAGTACCAGATTTGAAAGTAACGGGCTGATCACACCACCTTGCGGCACTCCGCTATAAGTGGCGTTGAACTGCCAGTCCTCCAAGTATCCGGCGTCCAGGAGATTGCGAATCAGGCGAAGGAACCGGTTATCGTGGATTCGCTCGGCGAGAATGCTCATCAGCACCGAGTGATCGATGCGATCGAAGCACTTTGATAGGTCGCCTTCAATAAACCACTTGGTTCCTGTCCCATTCGTTTGTATCTCCCGAAGCGCCGTATGACAGCCGCGTCCCGGACGGAAACCGTGTGAGCGATGGCTGAACTGCGGCTCGTAGTACGCCTCCAGGAGCGAACGTATCACTTCCTGAAGAAGCTTGTCGCTCCAAGTCGGCATACCCAACGGCCGCAACTTGCCGTTTTTCTTCGGGATATACGTCCGCCGCACCGGCGTCCAGCGATAGGCCTCGCGCCGTAGTGCCACGATGATGGCGTCAATCTTCGCCAGCGACATCCCGTCCACCGTTTCTTCCGTTACGCCTGCTGTCAGCGCGCCGTCGTTCGCATATAGCTTCGCGTAGGCACGCAGGTACAGGTCAGTTCGGTAGAGCTGTCGATACAGCCCTTCCACGGGCAAACCACGTTGCCCTCTCACGTAGGATGTTCAGTACCGTTTCGGCTGTCCGCATCTCGCGTACCTCATGGATCTGACATCACAACTACCTGTCCCCCTTCGCCCTGTGAACGGCTTTCCCGTTCTCCCTGGCGGGGCGTTACTCCCACGACTACTACGAGGACTCCGTCACCTTAGGGCTCGCGCCCCTTAGGCGATCCCGTGTTTCGTCACCGAGGAACGTTCTAGAGCGACGTAGGTTCCCCACTCATGCCCTTGGATGCGCTCACTGCGCATCGCCCGCCAACCAGGGACTACCACGGATGAGAGGCGGATTCCGTGGCTGTCGGCGGCGCCGGCCTCAAGCGTGCTGCCGACGGGTCTGCGCTTCTACCGCTGGACATTGGGGTTCAAGCAATCCAGCCTTAACCTTATCGCTCAGGCGTTGCGGAGCGACTCCATACACGCCTTCCGGCGCCCTCCGCTTCACCAGCATGCTCTTGTCCCCATCACCTTTCGGCTCCAGGTAAGCTGGTTCGCCTCGGAGTCCGTCCCTGAACTCCACCCGATTTACTCGGGAATTCACTCGGTGCGCACCACGGCGCACCCTCTCGACGCGGTCCGGCTCTACGGGTAGCACCGTAGCGGTTGGTGAGACCGCTCTCTTAGCCCGGCTGGTGAGGCCGGGTTTACCGAGTGATGCCGCCCATTTGTACGGCGCCACGGCAACGTGTTGACGTTCGTGACGACCACGGGTTCAAGACCCGCTCCGCATTCCTACCGTACCGCGCAGCAATTGTCAGCTCATGCTGGCGTTTTCTCACGCGCGGGGCGTGTCAGGCACCAGCCTTCTGGTGCACGAGGGCGCGCCCACAACGAGTTGTTTCGCCGCAGACCCGACGAGAGCTTCCCGTCGCTGACCGCGCTCTGGGAGCACAGCCACAAACAGAAGGAGGGGTCTATTGACCATTTGTACGCAACGAAGAAAGGTTCACGCACCACCGGACCTCTCTTCATCCTGGAACGGACCACCTCCCGGGTGATCCCCCCGTCGGTCGCACAGTGCTTTGCACGGTCGTCGCGTGTGGCTTGTACGGTCGGGCGAAAATGCATATCATTTGCATATCCATTGCCAACGGGAGTTGAGGCATGAGCCCACGAAGAGCCGGAGCGAAGAAGACCCGATTCACCCTGTGGCTCCCGAACGAGGGGCTGAAGGACCTCAAACGGCTGCAGAGCCTCACGGGCAAGGAATCCGTCGCGGAGGTAATCCGCGAGGCCATAATGGTCTACAACGATCTGCTTAAGGCCAGAGAGGAAGGTGTCGACCTGTACTTTCAAGACTCGGAAACGGGCGAGTCGGGCCGGATTTGGATCCTCCCGGGCCCGCCGCCGATCCGTCGTCCCGCGGATTGAACCAACTTTCTTTTTTTGGGGTTGATGTCTGATTTAATATGCATAAAATCGTACGTACGGAGGAGACGGCCTGACCGTCACCGCCGCGAGGAGACGCCCGTTGACGGCCGCTTGTTTCAGTCAGGTGCTTACCGGTTGCCCGAAGGAGGGCGGCCGTGATGGAGGTCTCGGGCAAGAACTTCGGTCTGTTGATCGCTTTCGTTCTGCCGGGTTTCGTCAGCCTCTGGGGCGTCAGCCATTTCTCACCGACGCTGAGGGCGTGGCTCCTCGCGTCATCGGTGGCCTCTGGCGACTCAGCATCGGTGGGGGGGTTCCTTTACGTCACCCTCGCGTCGGTGGTCGCAGGCCTCACGGCCAGCACTATTCGCTGGGTAATCGTCGACCGCCTGCACGAAGTGACCGGCATCCGAAGGCCTGCTTGGGACGACTCCAGGCTCCAGGAGTGCCTGGGAGCGTTCGAGGCCCTCATCGACAATCACTACAGATACTACCAGTTCTACGCAAATATGCTGGTTGTCATGCTCTTTCTATTCGCGGCCCGCCTTGTCGTGGCTGGGCGTCCGATCGCCGACTTGGACCCGTTGGATTGTGGGATTCTCGCAGTTGCATGCATTTACTGGGCAGGCTCGCGGGACACCTTGAGGAAGTACTACTCGCGAGCGGAAGTTCTTCTTGGAACCAGAGAAAGAGAGGTGGACGATGACGAACGGTCATTGCACGAAGACCGAGATGGCGAGCAAGAGCACGAAGAAGAAGGAGGCCCAAGCGGCCGACAAGACGGCCCCGAGTCATAAGGCAGTTGAGCGGACAGCGAAGCCGACCGACACGGCGTCGGCTGAGCAGAAGTCATCGCGCTCGTAGCGCGGGCTGCGATTGTCCAACACAGCACCGGGGTGGTTGTCATTTCGCCGCCCCGGCCCTTTGTACGCAGAACGTGAAGATACTGGCTGTGCCGCGATTGACTTTGCAGCATCCGTAAGCGAACAGCAAGATGTGTTTGCGGTACACCCTCTCGTACAGCAGGTAGAGCCGATACCGGCGGCGTTTGCATGGCTTCTGACGACCACCGTCGCCCACGCTCGGGCGAAAGAAGACCACCTCCGTCGCATTGACGAGATCGAACGCTCGGTGAACCAGCTTGCGAGGGAGGAACTGCTGGTCTTCCAGTCCCGCCACCCAAACCGCAGGAAAGCCGCAGGCCGATCGGGCCAGGGGACGATTCTGGCCCTCCTTACCGCTTGCGAGGCCATGCTCTGGGGCTGCGCTTGCCTGTTTCAGTCACTTGGCCGGCCGGAATCGGTCGAGGTCGCGTATCTTGGCTACATCGCCTGCATTGCCACTTATCTCTTCGCACCAGTACTGAGTCTTCGCCGGTACGCATACCGAAAGCCGCCACCCGCTTCGGCCCCCGTGTTCGTCCGCCGGACACCGCTCGCAGAAAAAAATGGTCAGAGCCTTGACCCGGCCCCAATCTGATGTTAGCATGTAAGCGAACGATTGGATTGGAGAGCACGATAATGGCCCAGAAGAGACCATACAGACAACAACCCATCGGCGAGGTCCTCCGAGCACAACGTGTGGAAACACTCAAGAAGGGCTTGCGCGAGATGGCGAGAATTCTCGGCATCGCGCCAGCCCATCTGACGGACATCGAGAAGGGGCGCCGAACACCCTCGGAGGACTTGCTCAAGAGAATCGCTGCGGCGTACGGCATGCCGGAGGCTGACCTGCGATCAGGCTGGCAGCGGGCCGACACCGTCGTGGCGGAAGTTGCCAACCAGGACGCCACTACGGCCGCGAAGGTGCCCGAGTTTCTGCGCACGGCCCGAAAGCTCACGCCTGAGCAATGGGACCGCCTCATCGGCCAAGCGAAGCGAATGACCGGGGACAAGCGGCGTTGATCAAAAGGTGATACGTGGCCGAGCTTACGCGAGCTAAGGTTTTTCAGCCCCGTTACGGTAGACGGATGATCGAAACCCGCGCGCTGACATGCCTCGAACGATGCCGTAGGAAGCTCGGGCTGGAGGAGATTCCCCTACCCGTCCCCGTCGAAGACTGGATCGAAGGGCCGCTCGGTATACGCTTCGGCATTAGCGATCTCTCGCACCTCGGCCACGATGTCCTTGGGGCCACATTCGCCAAAGAACGGGAGATCCTCATCGACGAGCGCGTCACGGAACACGAAGGGCGATGTCGCTTTACGTGCGCTCACGAGCTCGGGCACCTGACGCTGCACGCCAGGGCCCGCGACGTTTTTCACGAGACACCGGCCGAAGGACCGGGATCTCCGGGAAAGCTTGAACGTGAAGCGGATCGATTTGCGGCCGCCTTCCTGGTCCCGCTTCCGCTGTTAGAGCGAGAGCTAGGACGCCTCTATGACCAACACGGCATGGATCGGGCCCGCTGCACGCTCCAACTCATGCAGGCAACACCCGAGTCCGAATGGCTCTGGCGCAAACGCCTACTCCCGCTGATTACCCGTCGCTTTGAGGTTTCGCTCTCGACCGCCGTCTATCGTTGTTGTGAGATTCAGCCGCGGATCTCGAACGCGGGCCCGCTGTTGCCGCAGAACATGGTCGATCGCCTGCTTAGCCCCGCCGGCAAGGACGCAGGCCTCGAATCCATCGACATCGTAGCCGGCATCGCCAAACGTTACGACCTTTTCAGCCCCACGGAAGAACGTATTGCAGGCGGGTAGAGGCCCGATGTTTTTTTGCGATCAGTGTACGCATAGTAGCGAACATGCGAAGGAGAACAAGAATGCCAAACGGACCATCAGACAAGCCGACCAATGAGTTTCGAGCCGGGACGGTCGTCGCTGCCATCTGGACGAAGACCACAGCGCTGAACGGACGCAACGTTCCCCAGCACAGCATCCGAATCCAGAAGCGCTACCGAGACGAGAAGTCGGGCGAGTGGAAGACAACGACCTACTTCCGACCCGACGAGCTGCCGAAGCTCGGGCTTGTCGTCTCCAAAGCCTACGAGCACCTGATGCTCCGTGAGATCGAGGACACTGCCCCGACACCGGCTTCGTAGACCGCAATGTCGGAAGGGGGGACGAATGCCATGCTCCAATACGACCTCACTGGCACACGCTTCTTCGACGCGGACGCCGGCGGCAGATTGCCCAACGATGCGGAGATGTTCGCCATCACCGCGGCGCTTCTGCTCTTCCACGACGCCGCCTATACGAGCTTGCCAGAGCGCGAAATCGTATTCAGCGAGGCCGACCTCGCCGGCGTTGCGGAGTGCATCGAGTACAGATTGCCGGTGTTTCTTCGCGATGTAGGAGGCGGAAGCCAATTGCGCCGGCGCTTGCGCGACTTCGTCGGCCTCCGTATCGGCGGTAGCGTCCTCGTCGCTCCGCGAGAAGCGTCCCATCCCACCTGAGCCCCACATGGCGAGGCGACCGGTGGTCGTCCAGGGGGTCTCACCCAGCCCGACAAAAACAGCCCGGACGCGCCGCAGCCGGACAACGTCCGGCGAAACCCGAAAGGCCGTGTTGCCTCGGAGGGTGAATGATGACCGAGCAAGCCAACCAGGGATACGCCGCAACTCAGGGTACTGCTTCTGGCCCGGCGCTGTCCGCGCCGGCAAATGCCAACCCGCAGCTTTCGACCCTTTCGGACCCGTGCACCTCGGCGGAACTCGCCACGGTCCTGGGCAAGTCCCCGAAAACCATCGTGGACTGGTGCCAGGAGCGCGCGTACACTCATATCCCGTGTTTCCGGCTCGGGAACCGGTGGTACCACCGCCTGCCCGAGCTGATGAAATGGCTCAACGGGATCAAGAGTGGTCAGGTAGAGTTTCGCCGTAAACCGCGCATCTCCGGGAAAAGGAGGTGACGCATGGCGAGAAAGGAGGCGCGCAAGAACGCGTGGACTAAGTCGGAACGCGTCGGCGAGGTCACGCTCTTTCTAACCCCGCGCAGCCCTTACTGGCAGATGTACTGGGAGCTGGCGAAGCCAACGGCATCCGGTCGACGTGGCCGGAGTCGCGCTTACAAAAAAGGGATTAGCAGGAGCACTCGCGAGACGGATCTTTCGTTCGCTCGGCTCGTCGCGGCTCGCAAGAGTGAAGAGCTCTTCAAGCAGCGACACTACCCGGAGCAGGAACGAGAGCCGCAGCGAACACGGATGGGCCCGGTGGTCGATGCCTTCATCGGATACATCGAGACGCTGGGTCGAAGCCACGACTACATTACGAAGCTCAAGGGCAGATTGAGCTGCCTGCGAACGTGGATGGAGAAAAGGCGGTTGCTCTTCGTGCAAGACGTCAACCCGAGATTGCTGGCCAAGTTCCAAACCCACCTGCGGAACGAAGCCGGCGTGAGTCCCTGTACGGCGAATCACTACATGGACGCCGTGCACAACTTCTACGGGTATGTCGTCTTCAAGCGTAAGCTCATGCCCGGTCCGAACCCGGCGGCGCCCGGTCGCCAGGCCGAGCTTGACCGCTTGCCGACGCACACGTTGCCACCGCCGACGATCTACCCGGATCAGATCAACGCGGTTATCGAAGTTGCTGCGAAGCACTTCGATACGCAGATCGTGAACCTGATCATCTTCATCTGCGAGGGCGGCTTCCGGTTTCAGGAGATCCAGTTCCTTCAGGTCGGTGACATCGACCTGGAGGAGCGCGAGATCATCCTGGATATCAAGCGGCCCGACCTCGATCGAGTTCGCCCTGAGCTACGTAAACGCTGCCTGACGGCAGATGGCCTATGGATACCCAAGAGCCGAGCGGCTCGCCGACCGGTCCATATCACGGATCGGCTGGCTCGCGTGATTGGCTCGATGGGCCTCGGCCAGGCTTCGGACTGGGTCTTCATGAGCCAAGCGGGCAATCAGGTTGCAGGCAACAGGACGCTCATGCGGCTGAAACGCTACGCGCTTGAAGCCGGCGTCCTCGTGGACAAGCACCCGAAGACGGGTAAGCCCTGGTCACTGCTTCGATGGCATTGGCTGCGGCACTACCACCGGACCCGGGCACACGTCAGCAAGATTCGTCGCGAGGTCTCGAAGGTGGCAATGGGCCACGCCGCCGACCCCATCCACGACCATTATCGTGGGCTGGACCGATTCGCATTCCACGCTGAGTACGCCAAGTTCGAGAGTGGTATCGACGACGCGTTGTTGACCCAGAAAGGCCCATTAAAGTGAGAATCACTAGGGACTGACTGGGGACACTGTTTTTCGTCGACGTAAACCCTTTATTGACAAGGGTTTAGTTAATGGAGGCGGGGGGAATCGAACCCCCGTCCCGCGGCGGTTCCAGGAGTGCTTCTACGTGCGTAGTCAGTCGTTTGGATCTCGAGTCGGCAAGCGCCGGCTGACAAGCTCGTGCCGACCCCAGCCCGACTGTCATTTCGCCCACGAGCGGTCAGGCGTCACCTGCAGGCTAGCCCACAAATCAGCGCTTCACAGGATAGCGGGCGTCTCCTGCTCAGCGGGCCACCTACTTTTTAGGCAGCCATGGCGTACGTGTAGTCGCCATATACAGTTTCGTCAGGTGTTTTACGAGGCCCCCTGACAACCTCGGCACGCCACACTCCCTTCCACTCACCCGGTCGAACCCATTCGCCCCCAGCGAGGGCTACAACCAGCAGTGTCAGAGATGCCATCAACCCATCATATCGGTCGCTCGGCGACGGTCAATCAGAAAACCGGCGTCCTCTCGACTATGCGAACAGACCGGAAACGAGCTCCAACCATCTGCCGGTGTAATCCGAAGTCGCCCGACGGGTCCTCGCCTTGTCTCGCCTTACCAAGAGGGAAGAGCGGGACATCAAGTGGGACGCCGAAACAGAGCCTGTCTCAGAGCGGTCTCTGTCTTGAACAAACGCCCTCCCCCGCAGCCGCAGACACAAGCCAATCGCAACGTTTTGCTGGACCCCGGCTGGCGAAGAGTCCTGTCGCCAACCGAGATCCACGTACCAGCACGGATACGGTCCAGTTCGTCTGTCAACGACTCGGCACTAAAGCCAATGGGCCCCACGTGACACTCAGCTATCCAGACTCTCACGTCGTTCAGGAGCCTGAGCCTAATGCCCGCCTGGCTTCGCAACGTTGAACGACGGGATGCTTCCGTTCGTAACGCTGACATCGAAGGCCAGGATGCGGCCATCTCCGTTGATGTCCCAGCGATCATCGTCGGCTGCGCTGAACGTTGGGATCTCACTATTGATGGCGCTCACGTCAAACGCAAGCACTTGGGCATCATTGCTCGCGTCGCCAACCTGAACGACGTAGTGCACCTCGAAGTCGCACACGCTGCCCCACGAGTGACTGGAGATACCATACCACGTACGGTGGGTCAGCGCCGTGCCGTTCTCCTGAATCTTCAGTACGCGCGGATGTCCACCGTTGTCGTTTTCCACGGTGACGGTAAAGGAGGACGACAAATCTGGCCCGAACAGGCCGCCGTCGAGCAACTCGCGGATTAACAGCTCACCTTCGTTGGGCACGTTGATGTCCTGGTCAAATGTCAGCCGGACGATGTTGTTCGCAGAGCGCCACAGACTCTCGTCGTAGCCGGGCATTGCAGTGGTCAGGTTCGTATCACAGACGGTGGTGAACGACCAGACCGGTCCAGGTGTCTCACCGCAAGCATTCTTGGCCGTGACCTGCCAGCAGTATCGCGTGCCCGGGTCCAACGTCGGCGGCGCCCAGCAGCTCTCGGTTGTGGTTGCGGTGATGGCCATAGCCATGCCATCACAGTCCTCGAACTGGATCTCATATTCGCGAGTCTGGATCTCTGGGATCAGATGAACAAACTCTGTGACGCGCGTGGCTGACTCCCACGTCGGGCACCCGCTGTCCGGACACTGATGGGACACCACGCATCCTCCGCTCTCGACAAAATCGGCGTTTCCGCGGACCAACACACCCTCCACCTCCAGCGTTGTCGCATTGAAGACGGCTGATCCGGAGTTCCCACCATAGGCATCGACGTTTGCCTGGAAGTAGGATGCCGGGCTATTGTCTCGGACCGTTGCTCCGCCGGCGATCTTGGTTGGCAGGCCGACCGGATGCCCAATCATCACGAGCGACTGCCCGGTCGGGACGGTCCCGGCGCGGCGAATCGGCAGCGGAGTATGACCCACGACCGGTCGATCCAAGCGTATGACACCCCAATCGGGACCGTCACCGACCTGAACACGACCGACAATCTGAGCGCAGAAGTAGACGTCGTCTTCGGGATAGGTGAGCACCGGTGTGCTGGCATCGGCCATATCAAACCCGAATACGAAGGCTCTGGTAGCGCACTCGCCGGCGTTGACAAGGCAATGTCCCGCGGTGGCGATCAGATCCGGGCCGACCAAGAACCCGGAGCAATACGCAGGCACGGGCTGATCAGGGAATGGCTCCGACGCACACAGCGGCAACCCCGTTTCAGAGAGCATGTACTGGGCGAACGTGGGGGTGGCCGGTAATGAATACGATCCGTCCGGGTTCTCCGTCAGTTGCGACCTCGTTACAAGACCCACGGTCGAGTCGGCAACCGCTCGAAGCGACGGATCCGAGACCTCGTACACATCCAGCCGATCATCCGCCCCGTAGATGACCTTGGCAGTTTGACCGAGCCCATCCCAGCACAACGTCACATCGACGGGCACTTGCGTACCTTCATCAACCGGGGTCGGGTTAGCCGGCGCCGGCGGCGGCGGACATGACCCGCAGGTCTCGTCGAGCAGCATCTGATCACACGCCATCCACCAGCCGGAATTATCGGGGAAGGGTGTCGGCGTCGTGTCGCAAGGTCCGGTGTTGTTGTGGCCGTCTGTCCAGTTGTCCCAACTGACAAGAATCGGCAGGGCAGGGTCGTCGGAATCACAACAGGCTACGGTTCCGCAGGCACCCGCCGGAAGGTTCACCGCCCCGCCCGGGTTGGCGCCCGAGAGTCTGACTCGGTCGCCCGGCTGCAAAGGCGGATCGCAGCAGAACCCACATTCGAAGGCGATGTCGTACTGGCAAGATTTCAGCCCGCCGCCCTGGTCGTCACAGTGATCGATCTCACCTCCGAAGGTACGGGCCTTGATCAGATAGACTCCGGTATAGCTGGCCGTCCATTGGATACGAGAGGCCCACAGCTCCGAACCGCCGTCATCGTCAGAGATGAGCAACGTGCATCCGCTGTCATATAGCTCCAAGACGGTGTCCGGGTTTGCCCCCGCCAGATTGAACGTCTCGATGGTGAGATCGTCGCCCGTGTCCAGGGAAATGGCAAACCAATCCACGTCCCCGTTCACCGGGATTGTATGTGTCTGGACCTCTCCGCAACCGACAACCGTTGCGGTTACAGGCGTGTTGTCAGGCTCGTACGCGTCTGGTTCGTACCCGGGGCAACTGGCACAGAGGTCCTCTGCCGCGATGGCGCAGGTTGCGTCCCATTCGGTGTCGCAGCAGAAGGGATCTCCCGCACATACGATGTTGCAGCACGTCGCATCCTCACAACCGACCGTGCCGTTCGGTGAGCAGCAGTCTCCCTGACCCGGACACGCTTCGTGGCCGGAGCAGAGTTCGGGGCAGAGGTTGTTTGCGAGATCGGCGCACGCTTGAATCCACGCCACATCACAACAAAACGAATTCGAGGCACAGACGATCTCACAGCAGGACAGGTCCTGGCAACCGGTTCCGGCGTGCGCCTCGCAGCATAGGCCGTCCCCGGGGCAGCCCGTGCTGCCGCCTGCGAGGACCACAGGCCAGACCGCGCCCCAGTTGTTGGACTCGTCGAGCTCGAGAACCTCATTAAGGTCGTCAGCCATAACCGCAACATAGTAAATCTGTCCCGCCGTGTTATATGGAGCCACATTCGGCCAGGGCACATCGCCGAATCCGCCGGCCGTCTGTCCCGGCTGCAGACAGCATGCCACATCGTGGTAGGCCCACTCGTAGTCATCGGTGGTGACGTTTATATCTTGAGAAATGAACCACGTGGCCCAGAATTCCGTGCCTGCTGCCGCGGTGCCCTCGTTCCCGACCGTATCCGAGAGGGTGACAGTCCCACCCGGGACGACCCCCGTCGCGGGGCTTCGGCTGGAACTCTGGATGACCAGATCGGGCAGATCGACTCCACCAAGGCAGTCGACGGTGTCGGTGAATTGGCACCCACAATCACAGAAACCGTCTCCCTGCCATTGCGTGGGGCAGGCGGATTCGTAGATCGTGTCCAGGTAGCAGTATTCGCAAGGCAGCCCGTAATGATCACACCGATGGGGGCAGTTGGCCCCAATGCACGTGCTCCAATCACCCATATACGCTCCACCTGCACTCAGACAGGCAACCGAGAGCGTGTCTAGAAGGCACTCGTTGCTCGAAATCTGGGGATTGCAGCACGCGCCCGTAGGTCCGAAGCAGTCGGAGGTATCAGGGAACTGACACCCGCAGTCACATTCCCCGTCATCCTCCCACTCCCAGGGGCAGTCATTCTCAAAGGGTGTCCCGATCCAGCACAGATCGCACTCGGGCCCACACCCGCCGGTTTCCTCCTTCAACACGGCTGATCGAGGCGCTCCGGGCGACTCGGAGCGGGCGTGTACCTGCGTGTGATCGGCACGGTCGGTTGGCTTTTCCGCAGGTGAGTGCTCGGCAGGGCGTGCCACCGCTTTCTGCCGCTCTGTCGCCAGCTTGATCGAGGCGATGGAGTCGCTGCCGGTGAGCGCTCGCGTTGGACTCATCGATGTCGGGCCAGACTTGGCATCAACCTTCTCGGTCCGCACCGGTTCGAGGACGGCGGCGTCAGCCCGTCGCAGGTGGGTCGGTGTATCACCCGCTACGACGAGTGCGCAGGTAGCTAGCCAAACGCAAGTGAAAAGTGTCCTCGAGACAGAGACTGTCTTCATATTCTTTCCTCCCGAAAACCCCGTCCGCGGTGGCGGACGCGGATCATCCGCAGGCAGGTGCCTGCCACACAATGCGGAGATTCCCTCCTGACGCCCAAGCCGCCTCGCCGCAGGCGAGATTGCGCGGTTCCCCATTCCACGAGTGGGCAGAGAATTCCCCCTTTTTCAGTTGATCGCGCAATTTATAGAGGTTAGCCCGCGTAAAGCCCGTTTGCAAGCGCAGATCTTGTCCTGGATGTGGTCTGATAGGTGCTGCCGGGCGCGGGGCGTTCAGACCGGGGGGGCGCCTTCTCGGACTGACCCGCAAAGACAGCGTGGTTTATCGGCCGCTCGGCAATTGGGAGACAGCAGTCTGTCCGTTCTGTCCTGCCTTTCCCTGGGTGAGACGCGTTTGAACCATGTATTGCACAGGAGTCGGAGCAGGACACGGCGACCCACCGCACCATGTCCCCATCCGGTACGGCCGATAATGTGCGGACAAGGCGGGCGCAGCGGGGAGCGACCGCATGCGGGGAGGCCGCAGTGCCCACTTTGGTGGGCTGAATGGCCTATGAGCACACTAACGGATGAGCGCGGCTTCGACCCAGTTGAACCGGTCCTGGATGTATCCGTTCTCACCGAAGTCGACGACCAACTCAATCCGGTTGGCCCGTTGAGTGTCGATCCGGACAGGCCCATAGAGCTTGCCGCGCCGGACATGCTCTTGCGTGAGGCCTCGCTGTCCGTCGACGAAGATCGAGACGGACACGTCGGCATGCGGTCCGCTGTCATCGTCGATTCCGAACGAGGTGACGAATTCGCGGTACGTGCCCTGAAGATCATAGATCAGCCGGGACCGGCTGTGCACACCTACACCGTGGTCGAACCTTTGCCCGTCGACCTCGATCGGTCCGCCGAGCACGTTGCGGTCGACGGCGTACTCCCATCCAACCGACAACATCGGTGTATGCTCGAAGCTGATCGGGTGATGGGCGGTGAGCCATTCCCATCGCCCACCCACAAATTCGATCCTCACGACCTGATCGGCGGCAAACTGGATCCGCGGTCCACCGGTCCGCCACAGGCGGGCTTCGGTGGCGCGGCCGGCCCAGTCGAGATCCGTCAACGTAAGGCGGCATCCGCTTTGAAACGTAGCAAGCACGTGCGGCAGGCTCGGTGAGCCCAACTGAGGGGATGCCAGCCTCATGGCAACGACTAGGCGATGCGGCACAACCGTGTCGCCGAGACCGCTCTCTATGGTGATCCCAATCGCATCGACCGAATCGACAAACCCCTGCAGGACATCACCATTCGTCAAAAGGACGGCATCCTCCACCAGTGCGCTCTTCTGTACAAACCAAGATGCGGTGTCGCGATGGCTCGATCGCGTCGCAACCGCGGCAACCATTTGTGCAAGCGAGTCAAGTGGGACTTTGAGGCGTCCGAATGTCGGAGTCTCGACTACGACACTCGTACCGTCGCCTTCGGCGATGTCTCCATGCAGCACGTCGCCATTGGCGAATTGGAGGGTATAGCCCTGGTGTGGTCGTATGGAGACCGGCACACCGGTCCTGAGAGATACCAGATCCTTCATGGGGATGTGCTGCCTCTCAGCGCCTGCCCCCTCGAGCAGCAACCCGTCTTCCAACGACAATTTGATCAGCTGCCCCTCGACGAGGTCCAGCGAGACGGTCTTGACGCTGACAATGACTCCGTCTGTTTCCGCCAACGTGTCCAACGGGGGCGTCAGTCCCAGCGCGGCAATGACGGCCAAGAGGCACCGGCAGACACGCGCCGCCGCGGACCGTTGACGTCGGCGTACGAAAGTGCAATGTCGTCTCTGCATAAGCATGACTATTTCTGGAAAATGGGCAGCAATCGGTTCGGCATCTGCAGGATGATCAACGCCATGGCTGTTCCATATTCCTGCCCGGCCTGTCCTCGCCAGAAACCTTCCGGACCCTGTTTTTGCACGAGTTCCGCTCGAATGGCTGGCCACCACACATTCCAGTACTCGTCGCCCGCGAGGAACATAGCTTGTGCGGCGTAGTAGTGGCCGTAGAAGTAGTGGCCAACCGTCTGTTCCTGTGGCGGTGTAAACCGCCTGATATATTCTAGGCCTCGCCCGATCTCTTCTCCTCCATAGACCCCGGCATATTGTAGGGCAGCCACCCCCGCGGCGGATCGGGCAAACGCGGATCCGCCGGAGTTCAGCATGTAGCGGAATCCACCGTCGGAGTTCTGGCTTGCCTTCACGTACTCGATGGCCTGGTCGATGATCCGCCGGTCCACATAAATTCCAGCGTTTCGAGCTGCCCGCAGTGCCATAATCTGACATATCGTGACCGAAAGATCCGCGTCGTGGCGAACCGGCTGATAGCGCCATCCCCCCTCGTCGTTCTGCGTGCTGGCGATCAAACGAACCGCTTTGCGCAATGTCTCGCGGACGTCTGACCGCGGTGTCATCCCGTACACTTCGGCCAAAAACAATGTGGCAAAACCGTGTCCATACATGGGACCGTGGGACGTTTCCGCTGCCAGAAGACCACTCTCCGAACTGTGGGCCAGGACAAAGCCGAGTGCTCTCTCGACTGTTTCTCCATATCGACCGCGTCCAGGCGTGTTGCCGTCGGAGATGAACGCCAGGGCGGCGAGCCCGGTGATGCCGACATGGGGTCCATAGTGAGACAGCCCTCCATACGAGCCGTCCGAGGCTTGCTGTCCGGCCAGCCAAACAAGACCCCTCTCCACAGCCGCGCGATGCTCAGGGGTGACTTCGGACGTCAGTGCGGTCGCAGTCCGTCGCGGCGGGGCAGCTGAGGAGTCCGTCCCCCAAAGGGTAAGTAACGCCCCGGAGAGGATCACAATCTGAACTCTAACGAACTGCCCCATGGCTGACACCACACTTCGCCTATTCCTCAGATTCCTGTAACGCTCGGTAATAGCGCTCGATCCAATCGCGATAGCGCTGAAGGTAAGTCTCGCCGACACCTTGAATTACCTCCTCACGTTCGCGCGCAGGCAGATGACCCCAGGTCCTCCGCAACTCTCGCAGATCGCCCTGCATGCGGTCGGTATCTGTCGTCGGTGTGTTTCCCTCCGTGGTCGTACCAGCCGTGGATTCTTCGCCGGCTTGGCCCGAATCTGTCGGTTTCTCGGACGCGTCCGGCTTCCCGCCGGGTCTCCGACGCTTGTCGGAACTATCCGCAGACAGGGAACGCAAGCGAGGGCGTCGACGCGATGCCGCCACCTTGATGACCTCATCCAATTCTTCGACGATGCGAGCCTGCAACGCCTGGGTATCGTCGCCTGGGTTGAAATCGATCTCGAGTTTGTGACTCGACTCGCCCATCATGCGCAGAATTTCGGCCATCAGATCGTCGTCGGTTTCCCCAGTGGCTTTGCGAATGAGGCGTTCACCAACCTTCTTGTCGGCCTCCCGTGGCAGGTCAACATCACGCCGACTCTTCGGCTCTGGACCATCCTGCCCCCACGCGACTGCAAGAGGAAACATGACCGCAAGGACCAATACGACCGTCTCGAGGAACCTGCTTACAGCTGTGCAAGGGTTACAGGCGGTCCACCGGTCGCACCAGTGACGAGCAGCGGGCCTGGGCGTGATTCCCGTACGTCGCTCGACTCGCCGCACGCGGGGGCCAGGACACGGTTTCGGCGTGCGGTTTAGTGTCAATAATACGTCGCTTCTTCTGGATTTGCCTAGCTTTACCATACTTATACCGCCGTTCTATGCTCGACTACGGATGCTGGGCCTGCTCTGTGACCCTCTCCGCCAGCCGGCGCAATTCGGCCTGATCCTCGCCAAGGACCCTCAGCTCGCGCAACTGCTGCTCTGTGGCCTCGTCGATATCGAATGACTGCTGCAGCTCTTGCGTACGGTCGTTGATGTCGGTTTGCAGGGCTTTGAGCACGAGAAGCTCTGCCACGGTGGGCACTGGCCGATCGGTTACCAGCTCACCTTGGCCCTGTCCACCACCGGTGTCCGTTTCAACAAACTCCATATCGAGGGGAAGCGATTCTGTCTCTTGGATGGCACGAATGAGCCTTCTCAGCTCGACAGCGATGCGGTTGACAACAACGAGGAGATCCTCATCGATCTGGCGTGCTCCAGGCGAGCTGAGGCGGGTCCGGCTGATTTCCATCCACTTGGCCACCCGTTCGAGAGCCCATTTGTATACTGGGACCCTCTCATAGTCTGGGAGCTGGGCATCGACCATGGAGCGTGTATCCGACTGCATGTGGGCCAACTTGGACGCCGCCCGCGTCTCCACACGGCTGATACGCCCTCCGTGGGAGATGCCCTTCACGAGGCTATCGATACCTGCGTTCACTTCGGTCTGCAAGGCGAGGATCTCTTCGAGGTCTTCACGGATCTGAGCGAGCGAACGTCTCAGGGCTTCCTGCGCCGTCTCTTGGGCGAGCTCCCTCACCAGCGTCAGAGCGTCGTTGAGCGTGGTCAGGGCCTCGTCCTGGGCGACAGTCGCCAGGGCGGGTTGACGCTTCCGCAATTCGGTCTCAGCCGTTTCCATCGGCAGCGCTGCTTGACGGACCAACTGACTCACGCGCTGTGTGCCCGCCGCGGCGGGTGCGGAAGCCAAGTCATCGCCCAACAGCTCGGTGTTTCGGCGCAGTGTTCGCTGCTCCTCTTCAAGCACCGCATATCCGGCGTCGTCCGCTTCGATGAAGGTCGCCTCATGGGTTGCGTTTCGCAGCGCCTCCTGATCCTCGATCATCGCAGCAATGAGTTGCTCTATTTGTCCCAGCCGCTTTTGCAGTTGTTCAAGCTGTCGGCTCTCACGCTCGCGCAGGGCTGCGATCATCTTTCGTAGAGCTGTGGCAGTGGCCTTCTGCTCGACGGTGGCTGCCGCGGTCCGATTGCTCGAAATCGCCTCGGACGCAGCCCGTGCATGTTTGGCCACGTTGTGGGCCCGAGACGCCCGGAGTGCCGCGTCAACGGAATCTGTATCGGACGGCTCTTCCTGCTCCGCCTTCTCCATAAGCCGCATCATTTTCTCGACGAGCTGTTCCACCTCATCGGCGAGCTGATCCTGCTGTCGGGCATTCTGTCGCAACGTGCTCGCTTCCGTCTCGGTCAACGCGTCGACAGGTTTGCCCAGGGTCTGTTTTCCGAGATCAGCCGTCTGCGATTTCAGGTCCGCTTGCCGATCGAGCAAGCTCCGGGCTCTGGTCACGAGTTCGTGGAAGCTCCCCCATTGCGACATCAATCTTAGAACGCCGCGCAGGCGATCGATGACAACTTGCTGCTGCCGCGTGGCCTCGATCAGCCCGGCCTGCTGTTCGTCCGGCCGGGTGCGCTCGCGGGCCTCGTCGAGCTCGACGCTTGCAATAGTCATGGGTCCGTCTGCTGTCTGTCGAAGCACCTCGCTAAGACGAACGATGTGGGTGCGAACCTCTTGGTCAGCCGTACGATTATGCTCGAGCTGCTCAAGGAGCTTGTCAAATCCGCCGCGGATGAGGTCACGTACCCGCGTCACAAGACGGGCCTGTCGACCAGCGAGGTCACCCGCCGTCTCCCGTTGGGCAGGGTCAAGAGGGTCATGCTTTTCCGGGCTTTGTCTCAGTGCCGCCGTGCGATCAAGCAAGCTCGCCTGATCGAGCGCCACCTGGCGAATTCGGGCTTCGATTAGCGCGATATCACTTCGAAGCCGGATGCTGAATTCCACGTCGCTGATGATCTTGATCTGCATGGGGGCGGAGTGCGCGGTTTGGCCGGTCTCATGGTCGGTGACGCGGTTGTCGGTGGCCGCGGCCCAATACACCAGCACGTCACCCGGAGAAAGTGCCATCGTAGCGACATTCCAAAGATAACGGGCGGTGCCCTCGACAGTCTCCCCATCCTCCGCAACTTCGAGGTCGTCCGTCAGGGGCATCGTGTGCGGCTTGCCACCAGGTTGCTCGAACTCAAGCACCAGCTGCTCGACACCGAAATCATCCTGGACACGAATGACCAGCGGGACGGATCCCTGTGGTGTCAAGTCTACGGGGCCCTTGGGCTCAACGATCGTGACTGTTGGAGCTGCATCCGGGACGGCGATGATGGAATGCGTCGCAGCGCCGCGATTCTCGAAACCGTGCTCATCCACAAGCTCCACCCGGAATTGCATGTCGCGATCCACACGAAATCGTGTGGTGAGCACCGGTGGCCCGGCTTGCCCGTGTTGGTCGCTTGGATCAACGTCGAGGGGAATCAGCTCACCGGCTTCGGTGCGCAAGCCCACAAGCCGACCGCCGCGGCGAGAAGGATCGGATGCAACCGGTTTGTTCGTTCGCAGCCTCACGCGTACGTGCCCGCCAATCGGAGCGCGGACCGCCCCGTCGAACAAGTCGTGCATGCGAGGTGACGGGTCCATCGCGTAGGCGGGCGGTTCGATCAGGGCCAAGGCCTCGACCACCTCCGGCCGCCGCACCACACGAATCGTGTAGGGATTTCGTGCTGTCGTGTCGTCACCCGCTTCGAACCAGTAGGTCAGATCCTCCGCGACGGTGTCGATGCCGGCATAGAATGTGTCGTCCGTTTCGCGCTGCATGGCCAGTGTGTATGTTGCGCCGTCACGTTCACGAAGTCGTACGATCGCCCGCAATCTGGCGTTCAGACCGCGCTGCACGCGCATGCGGGTCGTGAGTGAGTCACCTACGGCAACGATCTGATTCCCAGTCAAGGGAAGTATGGCAACGCGTCGCGGCCACTCGATGCCCCCCCAGGGGTGGACATACCGAAATAGTCCCGTTCGTGCCCAGCTGGGTGCGGCCCACAGAAGGGTAGCCAACGCGCAACTGGCAGCCAAGAGGAGAAGACCACGCCTTACCAGCGGCCCAAACGTCAGCGCCGACTCCAGGGCGACGTTGCGGATGATCTGTTCGGTCCCGTCGACCACCTGCTGCATCATGCTGGTCGAGCCCGCGTTGCCGTGCTCAAGGAAGTCCACGCTGCTGGTCAGCCGATCCTGCAGCGGCTTGAAATGCCTCTCCAACTGAGAGGCAATCTGTGCAATCCCGAGTCGGGCATGCAATGGGCGAAAGACCCAGTGCACCGAAGCGGTCACCCATCCAGCCAAAAAGGCCAATGCCAACGCGCTTCGCAACAGCGACGGAAGGTGGAGCAGCCAATCCAGCAGCACGAGCAGCAAGAACCCAGTGACACAACCTGTCAGCACAACGCAGACGCCGTACACAACCAGCCGGCGCTGCACGCTCGCCCGTAGCACGGTAAGACGTCGAACTAGCTGGTACTGCTCCATGCTTCCGACAGGGGTGTCAAACCAAGCCAAATAGCTTTCGAAGCAACCATTCCAGTGATATCATTGCTGTGAAGAGCATCAAAACCAACCTGGAATCCCACAATGGCTCGACAATGTCGTCCGGAACACGCACGCTCCGGTCTCGAACCATGCCAAACGCCTCTTGGAGGGCGTCCAACTCAATCACCTGCCCGCCTGTGGCACGAGCAATGCGCTCCAACACGTCGTGATCCGCCTCCGGTGCCTGGGCCTCAAGGTTGGGTATTTCCACACGAACCTGCGCGGACGGCGGAGCCTCACCCGGGCGCGCCGCGGCGGGCAGATCCGCGACCTCGATGGCGAAACGGCCCGGTGAAGGAGGTATCCATGTCCCTTCAAACAGGCTCGATTCAGCCGCCAGACGCAGCACCGGAAACCGTCCCACAAGATCACTCACGCTCGTTTGCGCGCCCCTCGGCAACGTCGGGTCATGAGCTGTCCTGTTAAGATCCGTGGGTGCGACATCTAATCCCCGGACATTAAGCTGAATGTTATTGCCAAGCTGCGAAAGAACATGCGAGTCATAGACCTCGACCTGGACCCGAACGGGTGACCCGTAGGGGTAAAGACGCCGATCTGTTCTAATCTCAAAGCGACGATCCAGTGACACCCGCGAGCTCCGCATCAGCTCCCGGACGACCTGCACCCAATACGTATCGTGCAATAGCTCACCGGTGTGACGTCTCCAGCGCCACGTGTCGTCCGTCGCTTGAAAGAAAACTCTGCCCCCCCCGTATCGACTCGTGACAACAAGCGGCATGGGGCCCGATGTGGTTCGCAGTGTCGGGTGCTCGGCCAGAACCGACGCCCCGGGTTTCTCACCGAGGGTACGGGCAATCCAAAACAGCTCAGGCAACGCCTCGAAGACCCGCTGACTCTCATCGCGGTCGGCTTCGAAACGAAAGACCCGGCTTTGTCGGCCCTCGGGCGTAAGACGTGGGTGGAATCCAGATAAAAGCGCTCGATCGTAACGCCCGAGAAAGGAAGGATCGATCCGGACCGGAATCAGCTTCTCCAGCACCGTCCCGAGAACACGATGCGGGGCGAAGCGTTCCCCGGCAATCATGCCAAACCCACCACCTTCGTTGCCCACGAAATCCAACAGCATGTCCATCTGAGCTTGTGTCAACCATCCGGCACGAACGTCGACGTCGCCGAAAAGCACCACGTCGTATTGGTTGAGTTCCTGAGGCGTCTCCGGGAAGCGGCGGATCGGGTCGCTGCCTTCCTGGACAAACACCTCGTCCGCCTCGAGCAGCAATACGCTGAGCTCCACGGTTTTCTCGCGCAACAAAGCGTTCTTGAGGTAGCGGTATTCATAGCGCGGGTAACCCTCAACATAGAGCACACGCAAACGGTTGTCGAGGATCCGGATGTCGACCCGCTGGGCGTTATTCTCGGCCGTGAGCTCATCCGGTAGGGGGGATACTTCGACACGGTAGCTGGCCGGGCCGGTCTTCTCTGGTTTTATCCGCAGCTCGACCGTGGCCAAATCCGAAGGTGGATCAAACAGCAACGACTCAGACGCCAGGACAGTGTCATCTCGGTTGTCGACCAGCCGAATCTCGAGGGGAGTCGGTTCCGCCAATCCGCGCGCCGCGACCTGAGCCTCGACGGCCACAATGTCGTCCACAAAGACGCTCTCCTCTGCCCGAACTGACACGATTTCGCTGTCACGCAGCTTCGCCGTCGAGCCGATCCGAATGGGCAAAACCGGTAGTTGCCGATCCCGTGCTTGGTCCAGGGTGTCCTTTAGGTCCGTGGGGGAGGTCGCTTGCCCATCGGAAGCCAAGACAACAGCAGCCAGCCGCCGTCCCTGGGCCTTCTCGATGACGTGGTGAATCGCGTTGGCTAGGTCTGTGCCGGGCTCCCACGCTTCGACGCTCTGCACGGCGGCGGCCAGCTCTTCTGTTCCATCTGGATCAGCCGCGAATCCCTGAGTCTCGACATGGCTGCCGAAGGTGTAAAGCTGAACGCCGTTGCGCGTGAGCAGTTGTCGAAGGGGGGCGCCGCCATCCCGCGTAAGGGCCCGCTGGACAAGCCCGAGCCGGGAGTAATTCCCCAGCTCGCCGACATCCTCAAGGCCCGCACCACGTGCCACCGCCTCGGCGAGCGTCTCATCGCGATACGATTCGTTCGTCCGCATGCTCAACGAAGTGTCCAACAGCAGGGCGACATGTGAAGGCTCGATGCGGTCTTGTTGCAGGACCAGTGACGGCTGACACAATACGGCGACGACCAGGGCGATGAGGCCGCAGCGCAGCGCGGCGAGCACCGTCTTGCGTGCAGGCGAGACTCGCTCGCGTCGATACACAAGGGTCACCAGCGTCACCGCCGCAAGCCCGATGGCGAGGAGCTTCCATGCCTCGACGGCGTCACTCCACCTAAGAATCAGAGGCGCATCCCGACCTAGTCGTATGTTCTGCAGGTCAAGAAGCCACTCTATAAGCCCTGTCATGCTTAGCCTATGCCCGCCTGCGGGCGAAAACAGTTCGGCTGGCCCGAGACCCGCTGCGGCGGCGGGCCGGCGACTCCTGCGTTGATCGTGTGCCAAACCACATCGCCAACGTCATCTCGGCGAACAACAATCCGACAACCAAGTAGAACAGAATCGAGGACAACTCTGCCGATCGCCCTCGAGCGGGGACCACCCTTGCTGGAACCCGCCGCGGCGGGGCGTCAATCACTTCCAGCGGTCGATCAATAAGACGGGTCAGCCTCTCCGCGTCCATGTGTGCAAGACGGGATTCGTCAACGTCCACGTTGGCCGTGAACGTCCTCACTGTGGGGCCAATCGAGACGGTGGCGGCGCCCGCGCGCTCTATCGGCCCATACTCCAGGGCAAGTCCCGAAGCGTAGGGAACCAAAGATGGCTGCGAGACCACTCCGTCGCTGGAAGTGACTCGCAGTGACATCGAGCTCTCGATTGGCGTCAACGGCTCCCGGAACACCCCTCCAACCATAACATTTCGATGCTGGCCGCGCGTGGGGGAAAGGTAAGCCACAGCGTTTAGCATGAGCGAAACGTAGTCTCCCCTGGCAGGCAGGTTCGTCCAGTCCATGTTGGCCGTGGTCGTGCACAGCAGGACCCGTCCTGCGCCAAAGCTGCTCGCCACTAGTGCCGGATCGTCGTTCGTATATCTCAGCACGGTGTCTGCCTTGCCAGATTCCGGCTCGAGGGGGAGGTAGTTCTGAATCCGGGCCGAGAACAACCCACTCTCGGCCACCTCTGCAAACTCCGCGACGATCGGATGCTCAAGTCCATCCCCTTTGAACTGCACCCATGTGTCCCGTTTCGAAGACCATAAGCCCCCTGGGCGTGGGTCGCCGATCCTACCCGGCAGCACACCGGCTCCGTCGGCGTAGCCAAAGCGGTTGTAATTGTCCGCGCTAACTAGGTCTCCCCCGAAGACCATGAGCCCACCGCCCTGATCCACGAATCGCTCCAACCGATTCCAGATCTCCTTGGGTAGCCGCTGCACATTGCACAGCATCACGGCGTCGTAGTCGGCGAGCACCTCACCACCAAGCTCTGACTCGGTGATCACCTTGGGTGCCAGCACCGCTGGCCAGCCGGCTTGGCGAGGTCCCAGCTGCCGCTGTTGCGGTGCCAAAGCCATGGCAAGATATCCCGTCTGGCCCGCCGCGGGCGCAGATCCACCGGGTCGTCCGTCGACCAGCAGGATGGGGCTGGTTGTGTGTATGTCGATGGAGAGATAGCGGAAGTCGTCGTCCGCCAACGCATCCCAATCCTCACTGGCCAGCCCGCCTGCGGTGGGTGAGACGCGGGCTTCGATCAGATGGGTTCCGGGTGTGCCAAAAGCTGTGGTGATGACCGCCCGCGTCGCTTTCTGCGGCTGCAGGCGAGGTAGCGGCTCCTGTCGGATGATCTCTCCGTCTCGTCGAATCTGCAGGGAAGCGTCAGGGACACTCATTGCATTGTGGTTCTCGATGTCAACGATCAGTTCAACCGGAAACCCAACCGCCGTCAGTGACGATCCCGTGGTCAGGCTGGCGATGCTGAGGTTTTCGATGGGCCGCCGGGCGGATGCGGCGATGAAGAGCACCAAGTCCGAGGAGGAATCCACAAGCGTGTCAGCAAGCTGTCGCGTCATCCGCACCGCCGGTGTAGGATTCACCGGTGTCGCAGACGCCCAGATGTACTCCGGGAAGTCGGAGATTATATATACGACCTGGTTGCCAGCAGGAAGCGGCGAATCCTCGATGATTTCCAAAGTCAGGCCAATTGCCCCCACCGTATCTGTGGCCCGCTGGGTCACCTCGATGGCGGCAAGCCGCTCACGGACAAACCGGCGGTCATAAGCCGCTTGGGCGATGACCGCTTCCGCCGGATCGGCCAGTGTCACAACGCTGACAGCATCGGTTCGGGGCAATGACTCGAGCAACGCCTCCGCGTAACTTCTGGCAAGCTCGAAGCGAGATTGGCCATCCTCGGTCTTGGCCTTCATGGATAGCGAGTTGTCTACAAGCAGCACCCGGTGGACCCGGGCCGATGGAAACGGCAGGATAAAAGACCCCGGTAGATAAGGTCGAGCCAGGGCGAAGCCCACCAGCACGATCAGGCTCACCCGCGTAAGAAGCAGCAGCCATTGCTCGAGTCGTACCCGCCGCGCACTTCGACGATGGGCTGCCAGCAGAAACTTCATGGCTGCCCACGGCAGCCGCACATAGCGACGTCGATTGACCAGATGGACCAGGATCGGAATCAAACCCATCGCCAGGGCGGCGGCAGCCAGCCCAGGATGCACAAACGGAAAAACTTGCGACAGGATGGCTCCCATCACCACTTATCCTGCTCCCAAAACCCGCGACGAGCGTTGCCGAAGCCTCGCACTTCGTGTGGCCAGGTAGCCGCTCAAGGCAGTGTCGAGCGATGCCGCGGTGTCAAACAGGACATAGTCGATCTGCATGTGCCCACACCCCGACCGAAGCTCACTTTGGAATTGTCCGACCTCCTCCACGTACCGCGTCCGCAGCGAGCGGGGATCGATCAGGAGCTTGCCCGCCAACTCCAGACCGTCAAACATCACCGGACCTCTGAAGTGCAGTCTGAGATCTGCCGGTTCCCAAATGTTCCAAACGACCAACTCTTGTTGGATATACCGCAAGTGTTTCAGACCCCTCAGCGTTCGCCGGGGCTCGTCGAAGAGATCACTGATCAGAATGATCAGCATGCGGTGGCCTATGCGCTCCGCCAGTTCGTGCAGCACGCGTTCCATCGAGGTCTTGGCCCGGCGGGTTTGACTGGCTAGCTCCTTTACGAGCGTTTTCCAATGCAGGGTGCCGTTGGAGGGTCTGATAAACGCCGTCAGATGCTCGTCGAAGAGGGTCAGCCCGACGGAATCTTGCTGCTGAGCCGCGAGATATCCGGTGGCTGCGGCTGCTGCCGTCGCATAATCGTACTTCGTCATACTCGCTTCTGACGACCGGTAGTGCATCGACTCGCTGTTGTCGACCACCAACATCAGGTTCAGATTGGTCTCTTGCTCGAATTCCTTGATGTAATACTTGTCGGTCTTTCCGTACAGCTTCCAATCGATGTAGCGAAGATCATCGCCTTGGGTGTACGCCCGATGATCGGCGAACTCGACCGATGCCCCGTGAGTGGGGCTGTGGTGTATTCCACTGAAAAACCCCTCGACGATCAACCGTGCCCGCAGCTCCAGACCGCTGATCTTTGCGAGCACCGCAGGATCGAGGTAACGTCGATAGTCGAGATCGGATGATTCCATGGAACGCTTCGGGTTGGATATACGACGAGTGCCCGCAAAGGGCCATTCTCCGGATCAGGCCTGGGTCGTGCACCTGTTCGGCAGATCACCGGCCAGCCCACTTGCTGGCGTTTTCAGTCACTGTCCGCAAACACGCGGCTCGCCATGGCCGTGTCTATTCCCGATTCCTCCTCGACCCCTACAACTTCAATTAGCTGATCAATGAGATCGTCGCTCTGCACCCCGTCAGCTTCTGCGTTGAAATTGGTCAGCACGCGGTGACGCAGAACCGGGTGCGCCACGGCCCCGATGTCCTCCGTGGACACGTAGTATCTTCCCTTGAGGATCGCCCGGGCCTTGCCGGTTAGCACGAGGTTTTGTGAGGCGCGGGGTCCGGCGCCCCATGCGACGTAGTCCTTGATAAACTGCGGAACGTCACCCTTATCCACCCGCGTCAAGCGTGTCATCCTGGTGGCATACCGGATGACATGATCGGCGCACGGGACCCGCCGTACGATATCCTGAAGGGCAAGAATGTCGCGGGCGGCCAGCGTCCGCTCCAGCTCGATGTCCTGCGGCGCCGTTGTCATCCGTACGATCTGAACCTCTTCCTCCTCCGACGGATAGTCGACGCGCACCTTGAACATGAACCGGTCCAGCTGAGCCTCGGGAAGGGGGTAGGTCCCTTCCTGCTCGATCGGGTTTTGGGTCGCCAGCACACAGAACGGCTTGGGCAGCTTATGCGGGAAGCCCGCCGCGGTGACCTGATTTTCCTGCATCGCCTCGAGCAAAGCAGCCTGTGTCTTGGGCGGCGTGCGGTTGATCTCGTCTGCCAAAACCACATTCGCAAACACCGGCCCTTTCACGAACCGCAACGAACGCGAACCCGTGCCTCGATCCTCCTCAATGACTTCAGTACCGGTGATGTCTGATGGCATCAGGTCGGGTGTGAACTGAATTCGCGAAAAACTCAAGGAGAGCAGCCGCGAGAGCGTGCTGACCAGCAGCGTTTTCGCCAGCCCGGGAACACCTTCCAGAATGCAGTGGCCTCTCGAAAACAGTACGATCAGGAGCTGCTCAATGACAGCCTCCTGTCCAACGATGACACGGCCCAGCTCGGATCGGATCTGCTGGTAGGCGTTGGCCAGTTTCTCAACGATGGCCACGTCGTCAGGCGTGCCACCGGTCGTTTCCCCGCCGTCGCGGGCCGGTTCGGAAGACATAGAAGAAGCTCCCCCTTATACAGGCGTAGTCCTAACACGCGTCGGGACCACAAGCAGGCTGACGCGCCGGATCTAGAGCACAAAACCAAAGCTATGGGCGTTCGTTGATTCGGTTGATCAACAACCGAAGCCGCCCGGCGCTTCGCCGATCAAACGCAAACGCCAGCCTTGGTTTGGCCGGATAGGCGTCGTCCTCGCCCTCGACTGGTCCGTCGGTCTGTTCGAAACGCCCCCGTCTGATAATATCGGCGAAGGTGTCGTTAATCTCGGATAGTGTTTCGACATCGAGACGGCTGTTCAATCGAAAAACCAGCGTTTCGCCCACATACCGCGACGAATGGTAACGACGGTAAAAACTCACCACCTCCTGGACGGCACTCTCCGCCCGGTCGGTGATATGAAACAAGTTCAAGTCTTCCACGTCGATCATCCCATTCGCCAGCAGTTCGGTTTCCACGAACCTTCTCCACCCTCGCCAATAGGTTCCCCCTGGCTCCTCGCACAGCACGATCGGGACGGGTGCTGCCTTGAGCGTCTGCACCAAGGTCAGCGACTCGAACCCTTCGTCCAACGTTCCAAACCCCCCTGGGAACAGCACGATCGCCTCTGCCTCCTTCACGAACATCAGCTTTCGGGTGAAGAAGTACCTGAAGTTGATGAGCTTGGGATCGTCTGCGATGATCGTATTGGTCTCCTGTTCAAAGGGCAGGCTGATGGCCACGCCAAAGCTCGCTTCCCGTCTTGCCCCCTGATGACCGGCCCGCATGATTCCCAGGCCCGCCCCCGTGATCACCATCCATCCCTGCCGCTGGATAAGCTCTGCAAACTTCTTAGCTTCTTGGTACTGAGGGTGCTTTTCCGATGTGCGAGCAGAGCCGAAAATCGTGACTTTAGGCACCTCGATGTATGGGGCGAACACCTTGAAGGCATAGCGCAGCTCTCTCAAAGCGGCGTTGAGGATCTTCAAGTCGCCCCGATCCGCACCGTCAGCGGCCAGACGGCAAACAGTGACCAACATTTGCAGGAGGAGGTCATCGTGTTCGCTGGGCGCGTACTTGGCCAAGAACTCTCGGACGGCCTCGGTTCGGCCGCTACGCCAATCTCCCTGGGATGAAAGCGACGTCGCCGGGTCGCTCATCTGCCAACTCCTGATCTCAAGACTGCCAACTCCCGTCCTCCACTATTACGATCTGATCGGGCTTTGTCGCGAGAGACTTATATGCTGTCGTAGCCGGCTCAGCGAGTACGGTGGCGGCCCCATGGCCCTTGGTCGATCCGTTGCGCCCTTATGTCGAGACGGGCATCGCACACGGGGGAAAGAGGCGATGACTCACTGGGCGCTCCAAAACGGGCGCCCGCCTCGCCGCGATCGATCACCCGTCGAGATAAGGCTTGATCTTGAGCTCCATCACGATCTCGTCGTGGATGGGTATCCCCCGCTCACCAACCTCGGGGATCTGCGGCTTGACCTTCCTGGCTTCGTCAATGACGCCGACGTTGACCTCGATGAGCCGGAATCCCAGGCGCTGATAGAGACTGATCGCCCGCATGGCGTCGTTAGTCGTGGTAAGCCAGACTCGTCTCAAACCTTCGTGGCGCGCCTTTTCGATCGCGCTGAGGATCAGAGATGACCCGATGCCCTGGCCTTCCAGCGTGCTGTTGAGAGTAAGCATCTCCATCGCGTCCTGATCGATGCTATAGGTCAACAGACCCACAATCTTGCCATCGCGGAGCTCGATGAAGCCCTGCTCCTTGTGGGGGTAGAAGCTGCGACCATGGCTCATCACCATGCGGCTATGCCAGTGCCTTTCGATGAACTCGGCCACCTGTTCGCGGTCGGCGTCTCGGATCTCTTTCCTCATGCCGTAGTTGTAGCGTCGAGCTCTCCTCAACGCCAGGGCCCGATCCTGAGACAAGGAGACTGCGCGGACTGGCTCGCCGAGAGCCGGAGCATGACCGGATCCCGTCCCTCAAGCGCCGTTGTCCTTATTCGGCTTGCGGCCTATAGTCGCGTGTACGTCCGAACACTCACGCAGAAGGAGCGGAGCCAAGGTGATATGACGGATACCCCGCTTGACATTGTGTTTACTGCTCCCCATCCCGACGATCTCGAGATTGGCATGGGGGGGGCCATCGCCAAGCTTGTCCGGCTCGGCTATCGCGTCGGTATGTTGCACATGACCGACGGTGAGCCGACCCCTCATGGTACGCGAGAAACGCGGATCAAGGAGATGCAGACTGCAGCCGAGATCCTCGGCGTTCAGGTCTGCGAGATGCTCGGCCTCGAAAACCGTACCCTCATGGACGGACCCCAAGCGCGGTACGCGATGGCGACGGCCTTGAGGCAGTACCGCCCCAAGATTCTGGTCGGGATGGCCGGTCGGACGCCCGCTGCGTCGCCAGACCACTATCAGGGACAGCTCATCACCGAGGCAGCCCGGTTCTACTCACAGCTCACGAAGTGGGACGAGCGGTTCGACAACACGGAACCGTTCCGCGTTGACCATCTCGTATACCGGCCCGTTCGCTTCGCATCCGAGGTGACGCATTGGCATTCGCAGTTTGTCGTCGATATCACTGATACCATTGATCAGAAGGTCGAGGCCGTCCGTTGCTACCGATCGCAGTTTGACGAACAGCGGTTTGCGGGCGTCGAGCACTACATTCGTTCACTGGCGGGGGCGGAGGGCATCCTGGCGGGGGTGCGCTTCGGCGAGTTGTACGCCCTGCCCAGGCCAATCGGTGTCGCCGATATGGTGAGCCTGTTGGGGGATTGGAAGATCCCGCCGCCCTTCAAACGTAAGTCGGATTGAGTCCGTCGTGAGATGTTTTCCCTACGACGGCTGAGCTGTGGAGGGACCCGTGGTTAGGCCGATACTTGATGAGGGGCGGTAACGACTCGGACGACGTCTAATCGCGCCTATGGGAGAACAAAGTGGAGATCTTTCTCGACGACCATCCGCGCGAGACCACATTCGCCGAGGACGATACCCTGCAGGATGTGCTAGTGCTCATCCAGGCCAACATGTGCACCCCTGGCGACGTCGTCATCGCCGTCCGCTGTGATGGCCGGGACATCCCCAGCACAGACATGGCTGACGTCCTGCAAAGACGCGTATCGTCCGTGCAGCGACTTGAGGTCTTTACAGGGACACGTCACCAGTTGGTGCTGGACGCCATGGAGCAGGCTTCGGTATGTCTCGCGGACACCGACGCGGAGTGCCAGCGTGTAGCCGGGCTGCTCACCGAGGGCAACGTCGTCGAGGCGGCCGAAGCGTTGGGTGGGTGCCTGCGCGTCTGGCAGCAGATTCACGATGCCGTGGCTAAATCTATCGAGATGCTGCAACTCAGCGCGGAGCAGACCACCGTCCACGAGGAACCGCTTGTTAGTTTGCTCAGCAGACCCAAGGAGGTACTCCTCCAGGTCCGCGACGCCCTGCGAGTAAGCGACTACGTCCTGCTCGCCGATATCCTCCAATATGAGTTTCACGAGGTGACCCAAAAGTGGCAGGCCATCATTACGATGCTGCAGCAAAAGGCCGGGCAACTGGGCGCAGACGCAGACTTTTGACACCCAACTCCAGCACTATCCTCCCGACTCGCACCCCGTTGAGCCGTGTGCTATGAGCCCGCGCGGTCCTTTCGATGCCGTTCAACGGCGTATGCCGCGGCGTAGGTCTCCTACAGCACGTCGTCCGGATCGATGTGGCGACGCATCGAAGGTTCGACTCTGCCCCCCACAGGTTTACGAAGCGGCGCATAGTAGTCGACAAGCAATCGCTGAAGGGCGTCCGCTTCACCGCGAACAGCCGACCTGATCTCTGCCGTGCGCTCCTTCTCGTTCATCGCGGGGTCCTAGGCGTTGGCTCCTCTCTCTCTTTTGGCGGAGAGGGCAGGGTAAGGGGGCAGCCACGGTGCACCGCGCCGCAGGCTTCAGTCCGCAGCGGACTGCGAATCACCTTGACCTCCGGACACGGCAAGCGACATGCCCTTCTCAATCCTTGCCCAACTGTCACGGAGTGGCACTGTACGGTTGAAAACAAGTCCACCTCCCGACGAATCGGGATCGACGCAAAAATATCCCTGACGCTCAAATTGATAGCGACTGCCGGGCGTCGCCCCCGCAAGACTCGGTTCGACCTGGCAGTCAGCGAGCGTCACCAGCGAGTTCGGATTGAGGTTGCTCTTATAGTCAGCTCCTTCCTCATCAACGTCCTCGGGATCCGGTTTCGTAAAGAGATGATCGTATAACCGAACCTCCGCCGGCACGGCGTGGGCTGCGGAAACCCAGTGGAGGGTGGCTTTCACCTTTCGACCATCGGGCGAATCACCACCGCGGGAAGCCGGGTCATACGTGCAATGCAGCTCGACCACCTCTCCGGTCTGCACGTCCTTTACGACGTCCACGCACGTCACGAAGTAGGCATATCGCAGCCGCACCTCGCGACCCGGTGCCAAGCGGAAGAACTTCTTGGGCGGGTCCTCGCGAAAATCGTCTTTTTCGATGTAAAGAACCCGTGAAAACGGCACCTTCCGGGTCCCCGCCGAGGGATCTTCCGGGTTGTTGACCGCGTCGAGCTCTTCCACTTGATCCTCCCGATAATTGTCGATGACCACCCGGAGCGGTTTCAGCACCCCCATCACCCGCGGCGCCCGCTTGTTCAAATCCTCCCGAACGCAGTGTTCCAAAAGCGCTATATCGATGACACTGTTGAACTTGGCCACACCGATGCGGTCACAGAACTTGCGTATCGACTCCGGGGTATACCCGCGTCGCCGCATACCGGAAACTGTAGGCATTCTTGGGTCGTTCCAGCCCCTGACGCGCCCCTCGCGCACCAGCTCCAGCAGTTTCCGTTTGCTCATGATCGTGTAGGTCAGGTCCAGACGGGCGAACTCGATCTGCTGTGAGTGGACGATTTTCTCGCCCCACTGGCTGCCTGGACCGCGGCCTTCGTTGATGGCATCGATGAACCAATCGTATAAAGGCCGATGATCCTCGAATTCGAGCGTACAGATCGAATGGGTGATCCCTTCGATCGAGTCCTCCAACCCGTGCGCCCAGTCATACATGGGATAAACGCACCACTTGTCACCGGTACGATGGTGGCGGGCGTGGAGGATGCGGTACATGACCGGATCGCGCATGTTCATGTTGGCATGAGCCATGTCGATCTTGGCTCGTAGCGTCTTCGATCCGTCGGGGAACTCACCGGCCCGCATTCGCGTAAACAGATCGAGGTTCTCTTCGATCGAGCGGTTGCGATAGGGGCTCTTCTTGCCGGGCCTGGTCAACGTGCCGCGATAGTCCTTGGTCTGGTCGGGTGTCAGGCCACAGACATAGGCTTTGCCGGTTCTGATGAGCTGGACAGCATATTCGTACATCTGCTCGAAGTAATCCGAGCCGAAAAGAAGCCGATCCTCCCAGTCGAACCCCAGCCAGCGTACGTCCTTTTTGATCGACTCGACGTACTCCTCCTCTTCCTTGACCGGGTTGGTGTCGTCGAACCGCAGGTTGCACTTCCCACCATACTGAGCCGCCAACCCGAAGTTCAAACAGATCGACTTGGCATGGCCGATGTGCAGATACCCGTTCGGCTCCGGCGGAAACCGCGTATGCACCCGCCCGTCCCACTTATTCGTCTCCAGGTCATCCTCGATGATTTCCCGGATGAAATTCAAAGATCGCTTTTCGTCGTTTGATGGCATGTTGCGATACGTCCTCGCCGTAGGGTGCATCTTGATGCACCATCTTGGCACAACGCAGGGTGCATCTTGATGCACCGCGAACCACGACCCTATAATCGTCCGCCATGCCGACCTACCACCGGTGGAAAGCCGGCGGCGCAACCTGTTTCTTCACGGTCGTAACGCACGGGCGACGCCCGTGGTTCGACGACCCCAATTGTCGCCGCCTGCTCTCCAGCGCGTTCCGCGAAGCTCGCCGGCGTTGGCCGTTTGACATCGACGCCGTAGTTTTGTTGCCGGAGCATCTCCACGTGATCATGAAGCCGGCGGACGGGTAGATTACTCGGCTTTGTGGAGATTAATCAAGACCCTGTTCACGCAGAGGGTTTTGGCAAACCTGCGGCAAACCGACCGGGCGCGTCTTGGACGCCGTACCCACGAACGCTCCGTTTGGCAGCGCCGGTTCTTCGAGCACACCATCCGCGACGAACAGGACTGGCAGCGGCATGTGGACTACATTCATCTGAACCCGGTCAAGCACGGGCACGTTGATGACCCGCGTAGCTGGCCCTGGTCAAGCGTCCACCGCTTCATCAGGAACGGATGGCTCGACCCTAACTGGCCCGGAAGTTCCCCCATCGATCTGCCCGACGCGCCCGAGTGATGCGAACCGAAGCATTCAGAGGTGCATCAAGATGCACCCTACGGACTGAGCCGCAAGCCCGAAGTTCAAACAGATCAACTTCGCGTGGCCGATGTGCAAATACCCGTTCGGCTCCGGCGGAAACCGCGTGTGCACCCGCCCATCCCATTTCCCGGTCTCCAGGTCATCCTCGATGATTTCCTGGATGAAATATAACGATCGCTTCGGTTCAACGTCCGCCATATCTGAATCGCCATCCCAGGGTCAGAATCGCTCTCCCTGTGCTCCCGGGCGCTTGGAAATCGCCAGGTGCGTGTGGCGACATGCCCGCCACGTACCAAGGTCCGCGCCTGGGCCTCGCCAAGGCTTAGAACCATTATACGCCTTCGGACGTGGGCTTCCAGATGGCCGTCTAGTGCGCTTCCTTTTCTACTCGTTCTGCGAACTCTGGTACCTTTGCGGACCGGATCAAGTTGGCAGTTCGATAGTCCCGAAACAGTTTCGCGAGTTGTGGTTCAGTGCTTTTGGCGATCGAGGCGTTCTCCGGCGCAGCCACGACGACGAGCTTTGCACTGTGGTTCTGTACCTTTAGATGCTTGTCAACATAGATGCTCTCGCCACCAAGGTGCACTGCAGTTGCGAACGCTTGCGCCGGACTCCGTCCGATTCTTAGCAGACGGACGAGGTTCGTATGACTGTTGTTGTAGGCGTAGTCAGCATGGACCTTGTGCGGATAGCTCGGAACGTCGAACGTGCACCCCACTCGCACTGACTTTCGCTTACCCTCCAACTGTCGGAAGACCTGGTCGAGGCTCCGTACCGAATTTGGTATGGGCTCGGGCCGTCTGGGCGCAAACCTCTGAACGTATTCGGAAAAGAGCGCTTTGAGGTCGGCTGCCGGTTTCTCGCTGCGCATGACTCTCGGCGCTGTCAGTATTAGGTCATTTGCGAGCCTGCCAGCCAAAGCCTCTACGTCGTCGAGTGATCGCATTCGGTCGGATTGTTTGCGGACCGCGTCCACAAACGATCGCTTTACAGCGTTAAGCCACGAACTGTCGAATGTTCCTCTGCCAAAGACGCCCGTGACACGTTGGTTGTTTGTGCTTGTTCGTGCATCAACGAATTGCAGCGCAGGGCACAAGACCAGGACCCCTACATTCGCGACCTCTGCACGGCCGCGGTCAGGGCAGTACTGGATCAACGAGTAATAGGCTTTGTGCGCTTTCATGATCATGCCTCCCCCTGGGACCGCGTCTCCTCAAACGGAAGCTCCTCCTGTGCATAGCATAGCGGCGCGAGCCGGGCTTTGATCGTATCGGCCAGGTAACTTGCACGCTCGCAGAGGAAATCCCCGACCGTACGTCGTGCGGAGGCGCTGACCTCCCATTCCTCCGGAATCGCCTGCACGGCGTTCTCGACCGTACCCCGCTTCAACATCTTGAGCTCCTTGACCGCGCCGTCCACAAGATCCTGCTTTACGAAGGTCTTGAATTCAGGGAACAACCCATAGATGTTCTCGTCTCGCCGCGCACTGTGCGCTGCAAGATCGCCCGGAAGCTCCTTGCCCCTTGTCAGGCCCCGACTGAAGTCCATCGCGATCAGCCTCAGCTTCCCAGTCATTCCAGGCGCTTGCGCGAGCAGGACATTCTCATGCCTAGGCGTCCAATCCGATTGACGCTGGCCGGCATCGTTCTGGGGTGGGTACCGATCATCGTTGCGTATCCACGTATCGAATATAACCAGTCGTGTGATCGCCTCTCGGTTGATGACCCGCTTCAACTCGGACTCCGCCCCACTCCACGGGTGGGCGTTGGGGACAGTACGTGTGCTGAAGGCTGATCCCGGATGCGCGCAACGCCCTTTGTTCAGGTCGAAGGTATCACAATCTTCCAGCACAATTATTGTCCGCTCCAGCGTTGGAAGCTTGAACCACTCCGCCAATTGCGTACACACAAGCTCGCACGCGAGAGCGTGTGGGCCTTCGTTGTTCCGCATGACCTTGATGTGCGCCCGGCCAGCATCGGTTACGACGATGGCTGTATCCATACTTGTTGACAGTGTCTTCTCGTGTCGCAGAAACCGGGTCGGTGCCCAACGCTGTCTCTCGGGTTCAGCCAATATCCCGAAACTCCACGCAGGTTCCTGCACTTCGTGCCACAAAGTTGCCGACACCCACGACCAAGGGGGCGGCAAGTTGCCGCACGCGCGTCACATCGCCATCGTCAGCGGTGGGCGCACGGTTCGCGCTTGAACACATCTTTGGAATCTAACATCAAGAACACAGTCAAAGCCCAGACACTGCGTAGTATATTAACATGGCGCGATCAACAACGTCGTTCAGCAGCTTGATGGGCTTAGGATCCATAAACAAGACTTCTCGTTCGATTGACTTCTTTGATAAAGTACGGGTTCCGCAACGCCCCAACCATGACCAGGTCTACCGGGCGACCGAGCACACCCTGGAGCCCGTCCTTCAGGTCGAAGTACGCGGACATCCACGGGCCCAGGTCTGCGCCCGGTTCGAATTCGACGAGGAAGTCCACGTCGCTGCGCGCTGTGTGCATGGTCTCGTCAGCCGCCGAGCCGAAGACCTCCAACTTGGCTACGTGGTACTTCCGGCACAGGGCTTCGATGGCTTGGCGGTTGTCTTCAATCAGCGGAATCATCGATATAACTCGGTTGCGACCACGTCGGCATAGGTCCTCCTGTAAGTCGCTATGATCGCCCTGCCCTCGCGTGGAGGCGACAGGTTTCTCGTTGTCTGAACCCGTGCTATGCTCGACGCGGGCTGCGATCGGCATCCCTGATAACCCAACACAGACCGAAAGTCCAGAGGGGCTGCCTGACCAGACCCAGACGAGGTGCTTTGGGGTCCCGACGCAACGTCGGGCCCGGCGCGAGACGGAGCGATCGGCATGAGCGAACGATTGGGCGAGTTTCGGGAATTCCGGGAGAGGATGAACGAGCGGATTCTGGGTCAGAAGAACCGGTCGATCAATCGGTTTTTCACGTTGGATACGCAAGCCTACCAGGAGGGTGCCCTTGACCCGCTCACCAAGGAGCTTGCGGGTTTGTCCGCCTCGATGGTCCTGCGCTGCGACGATTGCATTGCCTGCCACGTCATTCGCTGCAAGGAGCTGGGGGCGACGGACGAGCAGCTTTTTGAGATCTTCAACGTCGGCCTCATCGTCGGCGGATCGATCGTGATCCCCCACCTTCGCCGGGCCGTCGCCCTGTTGGACGAACTGAGTGGCGCATCCCCCGCAAGCGATTCGCAGTGACGTCGCGCTCTGCCCGGGAGTGACAGCAAGTGCGTTGCCGGGGCGTCGTCTGATGCCACAACTCGTCGGCATCGGGTGCGGGGCGGTGCCCGCTCCTCTCCGCTAGGAAAGCGGAAGGACTGATCGGTGAGAACTCAGTTCCCCGCCCTGCGGCGCGAGGGATAGGAACACTCGGCTTAGGAGTCTGCCCTTCTCGGCCAGGGGCGCGCTGCAATGTAGCTCTGTAGCTTTTGGCGTAGAGCGACGGTCTGCGGTGTGCCCGTGCGGGTCATGTCCCATCGAGCGTCCTGGCCGTCTGGTCGGCGGAGGAGAAACGCCCGACCGCAGATCGTCGGAACCGGGATCGTGGCCACGAAGTCGAGCCCGGCTTTGGCCGCCAGCATCGCCATCGACCGTGAGGAGCACAGGGATGAATGCCAAGGCGTCCACAACCATATGTGATCGGGCACCGGTTCTCGCCCGTTCCAGACATGCTCCAAGACGGGCGTGCTCGATAGCAGCAGCCCGCCCGGGCGAAGCGTCGCCCGCAACCGCTGGTAGTCTTTTACGGGGTCGTTGAAGTGCTCGACCACGTCCTGGCTGAAAATGCCGTCAAACGGTGCGGCAGTGAGTCTGTGAGACTCCTCAGGCAGTTTCACCACATGCCCGCCGTAGGGAACTGCCTCGCTGATGTCACACGCCCACAGGTCGATCTCCAGCGACCTGACCTCCTCGATGTAGGGTGTATTGAAGCCAACACCCCACTCAAGAAATCGCCTGCCGTCGGTCCAGCCCAAGAGCAAATCCAACAACTTAGGCGAGTCCGTCATCCTCTCGTTGGGCACGCGTTGCACATCGGAGTTGGCATTGACGTATTCGTGACCATAGGCTGTCAGGTCGAGTCCGGTAAAGCGATTGCTCCAGACGTAATGGCATGCGTCGCAATGGAACTTCTCGTGTGCGGGCCAGGGCGGGCAGTTCGGGTACGGCTCCGGATTTGCGGGAAAGTGGACCACTTGTACCTTGAGGTTGTCACAGATGGGACACGGCAATGCCTGTCCCATTGCCAGTCCGTGCCTTAGCCTGGGGCGTTGTGCTGCGTTTTCTGTTTTCTTCATAGCCGTTCGGCGCAGGGAACCACGCACGTGCGCTCTCTATCGAGCCGGTGGAGGCCTGCGACCTCCACGATTAGACCGCTGTCCGTCATGGACCCCTTCGGCAACCGGCGACGCGGGTACCCGGGTCAGTTCCGCTACCGTGGGAAGTCCGACGGCGACTGAGAAGCAAACTCTCACACGACCTTTCGACATATCGTCGATCCACGCCCCAACCTTGCAGGCGGAAGTGCGCCGAGCCGTCAACAACCCGAAGGCGGATCCCCAAACCCGCATTCCCACCGGGTGTCTGCGTTCCGCTTACCAGAAAAACCGCCGACCCGATTTGACTGATGGGTCTCTCCCCACAGGCTTGTTGTGCAGCCTCGTCTGAAGCATCTTGCCATTTGGCCGCCGCTTCCAGGTTCTGCCCCGATTCTGCGAGACCGAGTGGTCCGAGCGGTTTCCGAAACATGCGGTGTCGGCTTGGCTGGGACACAGTGAGGCGATTACCCGCGAGCACTACGTGCAAGTGACCAACGAAATGTTCGATCGAGCCGCGGGCCTTGCAGACGAATCGGTCAATCCGACCACTTCGGAAATCGCCGCAGAATGCGGTGCAGCAAGCTCTCGCATCGACTCGCAAAGCGTCGCAAACGCGGAGGATGGTCACGGGGCATCAACTGGAGGAAACGGTGTTTTCGCAGGCTCAGAGGCCCCAAACGGCAATGCACCGCCAGGGACTCGAACCCCGGACCCGCTGATTAAGAGTCAGCTGCTCTGCCAACTGAGCTAGCGGTGCTGCAAGACGGGATTGAATCAGGCCCTCACCGCTCCGTCAACCCTTGGAGCTCGGGCGTCTCTACGTCAGGGCGTCTGAGCGGCGAGCAAACAAGACAACAACGCCCGACACCGGCAAACCGCTCCCGCGAAAAAACGAAGTCACTCGATCCAACCACCGACGTAACAGACCGGAATCCAACGCCCGGCTCTAGTCCTGAACAGGTAGCTGGCTCCGCCATAGTCGATTCCCAGGCTGAGGGTCAGGAACTCGCCGTACTCCGTCCAGGTTACCTCCCCATAAGCGAACGAATCCTCAGACCGAGGCTTGGCCAACTGGATGAGCTCTGCGTCATCAGCGTTCTCCGGCGAAAGTCTGCGAAGCGTCTTGGTGCTTGATGTGTACAGAAGGTGCTCGTATCGCCCAACTTTCAGCACCGCACCCTGCCTCTTTTGTAGTAGGCCGTGGTCCGGGAAGCGTCCGTCGACGGCGCGCATACGCTCGTCGTGGAATGCCCACCGGAGGGCGAGTGTAGCTGTAGCAAGCCGCTCCTCGGTTATCGCAACATGCTGCTTCCGCCTGTCGTTGTTGACGCTGTAAATCAGTTGTGCGACCGCAAACCCTGCTCCGGACACCACCGCGGGATCGTCGGACTTGTCGATCAACCCCGTGAGGAACGGCAAGTACGAAGGGTCCTCCTGTTGGGCGATGACGCGTAAGACGCGAATGCGATCCTCTCCCTGGACTGTGTGATAAAGCGCTTCCAGTCGTTCCCGCGTATCTGGGGCGCCAATGTCCTTGAGCGCCTGACCCACGTCATGGGCGTGATAATGAAACGGGACCGGGTGCTTTGTGAATAGATCTCGCAGAAGCAAGGGCACGCCAGCATCATCGCCGAGCTTTCCAAGCACGCGAGCTGCGTAAAGGTGTGAAAAGCGATTGTCCGTCTCGAGCAGCCCCAACAAAAGCGGCTTCGCCGCCGGATCGGGATACACTTCCATAAGGAGCAGCACATCCTTCTGCGGTCCCGCGAAGGTCTCATCGCCGGTATCCGCCTGGGGAAGAACACGAACGAGCTCAGCCGCAAAACCCTCACCGCCGATGGCTTCCATCGCTTTTCGGAGGGCGTAGCGTGTGTTGTGGTTCGGCTCGCGCAATAGTCGCTGCAATAACTGAGGTTGAACTGACTCGGCGCCTTCAAGCTGCGGAAGGACCGTCGCGGCGATCTGTTCGGAGCCGTCGGTCTTCTCAAGAAGCCAACGGAGAACCGGCGCGACGGCACGGCGATCCCCGGTGCTCCCCAATGCATACAGAACTTGCCGAGGCCAGGTCTGGTTCTCGCCCGGATCTTCCTCCAACATACGCAGCAAAACCTCAACTGCCCGGGGATCGGCGGTCTTAGCCAATGTGTTGACAAATGCAATCGTCTCTTCGAGCGGTCGCTTCGTGCAGTAGTCGATCAGAAACTCAACCGCCCGACTGTCCCCTTGCCCGACCATCCTTCGGAGGGCGTCCCCACCCCACTTCTTCAAGGATGGATCCGCGTCAGTCAGTGCACGATGTAGGATCGGGTAGACCTCGGGAGAGGCTGGGAAGCCGCTGAGAAAGCTCAGGAGTTTCTTGTCCAGGTTGTCCTCAGCCAAACGAAGCCCCACGGCTAACCCGTTGCGCCGCCGATCTTCTTCCGAAAGGTGTCGACCCCTGCTCCACCAGTTCCGCCAGACGGTAGCCCACTTCTGACGTGTGTCTGCCATCGACATCAGTTCCTTCACGTGAGCCTCAGGGATGTAGGCGAGCCACTGCAATCGTTGGTTAGCCGCCTCGTGCACGTGCAGATCCTGGTGGCCGCTGAGCGCGATCAGAACATCAAGGCACTCCATGTCGAGTCGGTAGATGAGTTGCTGGGCCTGGCGACGTATCTCTTCGATCGGATCATCGATGAGGCGCGCAACTGTCTCGCAACCCGGCACGTGGCCTACTTGCCGAAACGACGCGATGCCTTTCAGTCTGAGCCCATCGTCCGTCTCACCAACCAGTGACGAGAAGTCGCGAACCGCCCGATCGGGGTCGATGTCATACAGCGCGCGAGCCAAATAGTAGTGGGGCTTCTTGATCCTCATAAACCGACGGTAGACCGCGTAGATGACGTCGTAATCTTCGCTATGACCCAGGGTGCCGATGGTTTCGGCACTCCACTGCCACCGGCGGTACCGGCTCTCGATTCTGGCGTAGGCGGTCTCGAGTGCCTGTGATCTCCCGTCTTGTTCTTCGCGATCTTGCAGGCGGATGACTTGCTCGAGGACCTCAGTCCCCCGACGAAACTCGTCGACCAGGACCTTGCTCGTTTCTCCCGGCGGCAGCTTCGGGACGACCATTTCGCGAAACCATGACTTGGCCATGTGATCAATGTCGTCGAATGACTCAAACAGGAAGGCGAGCGCTTCGAGTCCGTGGCTGGCAAGATCATCGACGACCTCTTGCTCGGGCGGGCCGGCTCCGGCCGCGAGACGTTCGAACTCACGGGCAAGGTCCAGTCTGGGAGTGTCGGTCGCTGCGACAACTCCCAACCACGCTAAGACTGGACAAAACGCCCCACTCATTCCTCTCTCACTCCATCTATTCGCCCGCGCATGCCTGTTGGACCACGTGCGGGAGATTCTAGGCGTGCTACTAGACGAACGGCAATCCCGTGATGAGGCAACGCCTCAGATTGTCTGTAAACGACGGTCTCGCCAAGCCTCAAAGTCCTCGCGGATGGTCTGGGCCACCCGGCTGGCCGTCGCCGGTTGGACAGCAAAGCGGGTGGCCATTATTGTGCTGCGGTGTTCTCCCGACGTACGTCGGGGCTGGGCATCTGGCACAGGATCAACATCCGCCATGATTCAACGAATGGCATACGGGGCACTGGCGATCGCGGTGCTGGTGCTCGCCTTTACTGTCGATATCAAGATCGCCCAGGAATCGGAGGCCTTCGACAATGCTCTGGGTGAGTTGCTATCGCAGGGCAGCGTGATTCCCCTGCTATTCTTGCTGCTCGCCCTGTTGGGGACGTTGGAGCTAGGGCGGCTGCTGCGCGGTACGGCGGCACGGCCACACCTTAAGTTCGCCTGCGTCATGGTCGCAGCACTAGTGCTGTGTCCCTGGTTGTCGGCCGCTGGTTGGCTCGGAGAGTTTCCCGTGGCCGTCGAGGGGCTGTACTGGGAGCTGTTGGTCTTGATGGTTGCCGTGGCTGGGGCCGCGGTCCTCACCGTGTGGCGTCACAATCCAGATGGCGCTATGCGGGATTTCGGGGCGACATGCACCCCAATCTTTTACCTTGGTTTCCTAGCGTCATTCGGCGTCCAGCTTCGGTGTGGGCGTGATGTCCCGGGAGACGACGGGGCCTGGCTGTTACTCATCGCCCTCCTGACGATAAAGGCCTCCGACATCGGAGCCTATTTCGTGGGGTCGGCGTTTGGCCAGCATAAACTCGCCCCTAGGCTGAGCCCAGGAAAAACGGTTGAGGGGACCGTCGGTGGGCTGTTGGCAAGCGGGTTGGCGGCGGCTGGTTTCGCCTACGCCGCGGGGGATGGGGAGGTCCAGGTGTTACGTTCACACGGCGAATTGGCCGCCGCTGGGAGCTTCGGGCCGGTCGGCTGGGCATTCTTGATCGGGGCCCTCCTGTCAATCGCGGGTCAAGTTGGGGATTTATTCGAGTCTAGCTTTAAGCGTGACGCTGGCACTAAAGATTCAGGTGAGCTGATCCCTCGATATGGAGGTATACTTGATTTGATAGACAGCCCGGTGCTAGCGTTACCTGTTGCGTGGTTTCTCCTTACGGCAGTGTTTAACGTGGTGTAAGCTCCCAGTGGGACTTAGGTGCCAGCCGCAGGCAGGTAGGATAGGACGTAACCCGACTGTCGATCTGACAAAGCGATAACGTTTGGAAAAGACGATACCCATCGAGGATCCGTCACGCCGCGTTTCCCTCTATGGAACAGCAGACCGGAACCTTCGTCTGATTCGTGCTGCGTTTAACGTCAAGATCTGCGCTCGCGATAACGCGGTTCACGTCAGTGGCTGCAACGATGAAGTGCAGAAAGCGGCAGGGGTGATCGAGGAGCTTCAGCGGCTGCTCCGGTCTCGGCCCGATATCTCAGATGAAGAGGTTCACGTGGCGATCGAGCTGGCGGCGAATAACGGTCGTCCTGCCTCGGACGTGCCGATCGACGTATTCCTGAAATCAACGTCGGTGGTCCCAAAGACTGAAGGTCAGCGGCGATACGTCGAGGCGATTGCGCAGAACGACCTGGCTTTTTGCCTCGGTCCGGCAGGGACGGGGAAGACCTACTTGGCGGTTGCGGTTTCGGTGTCACTACTGAAGCACCACAAGATCAAGCGTATCGTTCTTGTGCGACCCGCGGTGGAGGCTGGGGAGAAGCTAGGCTACTTGCCCGGTGATCTGCAGGCCAAGGTAAACCCTTACTTGCGTCCGCTGTTCGATGCGATGCACGACATGATGACGTTTGAGCAGATCAAACGTTTCATGCAAAACGACGTAATTGAGGTGGTCCCGCTTGCTTTCATGCGCGGGCGGACCCTGAACAGCGCAGCTATCATTTTGGACGAGGCGCAGAATGCGACGACGGGACAGATGTTGATGTTTCTGACCCGGCTCGGGCATCACAGCAAGATGATCGTGACGGGTGATGACAGTCAGAGCGATTTGGCCACTGGAGAGACGAGCGGGTTTACCGATGCGGTAGACCGGCTTCAGGGAATCCGTGGGGTGGCTGTGTTGCGCCTGGGTCGCAGTGACATCGTTCGGCACCCGCTCGTTCAGCGAATTGTAGAGGCTTATGGGCGGAACGGACCGAGCGTCTGATAATCGTGCCGGGCATGTAACGCGTGGGTCGAGCCCTCGGCCGTGTCGAGCGTATCACTCGATCCAGCCGATAAACGCCTGTCTCTCCGGTAAGACGACTTTGTGTCGGACCTAGCACCATGGCTTTGTCGGCGAATACAGGCAAGAGCAGACGCAAGCAAGTGCGTGAACGGCGGGCCAAGGTCTCCGGAACGTGGCAACAGCGGTTCTCTGCGCGGTTGTTTTCCTGGTCGATGCTCACCAGCCTGCTGTTCTTGATCGCCATTTCGGTTATTGCTCTGTTGGGGGAGATGACACTCGGCTATTCGATCGGTCAGCGCGTCGAGCACCCGATCTACGCCGACGTCGATTTTCAGGTGCGGGACTTGGAGCAGACGGCAGCGGACCGCGAGGCCGGTCGGGCAGCTACGCCAAGCTACTACACCCTCAACGCTCCCGCGTTGACATTCGATCGAATTCGGGCGGATCTGATGCGGGTTTATCAGGCTGCCACCGACGCGGACTCTTTTGAGCAGTACGGCAGTACACTTCACGAACTGAATTGGCCGGCCGTCGAGGGTGCCTACAACCGCCTTCATGGCATGGCGGACGATGCCGGGCGGGCCCAATTCCAGGCGTGGGTCGATCAACTTCCTCTAGAGAAGGAGTACGTCGTTCGGGGCTTGTTGCATGAGGACCGCGAGCCCAAAAGCTCAACGGATTTCATCAGGCTCGAAATCCAAGATGCGGATGGCTCCGCGCGCGTCGTCGACGTTCCACACGCAGAGGTCATCCCTCACGGCAACGAACGGGCCTTGCGCGGCAGCGCCGCCCAGGTCGCCAGGCGGTTCCGTCTTCCGGAGCTGGTCACAACGGTCGAGGCGGTCGTTCTCTCAACTTTCCGTGAACAGCCGACAATCGTCTTCGACCGTCGTCGAACGAGCGACGAGATGGCCCGGGCGGAGAACAACACGCCAGTTGCCATGACCACTTACAAGAAAGGCGAGGCGTTTATCGGTCCAGGGGTGCTCGGACCAGACGACTACCGTCTCCTGCGGGCTGAGTACGCCGCATATCGGGACTTTCTGGACCAGGGCAGTGAGGAGGCGGAGCGGGAACGGCGAACGAGGCTGCTGCAGCGATCGGGGACGGTGGCCCTTATCGTACTGCTTTCAATCGGCCTGCTCGTCTACACGGGCCTGCATCATCCTCGGGTCTTCGAGATCCGGTCTCGCACCGTCGCCTTCATGGTGTTGATGCTGGCCACCGCGCTTGGGGCCCGCTTACTGGTTATGAGATGGCCTGACCTGCCGGAGCTCGTCTATGCCCCGTGTCTGGTGGCCAGCGGTGTCCTCGCAATTGCCTATCCGCGGCGGTTCGCCATGGGCGTGATGTGCATCGCGGCTATCCTCATCGTGACAATGGTCGGCACTCGCCCGGTGTTCTTGATGGGTTTGTTGACCGGTGTTGTGGTGACCGTTTTCCAGCTTGGTGAAATCCGATCGCGCACGAAGCTGTTGACATCGGGAATCATCACCGTGGCAATGGTAATGCTTGCCTCAGCCGCTGGTGGCTTATCGCAAGGCGACACGGGTGAGGCCATTCTTTATCACGGGCTGGCGGCAGGTGCGTGTGTCATGCTGGCGTCATTCATCGTCTCGGGGGTGCTGCCGTTGATTGAGCGACTGTTCGGCATCGCCACCTACTTGACGTTGTTGGAGTGGCGCGACCCAACGCGTCCGTTGTTGCAGTTGCTGGCCCGCGAGGCTCCGGGGACGTATAGCCATAGCCTGGTTTTGGGCACGCTTGCAGAGGCGGCTTGCGAATCCATCAGGGCGAACGGTCTGCTGGCTCAGGTCGGTGCCTTATACCATGACATCGGCAAGATCCCCAAGGCCGGCTACTTCACGGAGAATCAGGAGGGGCGGATTAGCCGTCACGACAATCTGGCGCCCACAATGAGCCTGCTCATCATCCTGGGCCATGTCAAGGACGGGATCGAGATGGCGAAAGAATACAAATTGCCCCGCATCCTGCACCAGTTCGTTTCGGAGCATCACGGTACGACCGTGGTTCGGTACTTTCATCACGTGGCCAGCGAGAAGCAACCGCAGATCGCCAGCGGCAAGCATGACCGGGAGGTCCCGGAGGCAGAGTTCCGCTACAGCGGCCCCAAACCGCGGTCTCGCGAGTCAGCGGTGCTGATGCTCTGCGATGGTGCGGAAGGCGCGGTCCGGGCGCTCTCAGAACCGACCGCCAGCCGGATCGAGGCGGTCGTACATCAGATCGTGACGGACCGCCTGAACGATGGGCAGTTCGACGACTGCGAGATTACGTTGAAAGAGATTCGGCAGGTGGAGGATTCCTTGTCAAAGAGTCTGTGTAGCATTTATCATGGCCGTGTGCCCTATCCGAAACCGCGGAAACCGGAGGCAGAGGAACCCGCGGAGCAGCGACAGAAGGTCACTGTCTGATTGGCCGACTTGCGACAGCGGCTGGTAGACGGGTTATATGGACGAAGATCCCGAATACGACATAGATGTAACGCATCTGAGCGAGACCACTGCGGACTGTGATAGACGTTTGCGGGACGCGATCAAAGCTACACTCCACCGGCACGGTGTGTCACAAGCACGGATCAGCCTCGCCTTGGTCAACGACAACGATATCGCCCACCTGAATGACAGACACTTGGCGCGCCCAGGACCTACGGATGTCTTGGCGTTTGATCTAAGTAATGGAATGCAGCAGGGGGAAGGCGCTCCTGGAGGCCCGGCCTGCGCCGATTCCTCGTTAAGGGGTAGGACGCGTCTGGTCGACGGCGAGATTGTTGTGTCCGTCGACACGGCAAGACGGGAGGCAACCCGGCGAGGCCTGAGCATCCACGCTGAGCTCGCTCTATACGCCGTACACGGGGTGCTCCACTTGCTCGGTTATGACGACAAGGAAGAACACGGTGCGGCTCGAATGCACGAGCTCGAAGACCAGATCCTCAGCGAAGTAGGGATCGGAGCCGCTTACCGAGCTGAGCCAAAATGAAGGTGGCCCTCTTACAAATCCGGCTA
>CAYOQG010000001.1:0-78977 GCA_964405925.1 uncultured Phycisphaeraceae bacterium | reverse complement strand
GGATATGAGTGCTCACTCGCTTTGACCGCCGACAATCTTCCGTGTATCAGCCACTTGTGCTTTCAAGGCGAGTGCAACAAAGATCTGATGTATAGCTGGTTTGACGGTTCCTCGTGGCACACGGAGGAAGTCTATAGCGCCGGGCAGGTCGGGGGAAACAGTTCGCTAGCACTCGATCACGGGGGCCGGCCGCACATCGTTCATAAACGCCTCGCGGAGGACGGCGCTGATCTGTTGTACTCCTACCGAGGGTCAGACGGGTGGCATACGGAAGAGCTGGTTGTTGACGGCGATGCTGGGAATTCCGGGAGGATCGCCCTCGACAGCTCGGACAGGCGTCACGTGGTATACGCCGATATGGATGAGAAGCACCTCACGTATCTGGGCCCGGACGGAAAAACAAGCCTGTTCGGCACCGCGCCGGCATCCGTCCCTGCGTTTGTACTTGATCGAGGCGGACGGCCACATGTCGCGTTCTTGTGGTCTGCGAGGAAGGAACTGCGGTATGCCACAAAGGACGGTCCAAGTTGGGAGGAGGTCGTTGTCGATCGGGTCCGCGGCGACCATGTCGGTGTCGCGATAGCCATATCCCGTGGTGCTCCGCTGATCGTGTACTCCGACGGTGGGCGCTCGGAGCGCGGATGGCTCAAGCTCGCATATCCCGCCGATTGGTCTTACAGCCCCTCGGATTGAACCCGCTCGAGCGGCCAAACCGACGGGAGGTTCGTGCGCCAACCACGCTCCAATGTGCACGGTAGGGTGGTCCAAGCCATGGGGGATTCAGACACCCTCGGTGGATGAAGCGAGACAGCGGAGGGGGCAAGCTGCGTCGCGGAGGGCGGAAAGTGGAGGAATTTGGGATTGGGGATTGACAACTGGAGATTGGGACCCGCCTGATGGGTGAAACGACACGACTGAGGGGCCACCCCAACGTTCCGGAGCGCGGTACGGCTCCTCCGCAAGAAGGCATGCCAGGTCCGATAAGAATTCTCAGGGCACGTTATGTGGACGCCGGTTCGCCTGCTAGAATGGGGTAAGACCACGGGCGGAGAAGGCGGGTGAGGAGGCGTCACGCCACAGCCAACGAGGACGTGGAGGGATAGGACCAACGCAGGGTCCGCCGTGCGGACCATCCGTTTTATTCGACAGGCCAAGCGGTCCGCACGGCGAACCCTGCCCGAGTTATTGCGTAGCCCGCCTCAGACCGGGGTCGCCGCCTTTTGCGGGCGGCGGGCAGCGAAGATCGGTCGTCACCTATGAGGGGTGACGCTACATGACCGGGGAGTCTTAGATCGTTAAGCAAGCGGGAGAGAATAGACCATGACGGATAATGCCTGCAGCGGTAAGAGTAACAACCAGCGAGGGACGACACGGAAGCTCGAAGGAAATTCGGGTGTAACCACCCTCATTGCAGTATTTTGTTCGGCCCTCGCGACGCTCCAGGTCAAAGGTGCTGACGATGGTTTGACTGTCCGAACGTCTCGGCACACGGGCTTGGCCAGCTTCGTGACCGCGATTGACGGTGGGGTGATTCCGGTTCCCATCGCCGTAGGCAAGGCCAAACCGGAGCCGCTGGACTTTTTGAGAGCGCGCGGCCACCTGTTTGGCATCACCGACCCGGCCACCCAGCTTGCTATCGAAAAGACACACGTAGACGCGCTCGGGCACACCCACACCACTTATCGACAGGTTCACAAGGGGGTGCCCGTCTTTGCGGGTGTTGTGAAGGTTCACCAGAACGCGGACGGCGAGGTGATCGTCGCCAACGGCGATTTTTTCCCCATACCAGACAAGCTGAGCACGAAGCCAAACATCGACCGACAGATGGCGGAGCGAATCGCCATCGCCCAGTTTGCGGGGACCGATCCGACCGTGGAGCGTCAGGCGCTTGTCATCGTCGACCCGGGTTGGTACGGCGATCCCCCGCAAGGGGCTAGGTTGGCTTACTATCTGCACCTGACCGGCACGGACGTTGCGGAGGCGTTCTTTGTCGACGCCCACAGTGGCCGTGTACTCGACCAGTGGAGCCTGGTTCAAACGGACAGGGATCGGATGGTGTTTGACGGTGTCGAGTCGGACCTTTTGCCTGGAATGTGGGTTCGATGGGAAGGCTCGCCCCCAACGGGCGATTTCGAGGCAGACGCCGCCTACGACTGGGGCGGAGACACTTACGACTATTACTTCCGAGCTTTTGGCCGAGACAGTCTTGACGACGCCGGTATGCCGCTGATGGTCACGGTTCACTCGAGGGCCATCGGCTGTCCCAACGCCGCCTGGCGAGGCAGCGCAGGCCAAGCCATCTTCTGCAGCGGCGAGGTGACCGACGACATCATCGGCCACGAGTTTACACACGGTGTCGTCGATTTTACCGCGAATCTGATCTACCAGAATCAACCGGGCCAACTGAACGAGTCCTACGCTGACATCTTCGGGGAGTTGATCGACCTGTTCAACGGGGATGCTGCCTTTGCCGGCCCCCCGGGCGGGACGCCGTGGCCGGTGCATCCCACGGGACCGGGTTCGGACACACCCAATTCGCCTCGCGCCGACGGCTGTCTCGCTGGTGTCAAGCTGGTGATTCACGATCCGCCGGGGATCGCCGGAACGTACCTTGCGGCGCCGGCTTTGTTCGGACCTTTCCTGACGGAGAGTGGTGTCGCAGGCGACGTTGCCATGGCTGATCCGCTGCTCGCATGCAGCCCTGGATTGAACAACCCTGGTGAAATCAACGGGCGGATTGCGTTGGTCGACCGTGGGGACTGCAATTTCACACTGAAGGTCAAGAACGCCCAAGATGCCGGTGCCGTCGCAGCCATCGTGGTCGACAACCAGTTGACGGGTTTCCCGCCGACGCTCGGTGGAGACGACCCGACGATCACGATTCCTTCGATCGGCATTCGCAACGCCGACGGCGAGCTGGTCAAATCGGCACTGGGAGGTGGAGCCGTTAACGTGACACTCGCCGCCAACAGTTCCGCCGGCGGCGTAAGGTGGCTCGTGGGCGAAGATCCATTCGGGACACCAGGCTTTGCGATTCGGGACATGTGGAACCCGCCCTGTTTGGGCGATCCGGATCGGGCCAACAGTGAGTTTCAAACGTGCAATCCACTTGACGACGGCGGTGTCCACAGCGGAAACGGAGTCGCGAACCATGCGTTTGCGATGGTCACGGATGGGAAGTCCTTCAACGGTTACGTGGTGAACGGGATCGGTCCCATTAAGGCCGGTGCAGTATGGTACCGTGCACTGACGACGTATCTCACGCTGGCCTCAGACTTCGAGGACGCGTACCACGCTCTCAACCAGGCCGCGGCTGACCTGATTGGCGCGGTCCCCAATGATCCACGTACGGGTTTACCCTCTGGTGACATGTTCACAGCCGCGGACGCCGAACAGGTGGACAAAGCTCTCCTGGCCGTCGAGATGAATACGGAAGGCGCGTGCGGGGCAACGGTTTCTGTTTTGGATTCCACTCCACCGGAGCTGTGCGAGGGCAGACAGGTCATCTTCGAAGATGATTTTGAGGGCGGACCGAACGGCTGGACGGTTCACAATACGATGCCCCCGACGCCTTACGACTGGGTACAGGTGAGCGACTTGCCCTTCAGCCAACCGGGGACAGCTTGGTTTGGGGAGGATCGCCATGTTGGAGACTGCGGACCTCAAGACGAATCTGGTGTGCATTATCTTACGAGTCCAACGATTGTACTGCCGCTTCACCTCTTCGAGCCAACGCTTGCCTTTACGCACTATGTTGAGACGGAACCTGGGTGGGATGGTGGCAATCTATGGATCAAGGTCGATGGGGGGCCGTTTGAGTTGGTTCCTGGCTCGGCGTTCACGTATAACGCCTATAACACGACGATCAATAGCCCACCAGACAACACAAACCCACTGGCAGGCCAGGAAGGTTATTCGGGGATCGGCGGTCAATGGGGCACCTCTCTGGTGGATCTGAGCAGTTTCGTGAGTGGTGGTCAGACGCTCCAACTCCGGTTTGCCCTCGGCAAAGACGGTTGCACCGGCTATGACGGTTGGTACGTCGACGACTTTATGGTCTATTCGTGCCGCTGCTTCAGCGACATTGGCTGTGACGACGGTTTGTTCTGCAATGGTGAGGAGACCTGTGACGCGGGAGTGGGGTGTCAGCCCGGCATGGGCCCCTGCCCGGATCAAGGATGCGATGAAGACGGTGACACCTGCGTACCATTCGGTGACGGCGACTTCGACGCGAGCGGCAACATCGACATGCGGGATTACCAGTCCTTCCAGTTGTGCATCGAGCAGCTCGCTACCGGGATATGCGCACCCGGTGACATGAATGCGGACCGCTTCGTCGACCTGCTTGATTATCCCTTGTGGACCGGAGCATTGCTCGGCCCGCAGTAGAAATCTCTGTCTGGAATTTCGGGGTGCTCCGATCCCTGCGCAGCAAGGGTGGGGAAACGAGCTCGGATGTGTCGAGTCCGCCCCCTACCCCCCCGTAGAAGAACAGGAGGGGACTTCATAGCGGTCCGGAGACCCACAGCTAAGATCCGCCCAAGCGCATCACCCGAGTACAAGACTGGGGATCTCGTGTCCAAATACCAGCTACGACGCTGACTTTGCCGTTGCCCGTTGGCGACGGAGTGCGAAAACAATGCTGCCGCGCGTTAGCATTAGCAGCAACGTAACCAGCAGCCCCCACTCGGAGACAGTTGGTACGGGTTCACTGCATTCGAAGGTTTCGCACTGTCTGCCCGGGGAGTCGCAGTTGCAATCGTCGCATGCCCAGTGAATGGCTGCCTCAGTCGACGCACGAATTGGACTGCTCCTTGTCATCCTTTGAGCGCTACCCACCCGTAGGTGAAAAAGGGTCTCCAGCTCTCATCCACATTCCGATTAGGGAGAGCAGCTGATGAGGCAGGAGAGGTTTCACCCCGGTTTCCCCTCAAAGACGGCAACTCGAGCCCGCCCTTCATCAACACTCGACGTTCCGAACTTTGGACCTCTTGACCTTCGGACGCTCGCGCTTCTCTGTTGCCCCCGCGATTATGCTTAGGCGTCGGACTATTCATGCACCGTGCGTCCGGGACCCACCCTGCGCCGCGTCGGTCGTTTCCTTCTTTCGTTCTACGAAACGGGCGACGAAGATGCCGATTTCGAAGAGAAGAAACATGGGGCCAGCCAGGAGGAGTTGGCTGATCACGTCCGGGGGTGTCAGCATGGCGGCAACGATCACCGTAGCGAGCAGGACGTAGCGCCGGCTTCGAACCATCGTAGCGGTCGGGACAATGCCACTCCAGGCCAGGAAGAAAACGATAACCGGCGTCTCGAAGGCGATCCCGAACGCCAAGGCGAGCATCAGCACGAACGAGATATAGAAGTCAATCGCGAACTGGCTATCCATGGTGGTCTGTTTGGCACCCGGCTCGAGTGCCATCGACTTCAGCCCATCGGGCGTTTGAACGACAAACCGGTGGGTCCTCAAGTTTACCCAGGCATCGCCAGGTCTGGGGTTGCTGGGGTCCTCGCGAACACAGGGAATCTGGGCCGCGTCAGGCAAGTCGATCGTAGGCGGTGGCAGCTCTTCGTCCGGCAGCAGCAGCCTCTGCAACACGGTCGGGGCTAGCTCGGGTGTGCCAAAGGCTTTGTTGAACTTGATGAAGAAATGTAGCACCAGGGGCAACACGACGAGGTACAGGAACAGCACGCCGACGACGAATAACCCCACCGACACCGGTATCAGTGTTCTCACGAACCGGCGCTCGTGCTTATACAAACCGGAGGCGACAAAAAGCCACAGCTGATACAAAAGCCACGGCATCGAGACGATGATCCCCGAGAGTAGGCCGATCTTGAGATAAGCTACGAAGGCGGCGGTCGGAGCAAGGACCTGAAGGTGCGGTGGCAGACCGTTGATGTGTTGCACGAACAGCAGGGGCAGGCAGATGATCTCGAGGATGTCCTTCCCGAAGATGAGGGCGACGATGGTTGCCAGCACGACACCGATCAGCGCCAGGATGAGTCGGCTCCGCAGCTCCTCCAGATGCTCGCCGAATGACATCCTGGTCCTTTCGACGACGTCGTCTGTTCGGTGTCGGCCTGTTGAATTGGAGGATCGCGCCGGGTCGTCTGCCATCGGGCTGGATTCTAGAAACGGGTCACCAGAGCGTCAAACACCGGTACCCCGCAACGGGTGCGACGTGAATTCAGCCAATGGCCTGGACCGCAGAGCAGACCTCTACTCCAGGTCAGAACCGGCAAGCCTCTGGCTCGTAAGCCGCGTCGATAGAATTCGGCGCGGAAGGATCGATCGGAAGAGGGGTGGTGCGTTGGGGTTGCCAACAAGGGCCGGTCCCTGCTGGACCTGCCACTGGCGATTGCAGGCATTGGCGTAGCCGAAGTGCAGGCTGCCGCGGGCATCGCTGAGGTCGGCGCCGACGCCTTCCAGTTTCCGTCTCAGATCGCCGAGATCGATTCTGGCGAGTTCGAGCGAATCTCCGGCGGGCAGGTCGACGAGCAGCGCCGGATCGAAGTCGTGCCAGGAGGCGGTCGGTTTGGCACCCTGTCGGACCTCCTCCCTCGCGCCGTCCACCTCCCACACCCAACGTCCTTCTGCGAACGGTGGGGAGGGGCCAAACCCCTCGTTGATCAGTTGGGCCTGATCGGAGTGGTTCGAGAGCAAGGCAACAAGGTCCTTGTCTCGTCGCTCAAGGGTGAGAGAGGCTTGAAGGCCCGCTCTCGAGACCGAGTCAGGTGCGCTTCGCGTAACGGTTATGGTGGCTTCATTACTGACCACGCGGCCAACGCGCTCGGTGATGAGGACCTCGTCATTCCACCCGGGCGTGTAGTCCAGCCGAACTGTATATGTTCCCTTGTCGAGCAGCCGGTAGCGTGCCCACCCGCGGTTGAATGCCTGAGCTGTGACCGTCACCTGCTGGCCGGGCACGAGGATGCCGGTGGGCCCGCCGTTGAGTCGATCTTGGACCGCCGCCACGACCTCAGGATCATCAGTAATGTCGTCGACCGTCAACTCAAGCTCGAGAGCTCCAGCGCTTTGGACATGCACCAGATCAGCCAGATCAAGCATATCACCCACCTGGCGGGCGTCATCGCTTAGCCTTTGGCGCGTAGCGGTGTCAAGCTCGAACGGGACACGCGCAGGATATTCTGATCGATTGATCATCGTGACGAGCAGGTCTGCGGGCTCATCCCAGACGACTTTGCTCCTGGCGAATCCCAGTTTTACCTCAACGCCCGCGAACATGAGACGGTCGAGCACCGCCAGGATCGCTCTGGCACGGAGGACGGTCTCCATGTCATCGCCGTCCGCGGCGGATTGCAGTTTCTTGCGGGCAGGCGTTCCGATGGCGCACAATCGTCGCGTAGCAAAGGTGCGCTTCTCGTACGAGGGGTGGCTCAGACTGTCAACCAGGGCAGCGATCTCCTCGTGCGTGGTGGGGGCGGTCAAGCTGATCTCGCCGCCTGTCTGGGCCAGGGCGACAGAGCCCAACAGCCCGCTACCCGCGAAGACGATGCAAAAACGTGTCATGATTTTTAGCGTCATTCCTTTGTCACCCATTATGCCTGACCCGGCTTGCCGTCGGGTCGAGCCCTGGTGCCATGCGGCACGATCTCTCTGGGCCATGCCGGACGGCGCTCACCCGACGGTTCCGTCACAAGCCTGCGAGCCTCTCGCACGTGCCCAGCCCTTCGCGTTTACAGGTACGGTACGGTCCGGTCACCGAACCTGGGGCCAGTTTACGTTGTACGGAAGTGTATCTCAAATGAAGCGAACTCCTTACGATCGCTGAATAGCTGCATGTGGTCAGCGGGAGAAGGATCATTTGGGCGGGGTGTATAACCACGGTCTTTCCTCTGATGCTCCGGGAGTCTGCCAGGTCGGAGTATTCGTGTGCCTGCCTCTGGTCTTGGAAGGAAACCCAATCGGTCCTAGAATACGCCGGTGTGCACCAATAAGTCCATACACACCGAATCGACGGCGGAGGGAGGTTGGCCTGCTGGTGCTGAAGATCAAGAACGTTTTGTGGCCAGCTTGGAAGATCGCAATCCGGGTCCGACCCGGTGGCGTCTCGGTGCGCCTGTTCTTCTGGTCGTCTCCATCCTGGTCGTGTTCATGCCGGCCCTCGATGCGGGGCTTGTTCGGTGGGACGATGATGCGCTTCTCGTGTACATCACCCGGTACCGGACGTTGGACGCTTCCAGTCTGCGGTGGATGTTCACTACCTCCTTTGCCGGACACTTTCAGCCGCTCACTTGGTTGAGCTATACGCTGGACTGGGCACTGTGGAAACGGCAGTACTTCGGATACCACTTGACCAGCGTTGCTCTTCATGCCTTAACGGCGGTGGTGTTCTACTTCCTCGTGCGGACCCTCTTATCCCTGGCAAGTAGCCGAGCTGGCGATACAAGATCGGCACCAATGGTCCTGGCAGCTCTTTTCGCGGCAGGGCTGTTCGCTCTGCACCCGCTGCGAGCGGAGACGGTAGCCTGGTTGGCGGGTCGGAGCGGGCTTCTGGCGGGCTTCTTCTACGTTCTCTGTGTGACGCTGTACGTACACTACGGGCGGGGAATGAGTGTTGGCTGTGGACCTAAGATCAATCGGTTCCGCTGGTGGGCATATGGGGGAGCGGTCGTTGCCTGTCTGCTATCGCTGCTCGCCAAGGCGTCAGCGGTCACGCTCCCCATTGTGTTGTTGATTCTCGATCGCTATCCGTTGCGACGGGTCGGAAAGTCTAATGTGGGCCTGCCGGTTTCAATGACGGAAGGCAGCGGTCCCGTCGACGTACCCGCACCACGCACTCCAACAGGTGAGCGGGAAGCCCTCGTGGCAAGCCGATGGACCTGGGTCTGGCTGGACAAGATTCCGTTTCTTGTGCTGGCGGTGGCAGCGGGGGTCCGGGCCTACAACGCCCGTCGCGAGGGCGGTGCGTTGTATACGCTCACAGAGCATGATATCTGGGCGCGAGTGGCCCAAGCATTCTACGGGTTGACTTTCTATGTTTGGAAAACCGTGTGGCCGACGAACCTGGGCCCGCTTTATGAAGTCCCGCCGCGTGAGGTTCTGCTTGGATCGATGCTTTGGGGCAGTGTCGTGTTTATCGTGGTTGCCGCTCTTCTCGCCTTCGCTCTGCGTCGGCGGTGGCCTTTTTTGCTTGCGGCTTTCGCCGTCTACGGAGTGGTTCTTCTTCCCGTAGCAGGATTCATTCAGAGTGGCCCACAGCTTGTGGCGGATCGGTACAGTTACCTTTCATGCTTGGTTCTCGCGGCGCTGGGCGGTGGGGCTCTGTATTGGCTTTTGCGCCGGCCTGGCTGGTGTGGTCGTCCCAACGGACGCGCAATCCTGATCTTGACGTGTACGGTGTTATTGGCTGTCCTTGCCCGGGAAACCTTCGCCCAGGCGAACATCTGGCTCTCCGGCCGGACGTTGTGGTTGCGGGGCGTCAAGGTGAGCCCCGCGAGTGCGATCGCCCATACCAACTACGCCGATGCTTTGATCCGCGCACAGATGCTGCAGGAAGCGGCGGAGCATTATCAAAAAGCGTTGGAGCTGAAGCCGTACGATGCGGTTGCTCTGCATCATTTCGCCGATCTCCAGAGGATGTCCGGCCACACCGACGCGGCCATCCGCCTGTATTTGCGTGCCCTGGTCGTTGATCCCCATCGTGACCGCGCCTGTCTCCTGCTGGCCCAGGGCTTGGTGCGGACAGGGCACGTGGCCGACGCGGTCAAGGTTCTCCGTCAAGGTGTCAGGGACAACCCAGGAGCACTCGAGTTAAGCGCGTTTCTCGCCGATCTCCTGGCGTCCTACCCGGACGACGAGATACGCGACGGTCAGGAGGCTGTACGCTGGGCATTGTACGTGAACAGGCGTCGTGGAGGTAAGCACCTTCCCAGCATGATGACGCTGGCCACCGCCTACGCAGAGGCCGGTCAGTTTGCAGACGCCATTGAGACGGCTGATCGAGCGTTGGCTCTTGCGGAAGCACGTGGTGACTATATTATGACATCCGAGCTCAATCGGCGTTTGAACCTCTTTCGGCAGCATCAACCGTACCGATCGAAGAATTGAAGCGCACTGTGAATCTGTGTATCGCTCAATCCCACTCTGTCTCCCCTGGTGGGCATCTTAAGGGAACTTGTGCCGTGCGAGTTTGGAGAATGCTGAACTGGTGCGGTCCTGAGCATTCCACGTGGCCGTTGCGAGATTCCCTGCTAAAGGTCGTGTGAGGATCGACAGAAGAGGAAGGTCTGACTCGCCGCTTGCTGAAGGTGTGCGGTTGCTTTGAGGAGTCCGAAGTCTCAGCGACCTCGGACTCCTCAGTGCGGTTTGTGCCGGCCAGTGGTTTGGTTTTGTTGGTCCTTCATGGCTTAGATCAGCGAGGTCAAATGACCGGCAATCCATGCCCCGAAATCCACAACTGGTCGCAGGAAATGGTCGATGACGTCCATTTTTCTTCTCCTTTTCGCAGTTCTTGTCTTGTCGTCTGATTGCGACCCCGTTGGTCGCTGTTCACAGGTGTATACGAGCGTCGGTCGCATTCTTGGCACGGGGAGATCGGGGTCGCTAATGCTGCTATGAACGAGACAGAGAGGGAGGAGAGTCGGATTGGTCTAACGGACTGACTTGTGCAATCGGGCGCGGGGCGCCGGTGCTCCAGGGGGCTCTGTCGTGCGGATGCACCAGATGAGGGCAGGCCGTTGCTCTGTCAACCTCAGCTAGCCCTTGATTACCTCTGCCGCAACGACGTGTCGAGCATGTCGGTGACAAACATGTGACCCGGCTCATGCGTAATCGCGAGCATCGGCCTGGCATTCATGATGGCTTCGAACGGGGTGACGCCACAGGCCCAAAAGACAGGGATCTCATCGGAATGAATGGTGACAGCGTCCCCGTGGTCCGGGTAGTCCAAATCCGCGATCCCAAGATTCTCGGGATGGCCGACGTGTACGGGCGCCCCGTGCGCGCGCGGGAAGGCTTGGGTGATTCGTGTCGCTTCTACCGCGTGCTTGGGTGTCATCGGTCGCATGGAAACGATCAAGGGGCCGGAGAAGGGACCAGCCGGCTCGCAGGTCACATTCGTGCGATACATGGGGACGTTGCAGCCTTCCTCGATGTGTCGGACAGGAATCCCCGCTTCCATGAGCGCGGACTCGAACGTAAATGAACAGCCAATAAGAAACGCCACTAAATTGTCATCCCAGTACGACTCGATCGATGTGGGCCGGTCGATGTAAACCCCGCGTTCATACACGCGATAACGCGGCAAGTCGGTCCGCAGATCGGCACCCGGTGCCGACTCGACCGGTTCGTATTGTCCGGGTCGGGTGACCTCCAGAAGTGGGCAGGGCTTAGGATTCAAGCGGCAGAACAGCCCGAAATCTCGTGCAGCGTCGGTGCCCAAGACGACGAGGTTGGCCTGGGTGTACCCGAGTGCGGTGCCCGTGGTGGGCCGGTTGAACCTGCCGGCACGACACATAGCCCGGACTTGCGCACCCGACGCCCGTGCCAGGCTGTCAGCATTAAACTCAGGTATCTGCATGATCTACACGTCTGCATCCGGGTCGGATGGCCCGGTGGCTCGGGATTCGTCTTCCATGGCCCGGGCGATTTGGCCCCCGTCCAACCCGCTGAGTCGGGCCGCGATCACGGTTGCCAGCACATTGTCTGGGAACGTTGGATCGGCCGGGCCGACTGTTTCTATGGCTCCGTCTACATTCGACCGGATGGTTCCGTCAACGAGCCACGCGCCGCGGTCCACCGCCTGTCGCGTGGAGAAGAAAAACGTCCGACCGTGGTGTTTACGCGCCAGCATGCGCATGCGCGGATCATCGAAAGGCAGGATCAGGGCGTCGTCCGGGTTTTGATTCATGAAAATCCGACTCTTGATTCGTACGTACTCGGCGATCGAACGGTGGCGATCCAGATGGGCCTCGTCCACGTTGAGCAAAATCGCGATGTCCGGACGGAAGTGCACGACGGTCTCCAACTGAAAGCTGGATACAGCGATGGCGACGGGGCCTCCCGACCGATGCTGGGGGAGAAGGGCAGAAAGCGGCTCGCCCCTGTTTCCACCGATCCTCATCGGTCGCTGGGCGGAGGCAAAGACCCGCTGCATCAATTGAACCGTCGTTCGTTTTCCAATCGTGCCGGTCACGCCGATCAACGGAGACGGTCGCCAAGGTGAAGTCTGGACGCCAAGCTGATAACCGAGCTCCAATTCACTGATCACCGGTATGCCTCGGCGATGAAGGGCATCCAGAATGGGGCTGTCTGCCGGCACCCCCGGGCTCCTTACGATCAGGTCACACGCGCTGAGGAATTCAATGCTATGTCCACCCGTTTCGACCCCTGCTGCGATTGTGCCTGGCTCGAGTGTGACCGGTCCTTCATCGGAGATGCAGACGCGGTGACCGTGCTCGGCAAGCAAGGCGGCGGCAGCCCGGCCCGTTCTGCCGTAACCGAGCACACCAACGATGAGCGGCTCTCCCCTCTCGAGAGGCGAGGGGGCGATATGTCGCCGGATGCTCTCAAGCATTCGCAGGCTGGCTGCCAGCTCGACACCGTCGATCGTCGGTTCGCTCTTGTGTGTCACACCGTCAACGGCGTTACCCTCCCGTACAATCCGATAGATGTCCCTGGCAGCCTCTTTCGCTGATGGCAGAAGATCGCGGCTTGCGAAGACGGACAAGGCGCCGGTCAAACCGTAAGCACCCCAGTTGGACACGCCAGCCGCGATACAAAAGTCTGTCGAGACGACAGTAGCGATGGTTCGCCCGTTTTCAATGGTAGACAGCGTGTCGGGGAAGACCTTGCCCATGCCGATCTCATTACCGCCGTCCCCGATGCCAATGGTTGTCAGACCGCGCCGGCTGGCTTCTGTAAACAGCTCATCAAGGGGAGCGGTCACGTCGGTGATGTCCTGTCCGCGCATGTTGCGGTACCGTCCGTCATGCCCACGACCAACCCGCTCGATCGACACTATGTGCGTTGGTTGAGCCTTGTCCAGGTAGTCGTGAACGTCGGTGATGGGTCTCAGGCCCAGGGCCTTAAACAGCGGTGCGTTAGGGGCGTCGGTGATGTAGTCCACCTCGATGTCGAGCGATGAAAGGGCGTTGCCCAGCACTTTCGCACCAGGAGGACCATCGGTCTCACCGGCACCAGCTTCGCGGATGAAGAACCCGCTTACGATGGCAACACGTCTGGCAAGCCTCAGCGACTGGGCAGCCAGTCGGAGCTGATCCCTCTGCACCAGGCCAAAAACATTGCGTCCACCGGGGTCGCTGGCGACCAGATTCTCAATCGAGGTGATCCGTGGGTTCATGGGGCAGTCGCCCCCACGCAGTGGGTGGATTCGGTGTTGATTAGAGGCGTACCCCAACCACCACCGCCTGGCGTTTCGATCGTAAGCCTGTCACCTGGAAAGACGGTTGCCAAAACGGTGGGCAAAAGCACCTTTGCGCGGTTTGCCCCTCGTCGCAGCAGCAGGTTTTGCCCTGGTTGGCCGTGGCCGCCGCCTTGCAGCCCGTAGGGTGACGTCGTGCGACGCTGACTGATGATTGACACTTCCAATGGTTCCATAAACTCCAATTCACGTACCACCCCGCAACCGCCGCGGTACCGGCCCTTTCCGCCTGAGCCGTGTCGGATGGCGAATCGAATGAGTCGCAGGGGAACACGGGCTTCGAGCACCTCTGGGTCTGTCAAGCGCGTGTTGGTCATGTGGGTGTGTACAGCGTCGGCTCCGTCGAATCCGGGTCCCGCGCCCGCCCCACCGCAGATGGTTTCGTAATAGCTAAGTGCTTCATGTCCAATCAACACGTTGTTCATCGTTCCCTGGCTGGCGGCGACGGTCCCGAGTGCTCCGAAGATGCAGTCCACGATCCGTTGCGAGGTCTCCACGTTTCCGCCTCCCATGGCGGCGCACTTTGCGGGATCGGCCATCGCCGGCGGGTTCAGCAAACACTCGGGCAGTGTAATCCTTACTGGTGCGAGAACGCCAGCGTTTAGCGGAATATCTTCGTCGATCAGACATCGCAGACAGTACAAAACGGCACTGGTTACGATCGCCCGGTTGGCGTTAAGATTACCCGGCAAAACGCCCCCCGTTCCCGAGAAATCGAGCATCGCTTCGTCGCCGTGGATGCTCAGCGCCAATCGGATGGGCGATCCATCGTCCAATCGATCCTGAAACTCACGCACACCATCCGGCAGTCTGGCAAGGGCACGGCGCATTTTTTGCTCCGCCGCGTCGCGGATATGCCGCATGTAGCTGTGGACCACGTCGAGACCATACTTGTCGATCATGGCTTTGAGTTCGCGCACACCGGTCTGGTTGGCTGCCGCTTGCGCAGACACGTCGGCCAGGTTCTCATCCGGGGCACGCGACGGGTAGGGCGGGGCGGTCAAAAGAGCTCGTAGCCGGTCGTGCTGAGGCTTTCCCCCGCGGATCCACGGGAAGGCGCGAATGACGACGCCTTCCTGGGCGAGCGACGTCGAGTCGGGGGGCATGGACCCGGGTCTGGTTCCGCCGATCTCGGCGTGATGCGCCCGACTGGCGACGAAAAACAGAAGTGTCGTACCGGCGTCATCATGGACGGGTGTTATGATCGTGACATCGTTGAGATGCGACCCGCCGCGATAAGGATCGTTGGTGATAAAGACGTCGCCGGGTGTCAACGTGTCCACGTCCTCCATTAGTGCCTTAACGCAGTCACTCATACCACCGAGATGCACGGGGATATGGGGGGCGTTGGCGACCAGCTCGCCTTCGGGTGTAAAGATCGCACAAGAGAAATCGAGTCGCTCCTTGACATTTACGGAGAGTGCCGTCCGGCGAAGCGTCGTTCCCATCTGCTCGGCGATGGAGGCAAACTGGTTATTGAACAACTCGAGCTGGATCGGGTCGACATCGGTGCCGATCCGCTCTTGTCCGGTTTCAGTGTGGGCGTCTGTCAGTATAACGTCACCATGTTCGGTGATGGTGGCTTCCCAACCCGGGTCGATGACGATGGTGGAAGTGTCCTCGATAATGACAGCGGGTCCGGTAATGCGCTGATTGGTGTAGAGCTCACCGCGGATAAACAGTGGAACGGTCGTCGGCTTACCGTCCAGGATCATCGTGGTCACCCGCGGTCTTGATCCCTGTGATGTTCCACCCGGTGTCCATTGAATGGGCAAATGCTCTGTACGCGCAGCCAGCTCGACACGGATGGTACGGATCTCAATCGCACGATCCACGTGACAGTAGCCGTAGAGCTGGCGGTGAAGCGTCTCGAATCGAGACTGTGCCTCCTCCAAAGGCTCCGCCGGCACGGTGAGGAGCATGGCTTGTCCCACATAGCAGAGGTCCATCGTCCGCACTGGTGGTGAAAGAGCGTCCGCTCGCGTCCCATCGGCTATCAGAGCTTCACGCAGCTCCGCGGTGAGCGACTCGAACCTGGGGTCGAGTGCGACATCGGCCTGTGGCTCGAGTCGATGGTGGACGCTGCGCTGACCGATCCGTTTGACGTCCGCGACACCAATACCGACAGCACTGAGGACCCCAGCAAAGGGGCTACAAAGAACACGCGAGATGCCAAGTCCCCGGGCGATGGCACAAGCGTGCTGGGCACCCGCGCCTCCAAAGGTAGTCAGCGCGTACTCGCGAGCGTCGTAACCTTTGGCAATCGAGATTCGCTTGATGGCGGCAGCCATGTTGGCGTTGGCGATCTTGATGAACCCCTCGGCGAGGTCGACGAGGCGAAGGTCGGAGCCCGTGTCTATATTGACCTTCTCACAAAGTGCCGTCAGCTTCCGCTCGACGACGTGGCGATCGAGTCGGAAGGGGAAGTACTGGGAGACGATCCGCCCGAGATAGAGGTTCATGTCAGTGACCGTCAGTGGACCACCCCGGCCATAGCAGGCTGGTCCCGGATCAGCGCCGGCGCTTTCGGGTCCCACGACCAGCTTCTGACCGTCAAACGTGCAGATGCTCCCACCGCCGGCTGCCACGGTTTCGACGGCCAGCATGGGTGCCATGATGCGGACGCCGGCCTTGACCGTTTCGTGCTGGTATTCCAGATCATTCGGTGGTTCGTCGACCCGTGACACGTCCGTGCTGGTCCCGCCCATGTCAAACCCGATGGTCTTGAGAAAACCGGCCTGGTGAGCAACGTGACGGCAGCCAACGACACCGCCGGCTGGTCCGCTCAGGATCGTGTCCTTACCTGCCGTGCTGTCCGCGTCGACCAATCCGCCGTTGCTGGTCAGAAGTCTGAGACGAGCCTCGGGGAGGGATCGACGAAGCGTTCCGACGTAGTCTTTGATGACCGGTCCCAAGTAGGCATCCACAACCGTCGTGTCACCACGTGGCACGATCTTCTCCATTCGGGCAACACGCGAAGACACGGAGACGTGCGAGAACCCCACCGACGCCGCGACGGACGCCACGATCTCCTCGTGAGCGGGGTTCAGGTGGGCATGCAGAAGGCAGATGGCCAGGGCTTCGATCCCCGACTCCGGCAGCTTCTGGAGCCGCTGACGGATGGCGCTCTCGTCCGGTCGCCGGAGCACCTGCCCTGTGGCGTTGATACGCTCATCGATCTCGACCACGCAGCCAGCCAGCTCATCGCGCTTGTGGATGTCGAGGACGAAGAGCTCGGGGCGATCCTGGTACCCGATCTTCAGGACGTCGCCGAATCCTTTGGTGGTCACGAAGGCGGTCTTGGCACCCTTGCGCTCGAGTAACGCATTCGTCGCACGTGTCGTGCCCAGGCGGAGGTCGATTGGACCGATCGGGTCGTTCAGACGCAGTCCCATCAGGTATCGAATGGCTACCACTGGAGCCTCTTCTTCACTCCGCAGCTCATAGACGGACTGTCCTGGCACCACCGCGGTTAAAGGGCGATCAAGCCAAAGTCGTCCCGTGTCGGTCTCGAACCGCGTTACATGCGCAACCTGCTCCTCGGTGTCGCTACTTTGCTTGCCGACAGAACCGTGGCAGTCTTCGCTGATCAGTCCGACACGATATCCGACCCAGAACCCCTCCGGATCACCCGCACGCTGCTGGTCGCTTATACACGTTCCCTGCGACTGCCCCTCGACCACACCACGAGTCGCCCCAGAACTTAGAAGTTTGTGGGTGACAATCGCGCCGTCGGGGCCTCGGGCGACAACGTCGGTGAACGTGCCACCGACGTCAATGAAGAATTGCCAGTTGTCTGATCGCATGGATGGTCATGGCAAACGCCCGGTCACAATCGACGCGCACTCAGCCTGTGGGCATGTTCGCCGCGGAGCACGGTTCCCCGCAGTCATCCCTCCGCTCACGTTCAGTGTTCCGCCGCTATTCGCCGAGCAAGCCCAGCTCGAACAACTGCTTGTAGTCGCCCAAACCGATTGCCTGATCTTCGTCGATATCCAGCCGGTTCACGCACTCCTGCGTAGGTGCCACATATCCCGGATCCCCTGACGCGCCGCTGAAGCAGCGTTGAAACTCAGCGAAGTCTGCCAGATCGCGATCTCCGTCGTTATCCATGTCCAGGAGCGGGCAGCCGTTCTTACATCGCGGGTCACCACACTCGTCGGGCGTACCGCCGTCCGCGACGCACTCGTCATTGGGGTACTCGTCTTCACATGGGCCCGTACAGCCCCAGCAGCACATCCCGAACCCCTGGCATGTGCAGGCGCTCGCTGGCGTGCCCGGGCAGAAATCGAAACAGTCCCCTTCGCCGTCGTGGTCGGCATCGGTGGCGCAGGGCTCTCCAGGCCCGAGGGTATTCGCCCAAAGTTCCTGCGGGACCCCCGGTGTGAAGAGGCCGAACTGCGCCCTGGACCTGTCGGTCCAGGGAGGCGCATGCGAGTCGAACCAATAATAGTACGTTCTGCCGATGCGCAGGGCGTTCGCGTTGGGATTGACCGCATAGCTCAGCGTGGACCAGTGGACTCCTCGCTGGGCAATGTTGGGCGTCCAATCGGTGCAGTTGTATTGGTCGCCACAGTGGGCATCTGCGTCGGCGAATCCCATGTTCACTACGTCCCCGCACCAAAAGCAAACGCTGAACGACCCCACTGCGCGAAGGGAACTGTCGTTCTCGAGTGCGTACTCATAGCGCCAGAGGCCATCGCCCAGCTCGGTGGCCTTGGCCGCCAGCACGAGGAGTCCATCATTTGGAACCTGAATCTCCGTCTCCTCCACAATCGGATCGTGGCGTGGCTCGGCAACAAAGAGCTCCGGTTCGACGGCGGAATCCACTGCCACGGCAGGTGGCGCCACGCCGCGGGAGGGACGAGGTGGATTGCCTGGTTCGTTGTTGGGCGCCGTCGCGCCGCGGGAAAGACCGGATAAGGCACCGAGCGGCAGGGACGCAATCGCAATACGGCGTAAGCTGCCTTGAATGGACATTTGCTTACCCTCTCGGTGCAAGATACTGGTAGGGCACCGGCGCATTCTATTCCGCTGGATCTCGGAATTCAAACCGCGCCTCCGGGATGACGGCGCGTAGGGTCCGCGTCGGCCTGGTGGGTAAGATGCTGCACTGGGATCCGAATGGGGGGCACGGTCTGGCGAAGCCGGGCCTTGGCGATCGGCGGGCCTTTCCACGGCCTGCCTGCGACAGACCGGGTCATCAACCGCAGCTACAGGGGTCCCCTTGGGGCGGACCCATGCCACCCACCCGCCGGCCTCGATCGAGAATTGCCAGCTCCCGATCAGCGTTCACCCTTCGGTGGAAGGCAGGCGGGCAACTTGTCGTCGTTGCCCAAGGCACCCATCCGCCGGGCGAATTCGGCCATTTCCGCCTGGGCGGCGAAGATGTCGTCCAGTGACAACTGGGCCCAATACTCTAACTGACTACGACGGCTTCCCTCCCAGGTTGTGGCCGTCCAGTCGATTTCGTTTTCATGCGGCGGATTCATCGGTTATCAGGTGGGTCCACACGCTTATTGTCCTTTACCATGGCATTGCTTGTATTTCTTCCCGCTACCGCAGGGGCAGGGTGCGTTGCGGCCGACACGAGGTTGCTCGCGTCGGATGGTCTCGACCTTGCCGTCCACGTTTTGCGCCCGCATGGCTGCCTCTTGGTCCCGACTCGCGGTGGCGAGACCGGCTCCAGTCGCGTCGGCATGGCCGTAGGACATCGCCATCAGGCGTCGGGCGGTATCCGTTCGGGGTGCTTCCTGCCCTGGTCCGCCCACGGCTTTCACCTTGAAGATAATATCGGTGACTCGGGTGGCGATGCGTGCCCACATTTGCGTGAACAGATCGCGACCCTCGATCGCAAACTGACTTTGCGGGTGTGTCTGATCACCACCGAGCGGTCGCTGCATGATGGCAGTCTTCAGGTGATCCATCTCCAACAGATGGTCCTTCCAGGCTTGGTCGTAGAGCCGAAGCAAAACGAACTGCTCGAGTCGGGTCAGTTCCCACCGTAGCATCTCCCGCCCTTGAGCGAGCAGGGCGCCGCGCAGATCACCGTTGCCTTGCTCGAAGCGGCGCTGACTCCAGGCGGGGCCAAAGCGCTTGCGAGCCCACTCGAGCACGGCCTGTTCGTCCTTATCCTGGATGCTTTCATCAATCTCTTGTTCGAGCTTGCGGTCAGCGAAGTCGCGGTTTAAGGCCACGAGTAGTTCTCGCAGTTCATTGGGCGACTTGCTCTGGACTTCTTCGAGCCTCCAATTGATCCGGTATTTGTACCGAACCCAGCCGATGACGGTGTCAGCCGCGGCTGCGTGATCCGTCCCCTCCGCGCCGAAAGCGCTTTCAACGCACCATTCCGCCGGATAGCAGATCTCACGTTCGCGATAGGCTTCGCGGACACGTTGGTGCAACATGCTTGCCACCTCACGCTTAGGGGTATCAACGAGTTCGTCCACGTCGATCTCAATGTTGAACTTGGACCGGGCCCACTCGCCCAATGCCTGGTAGGGGTATTGGCGGTCGAGATAGATGGATATACCACTAAGTTCGACCTTTTCACAGTGGGCCTTCGCCGCCTCCAGGAGGGCGTCCTCGATTTCTTGCGGTTCCATCTTCCGCATCTGATTCTGAGTCATAGAGACGTTGAACGCCCGCTTGGCCCAGTGCAGCAAGCCGCCGAGGTCCCACTTGTTGGGTGGTTCCTCCGGGTCGATGTACTCGCCGAGGGAAGTCCGGATCTGGTCGTGTGCCTCGTCGATGGCTTTCTGTCGGATGCTGTTGGTGGCTGATTCCAGATCGTCGATGTCGATGTCGTCTTCGGAGATGGTCAGGTCGAGGTTGATGCGACACCATTCGCAGATGCACGTTCGGTCGTATTGTCCGCTGAGGAACTGATCGAGTGTCGTGTTGATGGAGTTGTCGATGGTCTCGAAGATCAAACCGGGCAGATCGCGTTCCTCGAGGATTCGCTGCCTAGCGGTGTAGAATTCCTTCCGCTGGTAGTCCATCGGCTCGTCCCACTCGAGGAGATGTTTGCGGGTGGAGAAGTTACGCTCCTCGACCTTGCGTTGTGCTCGCTCGATTCCCTTAGTGAGCCGTTTGTCCTCCAAACTGGAGCCGTCGGTGAACCCGAGCTTCTCCATCATCTTGAGCATCCAATCCGGCATGAAGAGCTTGAGGAGGTCATCCTGTAGCGATAGCGAAAAGCGAGAGGAGCCCGGGTCACCTTGCCGGCCCGATCGACCACGGAGCTGGTTGTCGATGCGTCGGGCTTCGTGCCGTTCGGTCCCGATGATATGCAATCCGCAGGGGACATTGATGGTGCAAACCTTGCGGCCAAGCTCGGGAAAGCGAGGATCGATCTTTGGCTTAAAGCAGTGCCCGCAGTTCGTGTCCGGGTCATAGTCCTCGCACTTGATGCAGCACTTGGTGATCCCTGTTGGATACAGCTCGCTCGGTTTTACCCCTTCCGGCAAGGGATCGGGGACGCGACACTTCGGGTAGACGACACCGGTGCCCAGCTTGATGTCAGTTCCACGACCTGCCATGTTCGTGGCAATGGTCACGTTGCCGCGGGAGGTCTTGTCCGCCCCCTTGGTTGGAATGGAGCAATGGCCCGCCTTGGCGACGATCTCAGCCTCGCGGGAGTGGTTCTTGGCGTTTAGGACCTCGTGTTCGATCCCATACCGTTGGGACAATAACCTGGAGAGCTTCTCCGAGTTCTCGACGCTGGTGGTGCCCACCAACACCGGACGTCCATGAGCCAGATCGCCCATGACTTCGTCGTAGGTCTCGAGCATTAACCGGACGACCTTGCGGTCGTTGAGCTCTGCGTTGTTGAACTGCCGGATTGTTTCATCGATTCGACTGATGTCCTCACCCTGTCTCTGAAGAACGGTTCTTAGTGCCGTTAATACGTCAGCAAGGAGAAATGGGTCAGCCGGTCGACCACGCCGATGCACCTCGTGAATTTCATCGACAATCGCGGTGTATTTCTGCTCTGTGTCGCGGTACATCTTGTCGTTGTGGTCGACGCGGTTGACGGGGCGGTTCGTGGGAATCTCCACCACATCGAGTCTATAAATCTTGTCGAACTCGGTCGCCTCGGTCATGGCAGTACCGGTCATCCCCGCCCGGAGGGGGTAGAGCTTGACGAAGTTCTGGATGGTGATGGTGGCGAGTGTTTGGGTTTCCTCCTTGACCCGGACGCCCTCCTTCGCCTCGACGGCTTGGTGGAGACCGTCTGACCACTGCCGCCCGTGCATCAGGCGGCCCGTGAACGGGTCGACGATGATCACCTGACCATCCTGGACGACGTAATCCTTGTCGCGTTCGTAGACCTTATGTGCACGAAGGGCATTCTCGATCAGGTGGGGCCACTCCATGTTGTCACCGCTATATAGGCTTCCGATGTCGAGCAGTTCCTGGGCGATCGTCACACCCTCATGGGTGATCCCGGCCTGCTTGCGCTCTGCCTGAACGATGAAGTAGCGCCGATACTGCTCCGAGGGTGGGAGTCGCAGGATGTCATTTTCATAGATTTGGATCGCCTCGACCTGATCATCGATCAAGAAGTCCGGCCCGAGCGTCATCCGGGGTCCGTCATCCGCCTGGGGAGGTTCGTCATCCGACGCCTGCGCGGGCTGCTTGCGAGTCGGTTCCGCCCCTTTCTTCTCCTTATATCCCAGGATATTCATGGCATCTTCGAGTTTGGGGATGTTGTGGGTGTCCCCATCGAACTTGGCGACGGTGGCGGCCACTTTCCGATCCCACGTTGCCTGTCGACGGACAATTTCTTCCGCCACCTTGTTGGCCCGCGGATATCGTGTGACGTCATCCGAGGTGGGACCAGAGATGATCAACGGTGTTCGGGCCTCGTCGATCAGGATCGAGTCCACCTCGTCTACGATGACGTAGTCCAGCGGCCCCTGGACCTGCTCCGCAAGGCGGGTCTTCATATTGTCACGCAGGTAATCGAAGCCGAACTCGCTGTTTGTACCATAAGTGATGTCGCAACTGTAGGCACGGTGGCGAATGCCCTCGCGTCCACCGGGGTCCACCATCGCCTGGATGTAGCCAACGGTGACGCCAAACAGCTCGAAGATCGGGGCCGCGAACTCCGCGTCACGCTTAACGAGGTAGTCGTTGACAGTGACGATATGGACCTTGCGCCCGCACAATACGTTGACGAACGCTGCCAGGTGACAGACGATCGTCTTGCCCTCGCCCGTTTTCATCTCCGCGATTCGGCCCTCAAAGAGGACACGACCGCCGATAAGCTGGCAATCGAAATGGCGGTGGGCCTGGGCACGGCGAGAGGCTTCACGCAGCACGGCGAACACCTCGGCCATGATGCCCTGCTCGTCAAGATCCTCGATGAGCTTGGCATTTCTCTTGCGGTAATCGTCCTTGTAGTATTCTTCGACCCGGTTACCAGGGTCAAGGGATTGCCACCAATCATGCAGCGGCTGCATGATCCCGCTGACTTGCTCACGCAACCTGTCGGCGCGTTGCCGGAGGTCGCCACTGAGCTCGAGGCGGACCGCCCGAAGCCGGGACGCGCGTTCCTCTTCGGGAAGATCATCGAGGTGTTCTTCCTCGAGTCGACGTGCCAACCGCATATCGTAATCGCGGCGGATTTCGGCTTCCAGCTCGCCGACCGGCGCCACCTGCCGCCGGTAGACCTTCAGCAAACGCTCATTGCGAGTCCCAAAGATCTTGCGGGGCAGAGCTTTGACACCATTAATGAGTGCCGAAGTTGTGTTGGTTAGAGACATTTTGAACCTTTAAGTCAGTCTGTCACAGCTCTTTTAGATCACCTGCTAAGGATGTGGACGCACGAACGCCGTTAACGGGCTCAGTGTGTGAACAGGTTAGGGACCGTGCAGGCTACCGATTCGTGCGACCGTGACCATGTGGGTCCGCGAGATGGTCGCGACGCAGGCTGTTAAGGGGAGCTTCCCGATGCTGAACCTGGCCACAGCAGCCACGGGCGAGGTCACCCCGGGCGAGGCGGCGAAATCCATTAAGACCGTCGGCGCCGCAGTGAGCGTGGCGGTGGCTGCCACGTCAATCGTCGTCCTTGGCCGGCGCGGGTCCGACCGATGCGTCAACACCACAACCGAGGTGAGCAGCACCAGCCCGAGCGGCGCCAGGACCACCCAGAGCGATTGTTGAGCCACACGTTTCGCAGGCGTACCTGTCAGCATCACGGAGAATTATACACGGACGTCCAGAAGAACAAAGAAAACCCCGGCCGATCCATTCAGGAATCGACCGGGGTGCGTCGACCATTTAATACACTGGCACTTTCGCTATGGCCAGAACCGACGGCGACTTGCCATCATGGCAACCAGCCCTAGCAAGGAGCCGAGCAAGCTCGGCAGCATCCCGAGGCCGCAAAGCCGCGGAACTGGTTGTGGCTCTGGCTCCTCAACCGGGCAGCCATCCTCGTCGACCTCTTCGCCAGCGGGCGTATTGGGACACAGATCATCACCGTTGGAGACGCCGTCCGCGTCGCTGTCCTGCTCCTGGCCCGACGGAACCGCCGGCGCTGTGATCGTAATCGTCTCAGGCCCGGCCGTCGCCACGCCACCGCGGCGGTCGTCCACGGTGAGCTCGACCGTATATGTACCGGGAACCTCGAAGAGCTTCGTGACCAGCGGGCCACTCAGCGTATCCACAGGCAGACCGTCCTTCTTGAACGTCCAGGCGAACTCGAGCGGGTCATCGTTCGGATCGAAGGAGTTGCGACCGTCGAACGTCAGCGTCACCGGGGCCGTACCCGAGCGCGGTCCCGTCGCAATATAGGCAAACGGGGCAAGGTTGCCCTCGTTATCCGCGACGCCGACAAGTTGGATGGCTTCTGTCGAGGCGTTGTCCTCATCCCGAACCGTGACCCGGACCATGTAGTTCCCGGAACCGTCAGGATTCACATCCTGATACGTGTGGGTGACGATCTTTCCGACGGCCGTAGTCCCGTCACCGAAGTTCCAGCGGTACGTAAGACCGGTCGTCGGACCGTCCGGATCCGTGGAGCCACTGGCGTCGAACGTGAACAACGTCACCTTAGCGAACCCGCTCGTGGGGTTCACGATGAATGCGGCGATCGGTGGTTCGTTGTCCGTCTCCCCCGGCACCTCGCCCTCTTCGGCCACGCTGACGGCCCTAAGTGTGGTCGTCGTATTCGGCGGATCCTCAGCATCGGCAACCGTTAACGTGATTGCATAGGTACCGGGCTCGGTGTACGTATGCGTGGCGAGCATGCCGGTTGCCGTCGTGCCGTCACCAAAGTTCCAGGCATACGATGTGATGTGGCCTCCGAGTGGGTTGTCGTGCGAACATCCTGCGTCCACGACGAACTGCTCATCGAGACCAGGCACACCCGGTTCCGTTTCGAAGCAAGGAGCCTCTGCACAAATGTGGAAGCACGCGGTTGGATCGGATGCTCCAACGGACGCAGCGTTGACCACGACCATCACCGGTCCCCAGACGACTTGACCTCCCCGCGGGCTCCCGGCCGCGTTGAAGTCCCTAAAAATGGCTTTGGTTTGGAAGGACGAACTCGTGGCGCCAGCCGGCAGCTCATAGCGGTGCGGGACAAGCCCATCGCCGCTGACACCACCAACGCCGCGCACTTCATTCGGTGTGCCGTCGCCCCAAACCCATTCAATCTTCAGCACATCGTCCGGGTCGGGGTCGAAGGAATTACTGGCATTGAAAACCACCGTCAGCGGGTCCGGCCCCTGAAGGGCCGTGTTTGTCACGCTCGGAACCGGGAAGGAGTTCCCCACCATGATCTTGATCGTGTCAGAGTCCTCCTTCCCACCACTATCGATAACGTTCAGAATCGCCGTAAACTCGCACGGTTTGCTGGTCGTACACAGCGTGCCATCCTCTCCCCTCGAATAGTAATGGGTGGTAGTTGCATATCTTGTCCCTGGGGTGAGGGCGTCGTTGGCGGATTCACCATCCCCGAAGTTCCACGCGTAGGTCAACTCGCCCGGTTCGTCCTCCTGATCGCTGGACTGCGTGGCACTGAACTGGACCATCAACGAGCAGAACCCGAGCTCTTCGCACTCGGAACTCGACGGACCGCTCGTGGGACTCGCGGTCACCACGGCGTTCGGCGGGTTGTTGGTGACGTCAATGTCGACGGCAGCTTCGCCGAACCGTGCATTACTCGGGTTGGTCACCCGCAGAACCACGGTGAAGAGTCCCGCTTTCTGGAACGTATGTGTCGGACGGGAGTTGGTGGATGTCGCAGTGCCGTCACCAAAGTTCCAGAGGTAATTGAGCGCCTCGCCATTGGGGTCGATCGAGCCTCGGCCATCAAAGCGGACTTCCAGAGGCGGATCACCCGACAGCGGGCTCGCGGTGATTCTGGCTGTCGGATCCTGTTTGACCTTTCCATCTTGAATGGTGACACTTCCGCTAGCGGCCGTCTTCCCCGTGGTGATGAAGGTGAACGTATCACCTCGAACAAAGGGCGCCGTTCCAGCGTTGATGGTGAACTTCACTTCACCGCCCACAGACGTATAGGTCTGACCGGTCCGAGCGAGCGGATAGGGCAGCGGATCGCCCGGGGCGAGCGCGTTAGGCGTCCGTTGGGTCAAGTTACTATAGACAGTCCACGTCTGATCGTTGGCATCAACACACGTGACTGTCCAAGTTTCCGAGCGGGCCTTGTGGCCCACAATGTTGACGGCGTCGGAGGGAATCAAACAGGCGCCGCTCGGACAGTCAGCGTCGGCGTTGCACGATCTACCGTCTGCCACGCAAGTGCCAAAGGTCAGCGTTCCGTCACCGACGTTGTTGCGGCCCTTGCGCGGGATGGTGACCGGTCGCTCGAACCCGTCGGAGCCCTCATGGGGGATCAGCTCAGCAAAAACGACATACCGGCCGTTCGCAATGTTGGCGATGTTCCAGTTGACGGACAGATCGTTGGTGCCCGGTGTAATCTTCTCGAGGCTGCCGACGAGGTTAGTGCCGATCAGTGTCTCGTACTTGCAGAATTCGTGGGCCGGGCACGCGCTGTCATCCGTGCATACGGTGCCACTGATGCTACAGACCTTCTCGTCGCGGATGTAATAGATGTTAATGGTGGTCCCGCCGTACACGTCGGTGGCATCGAAGTTCACCGGATAGCGTTCCACGCCGCCGGATCCCGGAACGGATACGCCACCGGGAGGGTTGATGAAACTCAGGCTGGGAATGCTTGTCGGCCTCCATTTGATGTCGACGGCCGTCGACCCATGCCCGTCCGGGCGAATATCGAGGATTTGGAGCCCCGTCCAACTATTCTGGGCGTACCATCTAGCGGCTGGATTCGTCGTGAAGTTGAACTGTCTTGCGTCTGAGCTTCCAGGCCAAGGATCACCGTCGTCACCTTCGTTGCCGCAGAGATCGAGCTCACCGAGACCGTCGGCTTGGACGATCTGGTACGTGTAGCGTGTACCGGTGACGTTCAGCGGCGGCAACGCTTCTGGATTGGACCCTACATCGGTGTGCATGATCAGCATCCCGGCCCCCGGTAGCCCGCTATCCGGAGTCGGTGTGTCGAACCCGCTGCCCGCAGACCAGAAGTAGAATCGCTCGCCGAGCCGGTTCTCGTTTTCGAGGAAGTAGTAACTGTCTCGCACAAACTCCGCCCGCGGCAACGTCAAGGTCTTGGCGACGCCGGGCGTGAGCACCGTCGTCAGGTCGATGGGTGCTATCCATTCGGTACACGGTGTCTCCTTCAAGATCGGTGCGGGATGCACCATGTAGTCGGCGTCGGCCATAATGTCCCAATCCCCAACCGGGCAGTTAATGGGGGGTTGCGGGGGCGGCTCGAAAATATCGTAGTCATACAGGTCGGGGAAGCGCTCCCACGTACGCAGGTAGTGGTGGGCGACGCCCACCGTTCGGAGATTATCGCCCGGTAATGTCAGGTTGCCGGCGGGGGTGATAGGCAAGGTCATCACCAAGTTGTGGAAGAGAAGATTCCAGCTAATCTCCCGCGACGCGGCCGGGAACGAGCTGCTCGGGTTGTCGTTGTCCTCGTTGTGGATCGGAACGAAGCTCGGATCGTGGCCTGGGCCCTCGCCCGCGGTAGCGCCGAAGGGCAACAGCACAACGCCCGAGAGCATGCCCTCGACGCGAACCGAGTTCGTGGAAGCACTGGGATTGTTAAGGTCCAGAAGGTGGGACATGATCGGTTCGCGACGCTCACTGCTGCTTCCCGAACCGGGGTCACACGTCATGCGGTCCAGAGTCACCGAGTCCACCCAATCGTCGAAGTCGATCACCTCGTCCAGGGCCTCGATGCAGTCCTCAATGATCCGGTTGCGGTTGAAGGGGTATCGGCTCTGGACACCGTCGTTCGAGGTCGCGATCACTGAATCGGACAGATAGTTTTCCGAGCCCGGGTACCGGCACTCACCCTGGTCGAGCAGGCCATCGAGATTGTAATCACGGAATCCCAGATTCGGGCCGGCGAATGTCCCGGCATAGGGGTGTATGCGCATAGTCCCGTCGATGCCCAGGAAATCCAGCTCCCATGCTGCACCGCTGTTAAACGGGGGTTCTCGACGCCAAGTGAGCACTTCCGTCGTCAGGAGGTTGCCGGCGTCCCGGTGGTGGTTGCCATGAATATGCTGAGCATAGGGGCCCGCGGCAACCAGAATGCCATCACGTTGAACGTCGCTCGGGCGAACATGGATACCACGGTCCTCACCCCAGATCATCGCCACGTCGATCGGATCGCTCGGGTTCGTCGGATCAGCAGAAGGAGGCTGAAATCTGTACGTGGACGCAAACGGTGAGGTCACCTCACCCAAACGCTGGTCACCGGCCCGGTGGTATTTGGATGAAGCGAGATCGTCATGCTCGACCCATCCGTCGTAGAAGATGCCCGGCTCACCAGCTCCGTCGACTTCCTCCGGCAAGATCGGCGCATCGCAAGCCTCCTCGAATCCCGTGTCGTTCAAGTCTCCAGTCTCGAACACTACGATCGGATCGATATCGGCGTCGCACCCGATCCAGCCTGTACCGTTACCGTTGAGCCCGCCGGCATTCGCCTTGAAGAATCGCCGATTCACAATCGGGTCGTACACATCGGGATCCACATCGTCGAACGGGACGAAGGGGCGAACGTTCTCGAAAAGGTCGGGATTATTCTCCCCAGGCCACGGCGGCGGGTCACAATGACCGCGTCTGACGTTACCCGGGCCTTCAGGCTGCAAAGGGTCAAAACCGCCAAGCTCACATTCGCAAGGCGCGAAGAAAAGGGTGTTAGGTGGCGGGTTGGCCACAAACAGATCCGGATTGAGGCACGACGCTGCGTTATATCTGTCCTCCCACGCTTGCTCGTACCAAGGCTCGTCAATTGGCTGGTGCGAGTCGGGTGAGATGTAGCTACCTGGCTTGGGCGTCACGGTGGACGGGATGAAGGAATCGTCCCCTCGCTCGTCACCGGCTGGTCGCATCTTCGTTGTGTAAACCTCTGTGCGATCGGGGCCGTTAATCGCGACCCTGTCGAACCATCGATCAGGCGGGTTGAACTCCACATGCTGCCCGGCGATACAGGCGTTTGGGATCACATCCTGGCCGGGTAGCGAAATGTCCACGCACGAGCAGAACATCTCCCCCACGCAATACTTGTTGTCGCTGCCATCAACGCTGCCGTCGGGGTTGATGCATTGTCCGGACGCGCAATCGGTATTCCGTCGGCAAGTTTCCATGCCCGCGCAGATCGAATTCACCTGTGAGTAATCTGAGAGAGCCGTGCAGTCAGACATGCTCTGACAGGACATCGTCGGGCAGACGCACAACTCGCCCGCTTCCTCGATTTTTCCATCCGGGTCATGCGACCCGAAGATCGTTCTTCCGCCCGCCTCCTCGATGAGCTCCTCCACGCCCGAGCGGCACACATCGTTCGCGCCGCACTGCAGGCAAATCTCACCGCAGGTCTCACCACTACCGGGGCAATCAGCGTCGCTTTGACAAAAAACGCCACTTGATGCGCACAGGTCAGGGCGACAGTCGGCATCATTCTGACACGGAAAGCCGGTTACCGAGCACACTTCGCATGACACACCCGTGTCACGGCACATCTTGCCCCGGGCCGGATAGTTGTCACGGATATAGTCGGGCTTGCAATAGTTAAATGTAGACACCTCGAGCGGGCAGCCCTCAGCCAGGTTTCCGAAGAATTGCTCGCCCTCGGGGTCCTCAGGGTCTTGACACCACGAGCTGCTCGGGTCATAGACCTTCACCCAGTGAGCGGTCACGGATTCCTGGTTATCCGGCGACGCTTCGGGCGCGATAATGCACGGATCCCAACGTCTCAGGAAGTTCTCGAACGGTTCAACGATATCAAGCTCTTCGCTGTTGTTGGAATCGTCGTATTCGCATCGCTGGGCGAGGCTGTCGATCCTTGCCGGGATCTGCCTGATGCAAGGGACGGTGATCCCCACCAAAAAGCAGGGGTGTGTGTCGTCGATTTCCTCTTCGACGCACGCATTCCCGGGAGTGGGATAGGCAAGAAGGGCAAACTCGCACTCGTCCGGAATGTTGTTTACCGTGGGACGGCACGCACCGCCGCTGCCTGTCCATGGAAGGTCATCTCGGCTGGCACCGCAAAGCCTGCACGTATCGGTTGCAGGATCACAGCCGTAGCCCAACTCCGTATCACAGTCTGCGTTGCCGGTGCAGGGGTCCCCGGTATCGATGAACAAGGGATCGTCCAACCAACCGGTGCGCCGGCAGGCGGTCGATTCACAGCTCAGGTCACAGGCATCCGGAATCAGGTTCCCGTTGCAGTCAGTCACTTCGCCGCGTGGACCAGTCCACGTCGTCGGCGGACACGAAGGGAGATAGCTTGGACTCAGTGCCGCATCGGGGTCGTAGGAAGCGCACCCGGGGTAACCGGGGCCGTTCGGGCAGCAATCTGGCTTTCTATCGTTATCGCTGTCTGCGAGGTAGATGCAGTCGCCTGCGTTATCCGCGGCCCCATCCCCATTCAGATCGAACCACGGGCCCAGCAGATCCGGAACTCCGTCTGGGCTGCCCCGCGGCAACCAATCCATTCTGTTATTGGCTTCGTCCAGGCCGTCCCATTTGCCGTCATCGTCCATGTCGACGAAACGCTCGCCCGGTTTCCACACCGGCCAAAAGAACGGAGACTCGGTATGGTGAAAACTGCCCGGTCCAAGAACGGTGGGGCCGTTGTCCTGGCGGTTGGGGTCACCGTCGATGTCGATGCGCGTTGACGCCGAATAGTTATCAAACTGCTCGCCTTGACCGTATTCGTATTGCCCACTGCGGTTCAAGTCGTAGAAATTGGCCGGGGAGTTCCGACTCTCGTTGTTATCCAGATCCTCGTCCGAGGGGTTGATATCGTCGTCTTCCGTCGGATCGAGCAGCGGCGGTTGGATTGCCCACTGAAGATTGATCCAATCCGCGACATTGCCGCTGATCGTGACGTCCCCGTAGCTGATCTCCTCCCAATACTCGGCAAACGACCCGATGTCGTCATTCGCGGTGTCAAAGTACTGGTTGAAGATCGCTTGCCGGTTGATGAGACCACCTGTTGGACGCCCGAGCGGGTCGCGATCAGGATTCGGGTATTGTTTCGGCGACGTCGCCAGGATCACCAGGAACTGGCGCTCACCAGCTCGGGCAATACCGCTCGACAGCAACAAGCCCATCGCCCCACCGCACATGGTGGCAAGAAGGGACACCGCTCCGCCGAGGCGGAAGAACCGCGTCATTCGAGGCCGTTCGTTCTGTCTTGACATCTGACAGCCACTCCCCTTGGGCGCTCGCCGCAGGTTCAGTGTCTGCCATGCAACGAGCATCGAAGTTTGAGACAGCATCTCGATCTACATCGGAGACAGCCGCCCCCCCCCGCAGGGGGCACGGCATAGTGCAAGCGTGGAGGCCGTTGCCTTCCCGGCATCCCGCTAGCCTGTGGCGGACGCACTAAGCGCACGCGCGCGGCGGATAGGGACACACATGCACATCCCTCTCTGGGGGGGCGACCGGGCAAGGCCCCAGCTTTCTCCACCGCCGAAAACGCATCGTTACTGGAGCACGATCACGCCTCGACCTCGCACCAATCACCTTGAGCGCTCCGCAACCAAGCGTCCACATTTCGGGGCAATTGGTGTAGGGTCGATGGCAATCGTATCGCTCGTGCTAAGTGTCTGTCAACTGATTACGGTCCGCGACGCTCTGCGGGTTAATCAAGCCGTAATTATCGGTAACTACGGGACTTACATCGCGCGCGGAAAGTGCAAGCTGGGTTGGTTAAGTCGAACTAGCGCGACCGCGCAAACACGCGCCAATCGCCTCCAAACGCAAACCCTCGACTCGCCGCGGCAGGCGAAGCCTGCGTGTTGCGAAGCAACACCTCCGCGGAGCGGAGTGCGTCGTGTCAAGGGTCGCGCTACGGGGCGGCCGTACCATAAACAAGGTAGGCTTCGCCCCCATTACGCACACCCTTGCCCGTGCTGGGATTGATCCGGGGATCGGCGACCACCGAGCCGATCAGAATGTCGCCCCGGCCGTCGCCGTCGACATCCCCCGCTGGGGAGAGCCCGCGCGAGCGACCACGACCGTTCTTAACATCGAGACCGCCCGCGGTGGTATCACCGGCATCACCACCGCCGATCTGATCACCCGGATTGCGCCCCACGATCATGAACCCCCGGAGCTGGCTTGTGCCGAGCTGATCGATGTTGATCGTCATCGAAGTGCTCGTGCACACGTCGTCCGTGTCACAGTCAGCGTCGGTAACACAGGCTCGACCGTCGCTGTCACACGTTCGGATCTGATCCAGCCGGTTTTGGCTCAAGATCACATAGACGATTCCGGCCGCCGGAAGCTCATCATCGACTCCAAAGAGATCATCCCGCACACCGTCAAAGTCCAGGTCCAGGCCGGGCTCGGTCAAAGCATCCGCGGCATCGCTCGGAGTGGGGTCGAAGCGAGGCGACGCCCCAGGTGCGGCGATCAGAAGGTCATCGCCTCCATCGCCGTCGAGATCCCCGGCGTTGGCCACATTGAAGCCCAACAGACCCTTGGCGTCACGTAAGTTCCCGGTGATCCGGGCTGCGACAGGTCGGTTATCGACGGTGCGCGTCGCAAGCAGCGAATCGATGCTGATCCCGCCTAGCGGGCTTACCACACCCGAGTTCCCGAACACGAGGATCACTTCGCCGATGCCGCCAGACGCGTTGGGCGCCCCGATCACAAGATCATCTATATCATCACCGTTGAAATCCACGCGGCTTGCAAGGCTAAAGCCCAAAGCGGCTGCCGAGGACCTCACTATGAGCATTCCAGCCAGCCGCTCCGCGTTCCCGGGATCGAGCTCAAGCTTGCTGAGGAGGAAATCCCCTTCGATCGCCTCGTCTCTGCGGTAAGCGACATATACCCGCCCTTGTCCGCCACCGGCTCCGGGTGCACCCACCGCAAAGTCGTTCCGCCCGTCGCCGTTGAAATCCCCCACGCCGATGACGTTCTGGATGTTGTCGCGTTCGGCACCGGCGATCCGGATGGCGTCCTGCAGCCCGCCAGAGCGATTGTCTCCGCAATGACTGGTGACACCCATCACGTACTGGTAAGGTGCTGGTGGGACCTCGTTACCAACGCGCGACCATAGCGAACGGTTATCGACCAGATACGCAACACCGGCGTCGGAAAGAGTCCCAGTAAGCCCCTCGATGAACGCGCTGGACGCGTTGCGCTCCGGAGCGCTGATGATAAGATCGCCCGGGTCGCCGTCATCAGGGGAAGTCGTGGCTGTCACCGCCATGCCGAACCGTTCACCGTCGCCCTGCCCTATGATCCGCGCCCCACGCGGCTCCAGGGCAACGGCTGCCGAGGGGTAAAAGCCGGAACCCGCGTCCGACTCGAAGAACGGGTCAGGACTCTGGTTACACCCGACCAAGTTGTAGAAGGTTCTGCACAATCCCTCACTCTCGGGACCTGTGTAGATCTCAAAACCCACCTGTTCCCAAAGTGGCGGGGCAAGCAGCGAAACAAAGCCGATACAGGGTCCGTGGATCGTATCGACGACCCCGTCGGTCCCGTTGACACATTGTGTTCCCTCAAACCGCCATGCGTCGAAGACTGCCAAGTTAGCGGCACTTGGAGTAACGGTCATCTCGGAGAAGGTCTGTCCAACGGCTGACAGGTGTATGACCGCGTCCGTTATCGGCGGGTCAGCCAGAAGACTGTTATTACTGCTCAGCATGACCACACCGCCCTGGCGGAACTGGCCGTCAGCCTCGAGCGGGCCCACATTGCCCCCCGCAGAATCGACGAATGGGAACCCGAACAACAGCTCGCCATGACCGTCCCCGTCAACGTCCGGGATGAGCGTAACACCATCCAGACCATAGGTCTCATCGGTGTTGTCGACGGTAGGAATGCCAGGCAACGCTATCCCACGGAGGGTTTCGGTCCCCACGGAGTTGAGGTTGTATTCACCCGCCAGCCTGCCCGCGCCAGAGCCCCCGTAAATGACATAGGCTTCACCCTGACCGATACCTGACGGATTGCGGAAGAACGGCTTGCCATAACGAGCAGCGATGACGAAATCCCCATGGCCGTCGCCATCGAGGTCCCCCGCTTCACTCAGCGCTGACCCCGCATTATCCTCGAAGTTCACACCCCCAAAAATCGCCCCGTCAAATGGCGGGTCGGGATCGATAAGCGATCCTAACCAGAGGATTCTCGGCAGGGAGGAGACGCGAATCAGGGCGCCCGCCTGCTTTTCGAGATGGGTAGCATCAATGAAATCCAGTCGAACGGTGACCTCGTATAAGCCCGACGTCTCTTCCTGGAAGACCGTCGAAGTCTGGGTCAGGGGCACAGAAGACAATAATGTCGCGCTCTCTCCTGTACCCAGCGTTCGCACGAACACGCTGACGGTTCCCGCTGATTCTGGCGCGTTTGTCGCCCACACGATCGACACGGGTGTTGACGGGGGGACGGGAAGCGAACTGTCCGGCTCGGTGACCGTAAGCGTGGGATTGCGCACGATTTCAATGCTTCCGCTCGCGTAGAGCGTGATCGGGGCGCTGATTCCCCCCACGGTAATGACTGTTGCCCCGATGCACCATGTTCCCTCGGGAATATCCGAAGTCGGGAGCGGGAACGACGTTCTCGTCTCATCGAGGTTCTGTGCGATCGTGTTCGCAAATCCGTTCGTGATTCTGTTGTCGCTATCGTAGAACAACTCGATTAACGCCTTAGCCCCGGGTTCGTTGATCGTTGTGGAAAACTGGATTGTGAACGCTTCGTTTCGAAACAGCGCGACATCGTTGTTGCCGGGTGCGGTGAACCGGAAGGTGGGCGGCTGGATCTCGCTCTGGGCGACCACTCGTACGATCGGTCCAAAAACCGTAATGATTCGATCCAAGTTACCCGAGGCGACGGTCGCGCTCACGGACGAGCCGCTGTCCGTCGCGGATAGGCCAAGCTGATAGTCACCGCTCCCCAACCCCGCCGTAGAGAACGTCGCTCCGCCAACGTTCCCTCGACCGGCGGCCAGGAGTGTCCCAAGCTCATCTGGGAGATTGTTCTGCGAATCAGACTCGCTCAGGTAAAACAGACGCCACTGAACGTCGCCCTCCGGATCACCCGCGTCGAAGGCTACCGGGACCTCCGTCCCTTGGAGCACCTCGTCAAAAGCCGCGACGGGTCGGATGAAGCGGGGACTTGGTTGCCCCTCGACCTGGACGACGCCCGTGCTCAGGGCTTCCGCAGTCTCATCACCACGCTCGAGAAGGATACCCACCTTGAAATAGCCAACACCGGCGACCCGGGGATCGAACTGGAACCTCCTATTCGGACCGGTCGAGGGCAGGGACGTCGCCGCGACCACGCGATCCCCAGTCTCACCCGCAGCCGGGTTGGCATCGGCGACGGGAACGTAGAAACCAGCGATCGAGTCGGGGCCGCCGGTCACCTCGTAGAGGACCGACACAGCGGGGTCCAGCTCGGACATGCTGAAAAACGTCGAGAAGCTGATGATCTTGCCTCCCAGCACGCCGGTATCGCCGTCGGTCCCTCCGTTGTCGTTACCGTTGACGTTGTCGTCCCCGTTCGGGGACGACGTGGGGCATCCGGAAAGCGCCAAGATCGTAAGAACGCAGGCTGCCGTGCCAAGACTGATCAGGCCCGAGGTCCTTCGGGGACGCCTGCCGCGGTGGATCGAATCGACAAGTACTCTTTGCATCGCCTCGATACTCCGAAATCTACAAGGCGTGATGACAGATGCCTCAGCGTTCCCGACGATCCCGAGTTATCGGGCGGGAATCGGTGGGCCCTGCCAGAAATTCGAAGCCAGTTTCGGGCCCCGCAACCGCGATTCCAGGCCGCCTACGGCATTCGTACGTCCCACACGACTGAATCGTGCCGGAATCGCGGGCGGGGGTTCGGTCGAGGTTTTATACGGGCACCCCAAGAGACCTGTCAACAAAGGGGACCCGCACCAAAACCGGCGAGCACGCCTCGACCAGCGGCAGCCATGCTGGGTTCTGGTGTGGCAACCCCTACCCCTGGTTGAACAGGCCCAGACTTTCTGGACCACAGCCGGCCCCCTAAAATGCCCGCGAGAGCGAGACGGGTGCCTTCTCAGGGAGAGGTTATCAGCATGGTGCGGTCTTCTGCCTCGACGTCGCTTCGTGTGCCCCACAACGGTGGTGGGCCGGGCTCGATAGCCGGGCGTCGCGCGCTTGTTGTCGGTCTGGGACGCTTCGGAGGCGGTGTTGGCGTCACCCGATGGCTGGCGGAGCAGGGAGCGATTGTCACGGTGACTGATCAGGCGAGGCCCGAGGCGCTGGCGGATTCTCTGACTTCGCTGCATGACCTGGACCTCACGTTCCACCTCGGTGGGCACGACCTGGGCGATCTGGATGCGGTCGACTTCGTCGTCGTCAACCCGGCCGTCAACAAAGACAAGTCAGAGTTCTTTCACGTTATCCAGAGCCGCTCAATCGCCTGGAGCACCGAAATGAACTTGTTCTGTGAGCGTTGCCCGGCTGAGATTATCGGGGTCACGGGCACGTTCGGTAAGAGCACCACCTGCGCGATGCTCGCGGAAGTATTCGACAAGTGCCGGCCAGCCGGTACCGGTTGGACGGGCGTCTACCTGGGTGGAAACATCGGTCGGTCATTGCTGACCGACCTCAACAGCATCCGCCCAACCGACTTGGTCGTCCTCGAGATGTCCAGCGCCCAACTCGAGGATTTGCCGCGCATTCAGTGGGCACCACCGATCGCCTTGATCACGAATCTCTCGCCGCATCATCTCGATCGCTATGGGGAATATGACAGATATGTGGCGACGAAACTGAACATCGCCCGCGACCTGCATTGCCAAAGTCACGTCTTTGTCGGTGAGATTGATGCCGAGGCGGCCAGGATGATTCGGCGACAGGCGGTGCGGCACGAGGCGCGTGTTACGCGGGTCCAACCGCTCGATCCACGAGCCGATCTGCTTGTCCCCGGCGAACACAACCAAGCCAACGCCGCGTGTGTGATGGCGGTTGCCCGCCATCTAGGTATACCGGAGACCGAAGTGCGTGGCGTACTGCGGACCTTCAGGGGACTGCCCCACCGACTGGAGTTTGTGCGAACGATCGACGGTGTGGACTACTACAACGATTCCAAATCGACCTCACCGGTAACGATGATGAGGGCCCTTACCGCCCTTGAGCGGCCCATCATCGCCATCGTTGGCGGGCAAAAGAAGGACGTCCCACTGGAGGTATGCGCCGCGTCGCTCGCCAAGTCGTGCCGAGCGGTGATCTGCACCGGCGAATCGAGGGCTACATTTGCACGGGCGGTCCGCGGAGCTGCGACCACTCTCGATCGCATCGACGCCCAGCGCCCTGTCGTTGCCCATGAGGTTGAAGGTCTCGCTGAAGGGGTCCTGCTCGGCCGCAATGAGGCCAAGCGGGGCGATGCCGTATTGTTCTCACCGGGCGCGCCGAGTTTCGACGCGTATGCCAACTTTGCCGAGCGAGGCGCCCACTTCGTCGAGCTCGTAAACGTGCTGGATGCTCGGCCCGCGTAGGCACCCGAACACCGCGGGGCCATGCAAGCCAAACAGGGTTCAAAACGCCGTGCCCACCCGGCGCGCAGATCGGCAGCCGAATGGCGCAGTCGTGACGCGCCGGAGTAGGTGCGTTCACGCAACGAATAGGGCCCGCCCACGGAAGCGTTCACCCGAGGGCAACCGACGCAAAAAGTATACCCATCTTCCCACTTCGGAGTTAGTCCTTACCTGCGCAACCTACCAGCACGTCCCGCGAAGCAAGACTGCACCCGGGCTGTTGCACGTGTCCCGATACACAAAGTACTTTGCGTTCAGGGTTGACAAATGGCTGCGCGATGCTACAGCTAGGTTCATATGGGAACAAATCTCCACGCGTACGCACTCGCGTCTCGACTCGGTTATGTGTTCCAAGACGCCCGAGGCGCCGCCCGCGAGACGGTGGTGTTCCGCGCACCATCTCACGGCCTAGCAACCCGTGATTTGGATCGCGGGGCAGAAAGCGTTTTTGACTTCGTGGAATAGCCTTCCACCCATAGTTCATAAGGAGAAAACGGACATGAAGTACTCCCGACACATCGGCGTGTGTGCCCTGGTGGCTGTTTCGTTCCTACTTCTCGCTTTCAACGTAGGGTGTGCTAGCATAATAGCCGGCTCGAGCCAAGTGGTTTACATCACATCGAACCCGGACGGCGCACAAATAGAGATCATCTCCAAAGGCGGACAAGTCATACACCGAACGCGAACCCCGACGTCGATTGAGCTAAAGAGAGGCCGTGGTTATTTCCTGGGCGCTGATCTTACGGCACGTGCGCAGGCCGAAGGTTACGAGGAAAAAGAAGTCCGGATTCCAAGCCGTATCTGCGCGTGGTATTGGGGGAACATCATCTTTGGTGGCCTAATCGGCATGTTGATTGTTGACCCGTTGACCGGCGCGATGTATACATTCCCTGAAGAGGTACACATTGACCTCGAGGGAACGGACTCGATCTCTTCGGCCTTGGGTTTGCCTTCAACGGGCAATGCGCTTATTAGACAACTCGACCGGAGCCGTTCCGTGGCGCATGTACTAGTCGGGACTACTAGGATCGTGGCTTGACACTGAGCTGGCACTACGTGTTTTCGATGCTAAGCCTTACCGTAGGTATCGGACTGGACGTGGGAAGTCCTGTCGATGGACGTGACCAGGCAGGCCCGTTTCGATGAGGCATTAACCCTCGTACCCCGTGGGCGAAACAACGGGTCCTTGACGGTTTGTCGACCCAAGGGCGGCGGCGCGGGCCTCTGACGCACCGCGCGCGGGTGGTTCGTCAAGGACCCGCCGAAAGCGGGCCGATTGGCGAAGTCACACGGGTCCGCCTTTGCGGCGGACCCATCCCACCGGGCGCAGGTTCGTCGAGCTTGTCCGGACCTTGCACGCCGCGCGGGCTGCCAGCCCGCGGCTCGGGCTAATGCCCGCCAGCGACTTCTTACTGCATATTTGGCATATTCCCGAGCGAGACGAGAAGCGTCCTGACGCAGAATCGGAGTGACAGAGCACTGTCAACTACGTTGCCTCTTCTCCGACGTCGACCTGTGAGCTCAGAAACCCTGTACACTCCCGAACCACTATGGCGTGGCAGGACTTAATTCCAACGTTTGCTTGCTCGGCTCACTGAAGATGCGACGAATCTTCTGAACCAGTTCCTGATCAGTCAGTCCCTGCCGAACGGTCTTCTGCATACACTCTGTAAGTAAAGAGACGGCAAAGTTCCGCTCAAAATGTCCCGTCATCACCAAGGGAGTGAAAAGCTCGACTGCAAGGTGCTCACCTCTAGCTGATGCAGTACAAGACTGTTGGTTTGAGTGGATCGGATGTCTACCGTCTGGAGCGACAAGATCAAATACAATCTCAACTGTGGCTTTGTTGAACGATCCTCCCCGGTAAAAGAATTTGTTTATCGTACCCCAGATGACGGCCTTCGGTGTTTCGCCTGGCTTGGCCCCATACTCGGTCAGCAACTTCGCGATGTCTTCCTTCCGAACCCCAGCTTGAGCACCCAGGGTGTCAACGCTGAACCCTGCAGATTTCAACTCAGAGGCAACAGCTGAAGTGACAACTTCGGTGACCGTTTTATCCGCGTAGATAGATATTAAAGGGCCACATTTGCCTATGAGTTTCGGGTCTTTTCCTGCTCGTTCTCTGGCGTCTTGGAAACGAAGAACCAATAGCTTTTTCCGCCCAAGACCTTCGATCCCGTAAGACAGCTTTGAGGGATGATAGACAAAGCTTGCTGTCGGGGCACAACCAGAAGACATCAGCAAGAGACACGATATAGCGAAAATGTGCCGCTGAGTACCATCTTTACAGTGATTCCGATAGATTTGGCAGTGTGTCATGTGTTCGTCCTATTCGGGGTTGTGTCACATTCTGTGGAAATTGTGCTAGGGCATCCAACACGTTTCCGCAGACAATCATGTCCTACTGCTACCGGTCGGCCCAGCCGGTGCCACCAGAAGACCCAGCCAAGGTCGGAATGCGTGCCTGGACGCATCTTTCACAGCGATAAAGCCGGCAGCCACAGGCCCTGAGACGACAAACGTTTACGCCAACATTTCCCAGTTATCAAACGTCAACCTGCGATCGTACTCAGCCCACCCACCCGACTCAAGCACAAAAACCCTATCTCGCCGTGACTCTCGCCCCTGGGCCGGGTTCGTCGTGCCTGTCTTGCTCTTGCCGCCTCCAAAACGACGGACCCCGCCCTTCTCAGCGCAGCGTCAGCCCTTGCCTCTGTACGGATCACGGAGCTTGTCCCGACCGTGGCCGCCGCGCGGGCTGCCGGCCCGCGGCTCGCACGAATGCGCGCCAGCGAGTTCTTACCGGACTTTCGGGCCGTTACAGTCCGAGGTTGAGCGTCAGGCTGGCGATGGTCACGGTTCCGTCGATCGGTGAGGCTACCTCGATGCACAGGCTGAACTGACCCGCGTTTAGCAGGTCCAGCGTCGTCTGTGACAACGTAACGCTCGAGGGGCTGATCGACACCGGCACGTAATTCTCATCCAGGGTAACATCGAACGGTCCGTACTGCTCCCCTGTGTCACAGACCGTGTCCGCGTCATCGATCGGGGCAATCCAGACGGTAATGGTGAGCGTGCTCGTTTCCTGGTAGTTGAGGCGGCCCTTGCTCCCTGCACCGTTCGCTGGTGTAACAGTAATGACACTCGGATCAAGCTCAATCGTTCCCCGGCCGACGGAGATTCCCCCGGTTTCGAATGAGGCGGTTCCGCTGCTCTTGGCGGCTGCGCCACCCTGTACGCTGAACTCAGCCAGACTCGCGCTGAGAGGCACATCGATGGGGATCAGGGGCGCCAAACTGCAACCACTGAGCTGCCATGTGGCCACTGTAACCGCGCCGACCATAACCCAAAGGTACTTTGTCCGTCCAGTCATCGTTTTTCTCCCACTCGTATACGTTGAACATGCCGGCCGACATCAGCCGGCTCAGCCCAAACACGCAGGAAGCATATCGCACACGCTTCGTACGTGCTACTGTCGTCGGCGAGAATCGTGTCGAACCACAGAGTATGAATCGATAGCTGATGCTAGGCACATCAGCCCTGGCAACACGGTTTGCCAACCATGGTGGCGAATCCAGCGGTCGCATCAATACTGGGAAAGCGGACCCATCGGGAGCCGCGTGGCAAGCGGTTGGTTTCTTGACGCTTCTGCAGGCGATGCTACGTCTGATGCTCAGCCTTGCCTCGCGCCGATACCGAACAAGCGCCGCTGGAACGAGCGACCGGCAAGAGCGTTCGCGCGGTCCGCAGGCGTGCCGTACGCCGCGGCTTCGAACTGCAAGAGTGGTGCTTTGCCTCGTTGGGGTGACCCCCGTTCGGTGGACCGGCCGTTGGACAACGTGAGCACAGGCCTACATGTTGTCATTGGAGCGACGTGCATCGAAGGTGCCACAGACTCGAAAGTCGATCGATGACCGTGACAAGTCCTGACCGAAACTTACAGCTTTGCCGCGGGCAGCTGGTTTTCGCCGCTTGGTCATAGAGGTATCCTGATAGGCCGGGCTTGTTACTGAGGGTCGAACTCGTCGAATTTCAACAGTGGTTTCCCAAAAGTGTCGCCATGTTGGCGCTCAAAGAAGTGGTGTCTTGGGGCGTCACCGGCGGTTGCATTCATAGAAAAGAAGAGGAGGTAACACATGCTTCGCCGCATTTCCACCTGCTGTGTGGCGGTCTCGCTGGCCTGGATGAGCTCAGAGGCGGGTCCGCCGTCGGGCGATCAAGCGCTGGATATGTCCGAAATGATCAAGATGGCTCAAGGGAAGGGGCCCAACGGGCCCGAAGACAAACCCGAGTTCCCCAAGTTCGAGGATGTCACCAAGGACATGGAGGCACAGAAGGGTCTCTTTACCCTATGGTCCTACCCCGCCGGCGCCAAAGGTAAGGACAGCGAAAAGCTGCTGTGCCAGATCCCAAAGGGCTTCTTGGGCGAGAACTTCATGCTGTCGGTCAGCTTCTCCGGCGGCGGGTTCTTTACCGGCTTCCCCCTCGAGGAGCGCGTCGTTCGATGGGAGACGCTGGATAAGCAACTGCTTCTCATCGAGCCGGAAACGGGCTTCGTGGCCAACGACAAGGATACGGTCAGCGACGTGGTGCGCCGAACCTATCCTGATCGGATTCGAGTGGCTGTCCCCATCGTCACCAAGGCGCCCCAGGGCGACCCCGTGATTGACCTCGAGGGAATGCTCAAGTCCAACTTCGCCGACATCGCCTGGATGGCCGCCATGCCGTTCGGTGGCGGGCCTGGTGGAGGGTCGGTCAACGCATCCCTCAGCAAGTGGATCAAGAAGAAAGCTTTCGAACTCAACGTCGAGATCGGCGTCGAGCTTGCCATGCGGCAAATGTCGCCGCCCGGGTCGTATGAGAAGAAGCAGGTGCATTTCAGCTTCTGGAAGCTCCCCAAAACGGGCTACAAGCCCCGCATCGCCGACGACCGCGTGGGGTACTTCTTGACCACGAATCAGGACTGGTCAAAACCCGTTGACGAGCGCGACATCTTCAATCGCTACATCGACCGCTGGAACCTGGAGAAGCGCGATCCCAGCCTGCCCAAGTGTGAGCCGAAGCAGCCGATCATCTTTTACATCGAGAAGACCGTCCCGGTGAAGTTCCGCAAGGCGGTTCGCGACGGCATCCTCGAATGGAACAAAGCATTCGAGAAAGTTGGCTTCGTCAACGCCGTCGAGGTCCGGCAGCAGACCGACGACAACGAGTGGAAGGATCTCGATCCAGAGGACATGCGTTACAGCTTCTTCCGCTGGATCGTGACCGGCGCCAGCTTCGCCATGGGACCACACCGGTCCAATCCTTTCACCGGAGAAATCTACGACGCCGACATCATCTTCGACGACTCCATGGTGCGGGTTTTCCAGCAGGAGGCGGAGCGGATGCTCCCGCCCGCAGCCATGGCCACGAAGCTGAACGATCCGGTCATGCGTGAGTTCTTGGAAAAGCACCCGCAGTGGAAGCGACCCCAGCACGACTGGGAGACCTTCTCCTTCGGTCATAACCATGACCCGGCCCTTCGAGAAAAAATGCGTCAGCGGATGCGCGACCGGGGGTACGTCGGTTGCGACTACGCCGAGGGCATGAAACACCAAATGGCCGTCGCCCACACCATGCTCACAGACCAGCCGCCGGAGGTGATCGATCGCTTCCTCTACGACACAATCAAGGAGGTCGTCGCCCACGAGGTCGGCCACACCCTCGGTCTGCGGCACAACTTCAAAGCCAGCTCGATCTATACCCTTGAAGAGATCAAAAAGCGTCGGGCAACGGGTGAAGCCCTCGTCGGATCCTTTATGGATTATAACCCTGTCCTCTTCTTTGCAGAAAATGCCACAGAGGGGCATTTCATTACTCCAACCCTCGGACCATGGGACTACTGGGCGATCGAGTACGGCTACCGTCCCGCCGACGGGTCCTACAAACCACAGGAGAAGGAAGGCAAGGAGGAAGAGGAGAAAGAATCGGAGGAGCACGCCGAAGGCGGGGAGGCTGCCGCCAAAGAGAATCCGCTGGAGAAGATCCCCCAGGAGGTCCTCGATAAGCTCCCACCCGAGGTCAGGAAGATAATCGAGTCGGGTGCCGCCGAGGCGATGATGGCGGAGGCCGCCACCTCTGACAAGCCGGAGAAGAAACCATCGGGTCCAACATTTACCGGTCCCGACGCGGCTGAGAAGAAGATGCTCCACGCGATTGCCTCACGGGCGTCGGAACCCGAATTGGCCTACGCCACGGACGAGGATACGACGGCTCTGGGCCTTGACCCGCGCAGCAACCGTTTTGACATGGCCAGTGATCCGATCGAGTGGGCCAATGCGAGGATGGAGGTCGTCGACAAGCGAATGGACAACATCCTCGATTGGGGTGTCAAGGATGGCGAAAGCTGGTATCACCTGCGGTCGGCGTTCATCACCTTGATTGTGGAGAAGGCCTTTGTTCTGGACTATGTCGGTCGTTACATCGGCGGCCAATATATGAATCGGAGCCACCGGGGTGATTCGGATGCCGCGATGCCGCTGGAACTGGTGGACCCCGACCTTCAGCGGCGGTCGCTGAAGTTCATTGCCGACCATCTGTATCAGGACGAGTTCTTCTCGTTCCCACCCGAACTCCTGAACCGCCTGATGGCGCCGCGCTGGTGGCATGAGGGTATGGAGGTCAGCTTCTCAATCGACTTCCCGGTTTATCGTCTGATCTCCGTGCTGCAATGGTACAACCTCATGGATCGACTGTTCCCCGGTACGCTGACCCGCATTCACAACGCGGAGATGAAAACCACGGCGGACGACAAGTTCACGGTGGCGGAGTATCTGCAGAGCTTGCAGGAGGCTTGCTGGGGTGATTCGATCAATGCGAGCAAGGTCGGTAAGGGTGCATGGACCGATTCGTCGCCGGCGATCTCGAGTGTCCGAAGGTCGCTCCAACGCGAGTACCTGAATCTCATGGAGCCGCTGGTGCGGACCAGGCCCGGCGTGGTGGTGTCACCCGACCTGCACGCGATGTTGCAGAACTGCTTGCGGCAGCTTAACCAAAGAATCGTGAAGGTTTTGGATACCGGCAAGCTTGACTTTGCCTCGGAGTCGCACCTGGCGTCCTGCAAGTCGCGCATCGAGCGGATCCTGAAACCGGAGCTCGACGAATACGGCGGATTCTAAGACGGGGCCATCGTCTTATGTCACTTAATGCCCCCTTCTCCCCCTTTGGCAAGGGAGGGAAGGGGGCTGCTGCTGCGCGGTCTAGGAAACTGCCACAACGCGTCAGCTTATCGGACAACCACACTCTGCCTCCGCCGCGTTGCCGAAGTTGAAATAGGCCCGGGCTTCCTCGAAGGTGATCTCTCCCGCAAACGCCGCCTGCATGGCCGCCTGCACATCCACGGCCCGAAGCGGGAAGTCGACCCCAGGGTGGGCTGCGTTAAGCAACGCCCCCACACCCTGTATGAGCGTTTGATTGAACGATCCGCCCGTATTCTGCAGCGCTTGCATCATTGTCAGGCCCGGATCAAAGCCCGCAGGTATCTCAGGCGACGACAAGTCTGTGACCCCAAAAGCCTCGAGCAGCACGTCATCGCGGCTGTAGCCCGCCGGACCCCAGTCTTCGGAGTTATTCTTCCAGAACCCCTGCGAGCAGGCCTCCTTGCCAAGCTTCGCGGAGATGTTGAACTCGAATGGATCGCTCACGTTGTTGCACTCGTCCGTCGCAGTGAACCATCCCATAATCATGGCAGATCCGGGTGCCGTGATCGTGACTGCATCAGTGGGTAGTGGTGTCACTGTGACGAGACTTCCACTATCAGCAGTTATGATGATGATATCACTATCCGTAAGCTCAGCCTCAACACAATTGTCCGCCGTCGTCACGTCGAAGCGGACCGGCCGACCGTCGCATATGTACTGTGTGTGGTTCGGACGCAGGCTTATGCTCGGTGGAGTTGTGTCCAGGACCGCAACAATTTGATTCACACCGGACTCGTTCCCACAGTCGTCAGTTGCCGTCCAGGTGCGTAGCACGTCATAGTTTGCAGAGCAGTCGCCTGGTATCGTCTCTTCACCAGGATTCACAGATACGTCACGGTCGCAGTTGTCACTAGCGGTCAGGCTGCGCGCAGCCGGTACCGAGTCACATTCCACCACGATGTCTTCGGGATCATCGCTGAGCACTGGAGCAGTTGTGTCCACAACGCTGACCACCTGAACGTGCCTAGTCTGGTTTCCGCAATCGTCTGTAGCCGTCCACGTGCGGGTAATGGTCGATGCCCCAATACAATCGCCGGGCTCAGTCACTTCCTCGAGTTCAACACTAGCTGTGGCGCAATTGTCTGTCGCGGTCACGTCTACAGGTAGTGGAACAGTATCGCACTCGGAACTGAAGTCCACAGGCATGCTTTCGAAGACCGGCGGCGTGGTATCCACGACGGTGATGGTCTGTGTCTGGGTAGCTTGATTGCCGCAATCGTCAATGGCAGTCCAGGTCCGAGTGATAATAAGGCGGCCAGTGCAGTCACCTGGCGTAACGTCTTCAGCAAAGCCTACCGGCGGGTTTGCACAGTTATCGGTGGCAGTCACAACGGGTGCTTCCGGCACACTGTCACACTCGACGGTCATATCAACTGGTACACCCTGAAGTTGCGGTGGTGTCGTGTCCACAACCGTGATGATTTGCGTCTCCCTCGTCTGATTTCCACAGGCATCGGTGGCAACCCAGGTACGCGTGATCATGGACTTCCCCGCACCTGCCCCAGGTTCGACTTCTTCGATCAGCTCTACAACGGGATCGGAGCAGTTATCTGTGGCCGCGACCTCCGGCGGGTCCGGTATGGCGTCGCATTCGACAGTCACATTGGCAGGGACACCGATTAGGACCGGCGCGGTCGTGTCGACAACCGTGATAACTTGGGCTTGGGAAGCCTGGTTGCTACAGTCATCAGTAGCCGTCCACGTTCGGGTGACCGTAGACTCGCCAACACACTGGCCGGGTTCCGCAAGCTCGTCGAGCTGGACTACCGCCGTTGAGCAGTTATCGCTCGCTGTGACTTCTGGTGGGCCCGGGATTGCATCACACTCCACCAGCGTATCGGCAGGCACGCCGTCCAGGACGGGCGCGGTGTCGTCGAACACGCTAATGGTCTGCGCCTCGGTGGACGCGTTGCCACATTCATCTGTGGCTGTCCAAGTTCGCGTTATGGTGTACGCGCCGTCGCAGTCACCGGGCGTTATCGACTCTGATAGCTCGACACCGGCTTCGGAGCAGTTGTCAAAGGCCGTTACGACAGCCGGATCAGGGACGGCATCGCACGACACGCCCGCGTCTGCCGGAACACCACTCAGGGTTGGCTGCGTGGTGTCCACTACAGTTACAAGCTGTCTGTGAGACGTCACATTTTCACAATCGTCGGCGGTTGACCACGTACGAGCGATGATTGAGTTGCCCGTGCAAGCCCCGGCCTCTGTTGTTTCGCTGAACTCCACGTCAGGATCAGTGCAGTCATCGCTTGCGGTCAATTCAACCGCCGGCGGAACATCGTCACACTCTACGGTTATGTCGGGCGGTTCGCTGCTGAGGGTGGGAAACACACTGTCATCAACCGCGACAGTAACTTGGCTGCTAACCACATGGGCACATTCGCCGCCGGTCACCATGACACCGAGCGTAATCTCACAGTTACAGGCGACGTCGGCGTGTACGGTGACCGTCGTAGCCGTAGGATGTGTGACGATCGACCCACATCCGGAAATCGTCCATTCAAACGTCGTATTGTGGAGACCGGTCAGTTCGTGGACCGTCGCGTCGAACGAGGCACCTGCGCATACAAGCTCCGGCGTTGTCATTTCCAGCTCCGGTGGCGGCTCGAGTGGGAAGCGCACGATCGCAAAATCCTTCAGGTCAGCCGTCCATGAGTCTGATGAACGGGTCTTGACCATGAAAGTCGCGTCTGTCTCGCACGGGTCAACGCCCACCCCGAGGGCAGAGAGGTTGGCTGCACCTTCCACCAGTTGGAGCCGTGTGAGAACGTCCGTCTCTGCACCGTCATCGGTAAAGTGCTTCCAGGCTCCGTCCGCCCCATGTGGAATGTCTACAAGGTTGGCGGCGCTGTATATCGTCCCAGGTGCCGAAACCAGCTCGAAAGAGCCTCCATCCCAGAAGCGCACGCTCGCAGTGGGGTATTCTCCACCCTGCTCAAAGTCGATGCTGATGAGGAAGTCATTGACTGTTCGCCCGCCATCTGGTCCAAGTCCGATCAGCTCGCCGTCCACATCACCGATCATGATGACCCCCGCTTGATTGAACTCGAAGTCGACGTGACTATCACCGTTGATCGCACGGGTCTCAGCACCCACAAACACCCAACGATCACCGGTTGCCGGGTCTACGCGCGTATGAAAGTACGCATTGGTGATATCGTTTTTCTGCGGACCGCCCGTTCCGGTGTTCCACCCCCACGGATCGTCAGTCGCTCCGATCAGGTCGGAGTTCTTATAGCCACCGGCGAAGAGTGTCGGATCAACGCCGTCTCCATCCTTCCCCCAGTTTGGATCGACCTGTCGTGATGCCCGGAACAGGACTCCTGTTGCATCGACAGCGGGATTGCCATCGTGATCCAACACCCCGAGGTAGGACACACCCTGAGCCCACGCATCTCCCAGTGGGAACCCTGAAGGCGCACTACCCGAGTAAAGCAGTCCATGCACCTCGAATGGATTCCCAGGAGATGCGGTGCCCGGCAGTGTCTGGGCAAGGGCAATAACACCCAGGCATAGGCACGCAGTAGCGCATCCCAGCCAGAGGCGCAGGTTAGGACGATGTGAGCCAGGTTCGAATGATTTCATCGATTTTTCCCCCATTCCGAGGCCCCGACAGGCCGTCGGGCGTATCGGTCACCAGCAGCAATACATGCCGTGGCGTCCGTCTATTTCTCGCCAGTGAATTCAGACTGGAACACTGCGTAGTCCAGCAAGTCCTTTCGCCCATCACCGTTAAGATCCGTGCATGGGCACCGAACCTCCAAATCGCCGCCAACTGTACCAGCCATGCAACCGTGCAAAAGATGGAAGTCGTCCAGGTCTACGTCCTTATCTCCATCGAAGTCGGGCGGCGCTGCATATGTACATTCACCGTCGACGCACGCATCGACCGTGCATGCGTCCTGATCATTACAGATGACCGAAGTGTAGATACATCCAGAAGCCGGATCGCACGTGTCATCCGTACACGCATCACCATCTTCGCAGACGACGGGCGTGTAGACACATCCGTGGTCGCGGTCGCAGGAATCATCGGTGCAAGCATCGCCATCATCACATGTGATCGGTGCGTAGACGCAGCCTGTGGCGGGATTGCATGAGTCATCCGTGCACGCATCATCATCGTCACAAGTGATCGACGTATAGACGCATCCGATAGTCGAATCACAAGTGTCAGTCGTACATGCGCTTTCGTCATCACAAATGATGTCTGTGTAGACACAACCCTTGGCTGAATTGCAAGCATCGTCAGTACATGCACTTCCGTCATCGCAGGTGACAGGTGTATAAACGCACTCTCCGTCAACGCAACCGTTTTCTGTACACGCGTCGCCGTCATCACAGGCAATGTCGTGGGGTTCGCCGAGAAGCTGAAAGCCCAGATCACCCGGGTCCCTGATGGGGTTCCATGCCAGCAGTCCCAACAGATCGAAGTAACAGGCTGGCGCATCGCCTTGCCGGGTGTGCGTGACGTGCCAGCCCCATTGTGGTGGGGAAGTCATGGCTGGCTGAATCTGCAACCAATACCGAACACCCGGACGGGCTTCAAAGGGCTCCGGTAGGTCGGTCCAGTAGTCATACGCCTGAAGTGCCCCCGCGGTGGACGGTGCTTCGTGGGCGTTGCCGGGAATGCTATAGACGGCGAGGGCCTCGGCTACATCTGGTGTGGACGCCCTTCCGCCAGCCGGGATGCCATGGTCGTCAGGCCAGACGATGATTCTGAAACCCGTGATCGCACCGGGCGCCTCCCCGCTCCAATACACGCCCGTCCATCGAACCCCTGTGACAACCCACGTGCATTGTGGGCTTGGCGGAAGGACGAAGTCGTCGGCTGCACCCGCCTCATAGGAAAGGGCTGCATCGTCTTGGGAAGCGGGAGACGCACCAGCAGCATTCAGGCCTCCGTTCGGGGCCACGTTGTCGAAGATCACGGTGCTCCCGATGGTCGCGACATTTGCGGCACGGGCGGCTTCTGATTCCTCAGCCAACGTTGCCAACAGATGGGTCGGTGCATAGGCGGCAACGCCACCCAGCACGCCAAGCGCAAGTGCATAGCGAAGCATGATATTCCCCCCCAAGGGATTATTGTGGCGAACGTCCCCAACGTTCGCCATGAGCCGGCTCTTGCTTGACACCCCGACCGGCTCATCCGAGTAGATTAATCGCACGCGACCGCCGATTGCAGTGAGGCGGCATTACCGCCGATCCACCCCTGGACCGTGCTTCGTAGCCCGACGCCGTAACCAGCAGCGTGTACTCTTTGTTCTTTTCCCACCGGGCCCGCAAGTCAAGCCGCCGGTTTCAAATAAAGTAGACACGCAGGTCATGAGCAGAGAGGTCCGTAAAACCACGTCGTCGACGAGCTCTCGTGCCGCCCATATCAGACTATCGAGTGCGACGAACGTCGATGCCCGTCTATTCGCGCGCCTTGTTGCTGTGCCGGATTCAGAGATGTAGGGATATGATCTTGGCTAGACCGTCTCGGACGCGGTGCCAGGTCGAGCGGGATTCCACTTCCTCCAAGGTGACGGGTGTGGACTGAGCTGTCAGACCGTCGAGCCACGAGCACAGACTCCGTGCCAACTTAATGTCGTAAACTTCGATATTGAACTCGAAGTGCAACCGGAGGCTTCGCCGGTCAAGGTTGGCGGAGCCCAGCAGGATCCATCGCTCGTCGACAATCATAAGCTTACTATGAACGAACGGCGGCGGGCGCCGATAAACCCGTACGCCGTGTTCGAGCAACTGCCACAGATAAGCATCGGCAGCCCAACGCATATAGGGTAGGTCTACCTTAGATGGTAAAATCAGCGTGATGTCCACGCCGCGCAGAGCCCGCACCACCATAGCGGAGATCAAGGGCCACGTCGGAATGAAATAGGGTGTCACAATGCGCACACTATGCTGAGCGGAAGCCAATGCCGCCTGCAGCATCCAGTGCATGATCTCGAAGTCCTCGTCGGGACCGCTCGAAATCCCACGGCACAATGCGTCACCCGTCGGCGAGAGCTTGGGGAAGTAGGCTTCGCCCTCCAACGCTTCGCCCGTCGCTAATGCCCAATCCTCGGCGAACGCATGCTGCATCTCCGCTACCACGGGCCCCGTGATCTCAAAGTGAAGGTCCTCGACGCGACCGGGCGCGTGCTTATCCACAAGATGTCGCTCGGAGATGTTCATCCCACCCGTGAAGCCCGTGTACCCGTCAACAACCAGAATCTTCCGGTGGTTGCGGAGATTGATTCGCAGCCGGCCAAAAGGGAAGCGAAGCGGGAAAAAGGCTGCGACCTCCGCACCCGATTGGATCAGCGCCCGGCCCGTCCGTGAGAACGATCGAAGCGCGCCGATACCGTCCAGCAGCACATGCACGCGGACCCCGCGCTGGGCGACCTCACCCAGGGCACGGGTGAATTCGCGGCCCACGTCGTCCCAGTCAAAGATATAGCTGGCCAGACTGACAGATCGCTCCGCCTTCGAAATCGCATCGAGCATCTGCGGGTAGGCCTGTTCGCCGTTGTGGAGCGGGACGATCTTGTTACCGGGCAGCATGGGCAGTCGGGTGACCCTGTCAGCCACGGTGCGCAAGCTGACCAGATGGCCCACGGCTTTTTTGTGTATGTCCGAGTCCGGCTGGGTCTCGGCGGGATGTGGCAGATCAAAAGGCCGCCCTCTCTTGCCCAGGTGAACGACCGCCCGCCGCCTGATCCGGTTGATACCCATAACCCAATAAAGCCACGGCCCGATGAAGGGAAGAACAAAGGCGAAAAAGACCCAAATGGTCGTGCTTCTGGGGTCTCGCTTGTACATGATCGCGTGACCCGCCGCGATACAGGCTGAAACGACCCAGGCGAGCACAAGGGCTAGAACGATGATCCATTGGGTAGCCGTGAGCATGTTACGTCAACGAAAGGGCGCGAGTCCGAAACGTAGAGAGTGCCACCATGCGACGCTGCATGTTGGGCACTTAACACTAGCATCGTTCGGTCCTCGCGCCTTCGGACCCGAGGTTACTGAGATTCCATGCTAAGACCACCAATAGTATCGGCGACAGGCCGAGAACTTGCAAAGAAGATCCAGCTCCGGGCGCATACGGCGTCGTCAAGCGGAAGTGGCGATCCCTTCCGGCTCTAGAAGGCCCAATATCATAGATTGGTTTGACCTCTGTCTTCGGGACGAGCGTTGTGAAATTGCATGGTCCAGCCCGGCGCTTAGGCGCTCTTGCACACTTCTCGGGTCACGCAGGTGGCGTAAGCACCCGGGGGCAAAGCAAAAGACAAGAGCAGATAATGTCCGCGGTCGTCGTCGCCGTCACTCGCGGCAAGGTCACCGAGCGGTACACGCAACGGTCGTCGGGCACCGTCAAGCTTGGTGCCGTCCTTTGCTCGTAGTTGCTCCCGGGTCAATCCTGATTGGGCCAGGGCGTCAGCTTCGAGCTCGCCGGGTGCGCCGGACGGTTCGGTCATGCGCCGGCCGAAGAGCGGCCCGGTGGGCGAGATCTCAAAGCCTTCGCAGCGCGGTTGCTCGGCTGTCGGGTCCTCCACTCGGAAGCAGGCACCGTTGCGATGAATCCAGGCGATGTCCCCGGCGAGCAACGTGTCGATTGCAGTGATCCGTCGAGCGAGAACCTTGTTGAACAGGTCACTTTGAACGGCGGAGACATAGAGCTTGCGCAGCGAATGGTCGACAGCCCGCCATGCCTTCCTGGCGTCTGAACCGGTCTTAATCAAAGCGCGACAGACGCGACTCTGTGTTTCCATGCCGCGTGGCCAGGCGTCCGCGGCAACGGCCAGATCACCGGCATCGAAGAGCTCGCGAGCTTTGCGCACGTCGCCTCGGTCGACCGAACGTGGGCGACCGAGAAGCTGGGCGATCGCCTCTCCGTAGTCGCCACGGAGGACGGCTTGTCCGATTACGGCGTTATCACCACGGGCACCGAACCGCTGGGGTCCGAAGTAGTTGGGCACCCCTCGGCTTTGTAGGACATCCAGGATGGCAACTGCCAGCGCAGCTGCCGAGTTCACCGTGTCACGGATTTTGATCTCGAAGCGATTGCCAGCCAAGTGTCCGAGCTTGATCTTGTTCGTGTGTTGCGTGACCGAGAGGATGCGAACCCGGGAGAACTCGAGCGATTCCACACGTCTCGGGTCGACGTGCTCGATGCTGACCAGTTGCTGTGTGACCCCATGGGCATCCTTGAGGCCGGCGTACCCGAAGTCCCGTCGGTTGCGACCCAGGGCTCGGGCGACAAGGTCGATTGCTGCCGGTGTGGTCAACCCCCGTTTTTCAAGCACGAAGTACGTATGGGTCCCCTCCCCACCGGCTGCGTAGAGCGGTAGCTCCTCCACGACGAAATCCTCGTCGTATCGTTTGATCACACCACCCACGCCCGGCAAATCCACCGTCAAATACGGCAAATGCGTCTCGCTTGAATCGGCCCCATCCATCATCGAGAGTGTAGCAGTGGCTTACCAGGCAGCCAAAGGACGCCGCCCGGTTTTGCGAAGTTGCCGGGAGGGCGACGTGGGAATACGATCCGCAGCCCATGCGATTCGTTGCCGACTTGGCGTACCTTCTGATCGGGCTGCTGTACCTCCCGATCGCGTTGTATCAGGCGGTTGTTGTTGGAAAGAACCGCGCTGGCTGGGGCCAGCGGTTCGGATTCGTTCCGACGCTGAATCCCACACAGCAGCGAATCTGGATCCACGGGGTATCCCTCGGGGAGATCAACGCGACGCCCAGGCTTGTGGAGGCATTGCGCGATCGGCTTCCCCTAGCCGACTTCGTCTTCTCAACGACTACCGACACCGGCTTCGCCCGAGCCGTCCAACTGTACGGTGCGGACAAGGTTTTTCGGTTCCCGCTCGACTTCAGCCCTGTGATCTTACGGGCGTTGGACCGCATCCACCCCACGATGCTGGTGCTGGTCGAGCTGGAAGTCTGGTACAACTTGGTCCGGATAGCGACGCGATGCAGCATACCCGTGGTCGTGGCGAATGGTCGGCTGACGGAACGCAGCGCGCGGCGGCTCAATCGACTTGGGCTGGCTACCCGGCGAATGTTTGGCGATCTGGTGTGGGTTGGTGCACAGGACGACGCGATCGCCTCGCGTTTTCGCCAACTTGGCGTTCCTTCTGAGCGCGTCATGGTCACGTCCTCACTGAAGTGGGATTCCGCTCAAATCCTCGACCGGATCGACGGGGCTGATGCTCTCGCAGAGGCAATGGGGATCGATCGTGCTCGCCTCTTATGGGTGTGCGGCAGCACGGGACCGGGCGAGGAGGTCTTGATCCTCGACGCTTACCGCCAACTGCTGCGGAATTGGGCAAGTCTGGCACAAGGCGTGCATGTGGGTTCGGCGGCAGGAAGAGAACCTGAATCCCCTTTGTTAGCCATCGTACCGCGCAAACCTGAACGGTTCGACGAGGTCGCTCGGCTGATCGAGCGTTCGGGTTTCTTATGTATTCGCCGTAGCGAGCACGGTGATGGCCTGGCGGGAAAGCCTTGCGACCCGGAGGCGGTGCTGCTGATCGACACCATGGGGGAACTGAGGAAGGTCTACTCGCTTGCGGATGCCGTCTTCGTCGGACGCACCCTTGTGCCGCTCGGCGGGTCGGACCCGATGGAGGTCGCGGCCCTGGGCAAGGCGATCGTCGTCGGACCGTATACCGACAACTTCGCGGTTCCGGTGGCTGCGCTTCTTGAGGCGGAGGCGCTTCGACAGATCGAGTCGCCGGCTGATTTAGCCTCTGCCGTCGGTGCGATCTTACAAGATCGGTCTACGGCCCAGGCGATGGGGGATCGAGCCCGGCGTGTGGTGCTCAGTCACCAGGGGGCGACGGAGCGAACCGCGGAGCAGCTTGTCCGTGTGCTGCAAAACGCAGCGGGCGAAGCACAGATGAAAACCTGCCGATCGTGAAAGACTGCCGCTGCGCTTATGGTGTCGCCGCCTGGCACATGCAGCGCGCGGTGAGGTCCTGTGGACAATCCTCCCATGCTTCCGGGGGCTTACGACCACACGACTGGAGACGGCTGTAAATAGACGAGATAGAAGGAGTGTCGAACGATGACCGAGACCCTCAGTGCCGAACCGACAACGTCTGGAACACACAAATTCGCTCCGTCGAGCGAGTTTGCCAGTCGGGCGCACATCTCCTCGATCGAGCAGTACAGAGAGATGTACAAGCGCTCGATCGAGGATCCGGACGGATTCTGGTCCGAGATGGCCAACGATTTCTTCTGGAAGCAGAAGTGGACCAAGGTCCGGGAGTTCGATTTCAAGGACAAGATCTGGATCAAGTATTTCATCGGGGCCAAGACCAACATCACATACAACGCCTTGGATCGGCACCTCGAGAAGCGTGGTGACCAAGTCGCCATCCTGTGGGAAGGTAATGCACCTGGCGAGGGCGACAAGCTGACCTATCGCGAGCTTCATCGTGAGGTCTGCAAGTTCGCCAACGTACTGAAGTCGTTCGGGGTCAAGAAGGGCGACCGGGTATCGATCTACATGCCGATGGTCAAGGAGCTGGCCATCACGATGCTCGGGTGTGCCAGGATCGGGGCGATTCATTCGGTCGTTTTCGGCGGTTTCAGTCCCGACTCGTTGTCCGATCGTATTGTGGACTCGACCTGTGGGTTTCTGGTCACCACGGACGGTGTGTTCCGCGGTGCGAAATCGGTCGCGCTCAAAGCCAACGCAGACGTAGCCATGGATCATGCCGCCAGGCAGGGTGTCAACGTCAAGACCTGCATCGTCTACCAGCGACTCAAGCCAGGCAGCATGGATATCCACATGAAGAGTGGTCGTGACCACTGGTGGCACGACGTCATGAAGGATGCGTCACCGGACTGCGAACCCGAGTGGCTGGACTCCGAAGACCCGCTGTTCATCCTCTATACGTCCGGTTCGACGGGCAAGCCGAAGGGCGTGCTCCACACGACCGGCGGATACATGGTGTACACTGCGGTCACCTACAAAAACGTCTTTGACTACCACGATGGCGACATCTACTGGTGCACGGCGGACATCGGTTGGGTAACCGGTCACTCGTACATCGTCTACGGGCCGCTTTGCGTGGGGGGGACAACGCTCATGTTCGAGGGCATCCCGACCTATCCCGATGCTGGTCGGTTCTGGGATGTGGTGGACAAGTACAAAGTCAACAAGTTCTATACCGCACCGACAGCGATTCGTGCGATCATGCGGGAGGGTGACGAGCCGGTCAACAAGCGCGATCTGTCCAGTCTCCGCATCCTCGGCACCGTGGGTGAGCCGATCAATCCGGAGGCGTGGATGTGGTATCACCGCGTGGTCGGCAAGGGGCGGTGCCCGATTGTTGACACCTGGTGGCAGACGGAGACGGGCGGTATGTTGATCACCCCGCTGCCGGGTGCGATTGCCACGAAGCCCGGCTCAGCCACGCTGCCCTTCTTCGGTATCAAGCCGGTGATTCTTGATGAGAAGAACAGGCGCCTCGAGGGTCCCGCCTCGGGTGCCCTGTTTATCGAGGAGCCCTGGCCGGGGATCATGCGGACCGTGTATGGGCAGCACGAGCGCTTCAAGGAAGTGTATTTCAGTCGCTGTCCGGGTCTGTACTTTACGGGTGATGGATGCCGCCGCGACGAGGACGGCTACTATTGGATCACCGGGCGGATCGACGACGTGATCAATGTCTCCGGTCACCGGATGGGGACCGCCGAGGTCGAAAGTGCGTTGGTATCCCACCCGAAGGTGACCGAGGCTGCCGTCGTCGGCTTCCCTCACGAGATCAAGGGACAGGGCATCTACGCGTATGTGACCCTCAAGGCGGGCGAGGAGTACACGGACGAGCTCAAGAAGGAACTCGTCATGCACGTACGCAAGGAGATTGGACCGATCGCCGCTCCCGATGTCATCCACTGGGCACCAGGTCTGCCCAAGACCCGGTCGGGCAAGATCATGCGGCGAATCCTCCGCAAGATCGCCGAGGGTAAGCCGGAGGACATCGGCGACACCACGACCCTGGCTGATCCGGGCGTGGTCGATCACCTGGTCAAGAACAAGTAACGACCGTCCATAGCCCTCCGCGAGGAGGTATCAGATAGATGGGGGCATGGCGACGAGCTGTGCCCCCTGCCATGCGCGGAGCTCTCAGGTTGCGATGATCTGAAAGCCCATAAGTTTCGGCAACTTGTAGGGTGCATCTTGATGCACGACTGATGCGAGGCCCAAGCGCGAGCGCGGCCCGTGAAAAGAATGTCGAATCCCAATGAATCAGGATCTTCGCTGCCCTTCGATCTTGAATAGCGCATAGCAAAGCACGGGCCGTGAAGCGCGATGGTTTAGGGTTGACCCATCCGTTCGATCATTGTGACCGGACCATCGTCCCAAACGAGTCATTCTACCGCGAGCCCTCGGCCGATCTCGTACGTTACCAGTAGGCGCTCCCACGCTTCGACCGCACACGCCACGATTTCCTGCAGGTCGCCAATGGGTTGACCCTCGGCATCTCGGACGGTTCCCGAGGTATCGACCGTAGCTGTCCCATCTCCCGAAGCATGTAAACGCCCATCCTGGCCCCATTGGACCATCACACCTGAGTTCTTCCTAGGGAGCGGACGGAGTCTCAATGCGCGATCGACTTCGTCGAGGCGAGGGGAGAGCGTTGACCTGCCGCCGTCCCGGCGCGTGCCGCCATGTTTGTCGTTATCCCACAGATCCATGATGATGCAAAGATCCCTTGAGGATCGGATGGTCTCATCTACCTTTTTAGGATCCCGTCCATTCGCCTGAGCCCATTTTTTCAAATGGTCGCGCAAACTGGCGACATTATGGATCAGGGTGAACGCGTCATTCACCAGATCCTCGGGCGACTTGTCGCCTCTAAAGTCCTGAAACATACCGTGGCACCTCGGTGTGTTTATGACCCGGGCGGGGAATCGAGCGAGGTTCGCGACTCTAGTCTGACCGACAGCTGCGCGAATCCGTGCTATTCGTTCTTTGAGCGTGGTCATCCGGATTCTCGCGGTATTTGACAGCGATTTTGTATTCGAAAGAGTTCCAGCATTTTCTATACTTGCGCCGACCTTTGGGGGACCGTTCGTACCCTTGGCAACTAGCCGTTCCCGTGCGCTCGGTTTCGCGAGAGCGCACCATATCTCGGAGAATTCCCCCAAGACGGAATCCGCCATTATAGCATACGGTGTTTGAGCAGTTGATGAACTCGCCAGCGATCGTCTCGGTGTATACGCGAGCCCCCGGACCCATCCACTCCGTCCCATGCCCTCTCTCGGTGACCTCCACACGCAAAGACTGAATCTCTGGAAAGGCCTCGGCGAAGGTCGATTTTGGACCGAAGAACGGGGCTGAGGCGTTGAATACGTCCTGTGCCTTCATGTGTCGTCCTGACATTTCACTGTCTCCGTACGTGCTTCTGCATCGGGACACATCCATTATGGCACCGTGCCCATGGTCTGGCCACGCGGGATCGGAGACGGGACACTCTCACGCCGTGCCCGGGATTCGGTGGCTATCGTGGTTTTCGTCGGGTGGTGCGTTTGCGCCGACCATCGGCTGGGGTCTCGACCGAGGTGACGTGCAAGAGCGGTACGAGGGAGGAATGTTCCCCGTCGGGGAATGCGATAAAGATCTCGGACTTCAGGAGTACCGTCATCTGGGGGTCGAGGACGTCGTAATGCCGACCGCTGCTGAGAACCAGGCGAAACGGGACGAAGGGATCACGATCCAGAAGCTCACGGATGTTGTCGCGGATCATACAGTGATTGTAACGCCGCGCAGGTGCGGTTTCCAGGAGGACGGGCAGATGGGTGGGTGACAAGACCGCGTGCGGGGTTCCAGGCTGAAACCCTGTCCTGTGATAGCCCCGGGGCAAGTCCCGGCGGGCCGGGACGTCGCCCATGGCCGCGGTGGGTCAGCCTTTCGGGCTGACTCGGTGCCTGCCGCGAGACCGAGCTAAGCTGTCACGGACCCTGGGCGAAGTCACGTTCACGCGAACGCCTATTGCGCGGGTCTTGGTGGCAGGGTGGGCAGGTTCCGTCGTGACGGCAACTCGCGGTATCGGCGTATGGTGTCGATGAAGGCAACCTGCCACTGTGCAGCCATGCCGCCAACTCGTCCACCGTTCATTCGGACACTACGAGGCGGTGCCATCGCTCGCTCGGCGAAGGCATGTTGGCATGTGGCGGTCATTGCGATGGAGATTCGTCAGGTCCGCACTTGATGCCCTGATCGGCTGCGGACGAATGGCCGCTCAATCTGCGATCCGGTACATCGGCCAAGCGAGTGCAGGGACAGATGGACGGGTTTCAAGTTGACGCGGACGTGGGTCGGATGGGCTGCGCCCGCGTCGGGTTGCGGCGGGTGAGTATGTGTTTAGCCCAACCTACGCACGTTTGGAGAGAATTGCCCGAATTTGTGTGAAGAATCGACGATGGCGTATACGGAAACGCGGTTGTCAGTGTCCAGACCCGTGTAGTGCAGACCTACCCCCTTGAATTTCGCCACGCGATCTTGTTATCCAAGTGGGCAAGATGTGTTTGCGTCGCTATTGACGGAAGAAGAATGGCCAGCGGCATCGCCATCGAAGCGCGGTGGAGTCGCGGCGGCGACCCGGCTGGCGACCCTGGACTCCGAGGGCTTCAGGCGGTCGTCGAACCGGGCTCGCCTGAATGAGCCCGTGCGGATCGTGGATTTGTGCCTTTTTGTGGCAGAGTACGACGTCTACCATCTGGCTCGGATCACGGAGCTGGCTCGAGAATTTCACAGGTAATGTGGGGAGGTCCTCTCGTCGCGATTCGCGGTGTCTGCTGGTGGACCCATGCTGCGATCTATCGCGTAGGTCGTCGCAAGCCGCTCGGATGGGTCGAATCAGCAATCTGAGCCTTTATATCAACATGTTGTGCCGTCGGTGACCGCCTACACGTCCGCGTGGGGTATCCGGCCGGGGCGGCGGGCACTTCATAATCTGTTCCGACGACCGAGGCGATCGACTCACAGGGCTGGTGGCCTGCGCCGGATTTTCATGCCATTCGGCGTTAGCTATTGACAGGGTCGGTGTTTCGCCGATGATTCCCCGTTTGGCGGCGCTCCGACGCCCCTCGTGGGTGAAGGCGGTCAACGCCCCGAGACGGGCTTGAAGGGCGCAACGCCCCAGTGAACGGACGCCGTCTGAGCCCACGGTGCTGATACTATCCCGAGCTCGGATGCCGGGATGGGTCGGCGTCTGAAGCCCACCAACAACCAACATGAACATGGCGACAGAAGGAACGCGTCGTGCCATTGCTGTAGTTCTCGCACTCGCTATCGTTATCGCTGGCGGTGCGACGTACGCGTGGCTTGTGCACACGAAGCCGGAACCACCCAAACACCACCACTTCGCCCGCACTCCGGAAGTGGCCGTCCAGACAATCATACCTGTGATCGAGGCAACGCCAGTCGTCGGCCGTGGAACCGTTCGCCCGAAGCGTCAAGTCAAGATCGTGCCACAGGTGAGCGGGGAGTTGGTGCGAGTTCACGACGACCTGGCGACCGGCAAAATCGTGCCGGAAGGTGAGCTACTCTTCGAGGTTGACCCCACGATTTACGAAGCTCGTGTCCGCCAGGTCGAGGCGGAGGTCCATCAACTGGAGGCTGCCCTCGATCGAACGGACCAGGAGTCTGCGAGCCTCGATGAACGCATCGCCAACGCGGAGAAGCTGCTCGCCATTGACGAGCGTGACTACTTGACCTCGAAGCGTTTGCACGATGACGAACAGGTGGGGACGCAGCGTGACGTCGATCTTGTCTATCAGAAGTTCTTGCGACAGAACGACGCCTTGATCGAGTTGAAGAGCCGCCGGGAAATAATCCCCCACGTCAGGCGTGAGACCGAGGCCCGACTCGATGCCGCCCGCGCCGGGCTTAAGCAAGCGTGCTACGAGCGCGACCATACAAAGATCTTTTGCCCGTTTGACGCAAGGGTCGAGGTGGTGTCGGCGTACGCGTCGCAGGCGGTGACCGCCCACTTTTCCATCGCCACGTTGACGGATATGTCGGCGTTCGAGGTACCGGTGGGTATCGATCCACGAGAATTGAGGTGGCTTGCCAAGGCCATCCGCCCGGAGGCCCTGCAAAAAGACGCCGACGGCCCACGACCTGAAGCCGAGGTTCGATGGAGTCTGCACGACCAGGAATTCACCTGGCGGGGATTCGTCACCCGGTTCGAGCGTGTTGACGAGGCGACACGGACAGCTCGCTTGATCGTCGAAGTCCGCAACGTGGACATGGTCGCCACGGTTGCTGTGGGCAGCGAAGAGTCCACACCATCCCTGAGTATCGGAATGCACTGTCGGGTGGATTTGCCGGCGGAGCCGATCGAAGGGGCCTTGCTCGTACCGCGCCATGCGATCCACAACAACAGTTGGGTATACGTGTTCGAGCCCGCCAGTGACCCGGCGGACGAGCGTCTCGGCAGTCTGACCCGCAGGGTGGTGCCGCTGCTTCGTTCGCTGGGTGACAGCGTGCTTGTTGATTACACCGGCCGAAGTGGTACCGAGTTGTGCGAACTGAGACCGGGTGAGCTGGTCGTCGTGTCGCCCTTGCGGCAGCCGATGGCAGGGATGCACGTTCGTCTCCGCGACGATCAGATCACGGCTGATGTCTTTCCCGAATCCTTACGGGAAGCCGCGGGCAGAGTCGCGGTCTTGTCACGGGTTTGGCAACAGGCAACAGGGAACAGGGAAGAGGGAACGAAGTCCGAAACCCGATCTTCATTCCCCGATCTCCGATCTCCGATCCCCGATCTTCGATTCCCGGTCCACACGTCGTTAAGCGCCATCCTGGGGCGGTATAGCCTGGCGCGCGCAGGGGGTTAGTCATGCAGCTACTCCGCGGGCTCATCGCGGGGGGCGTCCGCAATCCCGTCGTTGTCGAACTGCTCATGGTCTGCATCCTCGTTGGGGGGCTGCTCTCCACCCGCCACATGGTGCGCGAGGTTTATCCCGAGTTTTCGCTTGAGCACGTCGTCGTGGAACTTGCCTACCCCGGGGCCAGTCCCGAGGACGTGGAACGGGCCATCTGTACACCCATCGAGGAGGCCTTGCAGGGGACGCGCGGAGTCCGCAAACTCTCGTCGTCGGCCAACGAGGACTTCGGGATGGTGTGGGTCGGCGTACAGGAAGACGTCGATGATCTGAAGACTGTTCTCGATGAAGTCCGGGAGCGCGTCGGTCAGATCACGACTTTTCCCTCTGAAGCGCGCCAGCCGGTCATCCGGGAGGCGGTGGTGCCTTCCGAAGTCGTCAATGTGGCAGTCTTCGGGCAGCTCCCAGAACGCACGCTGAAGCAGGCCGCCCAACAGGTTCGTGACGACCTTCTGGCATTTCCTGAAATCTCGCAAGTGTCGTTTTCCGGTGCGCGTAACGACGAGATCGTCATTGAAGTCTCCGAGGAGGCCCTACTGGCGTACGACCTTTCACTCACTGACGTCATGGCTGTCGTAGCCAAGAGCAGCCTGGACGTGCCCGCCGGTGTGATCCGTACCGCCGACGAGGAGTTCATCCTGCGGATCGCCGGTCAACGGTACGCCGCGCGAGAGTACGAAGAGCTGATCATCCGGGAGCGGGCGGATGCGGTCGTGCGACTGGGCCAGCTCGCCACCGTTCGCGAAGGATTTGAGGAGACGGTCATACGCGGGACCTTCAACGGCCAGCCCGCTGTCGTCGTCGAGGTCTTCAAGACCCCGGATGAGGACACCACGGAAATCGCCCGCCTCGTGCGAGCGTACGTCGACGATCGTCAACCCTCGCTGCCGGAGCAACTTCATTTGTCGGTCTGGGCGGACAGCTCCCACGACATCGATAGCCGGATTGCCATGCTCGTCGAGAACGGATTATGGGGCATCTGCCTGGTATTCGCGACGCTGACGCTGTTTTTGAGGCTTCGGGTGGCGGTCTGGGTGGCCATCGGCATCCCGGTCTCGTTCGCCGGGGCCCTGATCATCATGCACGTCTACGGTGAGACGCTCAACATGATTAGCCTGTTCGCCCTGATCATGGTGTCGGGGATCATCGTGGACGATGCGATCGTCATTGCCGATAGTATACATGCCCGACGACGAAGTGGTGACACTCCTGAGTTGGCGTCTATCGAGGGGGCGAACAGAGTCGCCCTGCCGGTCTTGGGTGCCTCGATCACCACGATTATCGCGTTTATTCCTTTGCTCTATGTCGTGGGGGTCATGGGTCGGTTCATTCATGTTCTTCCTGTCGTCGTGATTGCCGCGATCGTGGCGTCGTCCGTCGAGGCGTTCGGCATCCTCCCGTCACACCTGTGTTATCGAGGTGGGTTGGTTTCCGACGGCAAGGGGGGGAGTCCGAGCCGTCTGCGGTACAAGATTGATGACCTGATCGATCGGATCATCACCGGATGGTATCGCCCGCTGTTTACGCTGGCGATGCGGTATCGCCTGGTCACCGTAGGACTGGCAATCGCCGCCCTTTTGGCTGTTGCAGGTCTGGTGGAGGGTGGACGGACGCCGCTGATCTTGATGCCGCAGGAGGACGGCAATATCCTCCGAGCGCGCGTTCGATTCCCGGAGGGAACACCGATCGCCACAACCGAGCAGACGGTCGAACGTTTGGAAGCCTGTGCCCGGCAACTCAACGAGGATCCGCAACTGCGCCCCGCCGCCGAGGGCCCGCTGGTGAGGCAGATTCACTCACTCATCGGCGAGTTTGCCGGATTCAAAACATCCAGGGGGAACAACTTATGTGAGGTTCGTGTCGAACTGATGCCGGCCGAGCAGCGGCGAATGCCCATGGAGAAGATTATCGAGCGCTGGCGCGAATCGATCGGGACGATATACGATGCCACACAGGTGACCGTGGGACGACAACCGCGCGGCCCGCTCGACACGCCGATCGAGATCCGCCTGCTCGGGAACGACTTGGAGGATCTCGAAGAGGCCGCAGAGCGAGTTCAAGACCGGCTTCGCGACTTTGACGGTCTGTACGACATCCGTAGCGAACTCGTTCCCGGGAAGCGCGAGCTTCGTGTTACGCTCGATCCCGATGCACGATCGTTGGGGCTGACGCTGGACGACGTGGCCCGGCAACTGCGGCACGGTTTCTACGGGGGTGAAGCCGTGCAGCTCCAGCGCGGCAAGGAGCTCATCAAGGTAAGGGTCCGCTTTCCGGAGCGGGAGCGCCGCTCGATAGCCGATCTCGAACATGTCCGCATCATGACACCAAAAGGGGACGCGGTTCCTTTCTTCGAGGTGGCGAAGGTGCAGTGGACCCGTGGATATGCCCGCATTTTTCATGAGGACGGTAAACGGCGCGTCGGCGTCATGGCGGACGTGGACGACCGCCGGACCAACGCGGAGCACGTCTTGCAGGCACTGGAGGCGGGGTTCTTCGACGATGTGGTATCTGACTTTGACAACATGACCTATCAACTCGGTGGCAGTCGTGAACGCATAAAGGAGTCTCTCGACAGCCTGTACCGGGGATTCGTGGTGGCCATCCTCGCGATCTACGCGGTTCTCGCGGCGCTGCTTCGCTCCTACGTACAGCCGCTGGTCATCCTTGTTTCCGTTCCCTTTGGACTCGTGGGTGTCGTCATGGGGCATACCCTCTTGGGATTCGATCTGACGATCCTGAGCCTATTCGGTGCCGTGGCGCTGTCAGGAGTTGTTGTCAACGACGCGCTGGTCCTGCTGGACGGGATCAATCGTGTCATTCGTGAGGGGCAATCCGTCTGGGAGGGCGTTCTGGCTGGTGCTCAGTTGCGGTTTCGTGCCGTCACGTTGACATCGATCACGACCGTGGCGGGGCTGTTGCCCATCTTGACCGAATCCAGCAGCCAGGCTCAAACGGTCAAACCGATGGCAGTGTCATTAGGCTTTGGGTTGGCGTTTGCGACGGTCTTGACGTTATTTGTGGTGCCGGCGATGTACTTGATCGTGAATGATCTGCGGCGATTCCTGTACTGGCTTCGCCATGGCGGGTCTTACCCACTTGCCGAACTGGTTGAGGAGGCGGCCCGCGAGCGTACGCAGGCAACCCTTTTAGACGCCCGTTCGTGAAGGGCATGAGACGAATAATGAAGATTGGCCATCAACAAAACCACGTGTGTGCCATCTCTCTCGTGGGGTTGGCCGGGCTGGCGGGTTGTTCGACCACGGCGCAGAATCGATCCGTGCACTTGGAGCCCACCACAGAACCCATGGCAGAAACCGCGAGTGGGGATCGACATGAAATGCCCGCCGTGGATCTCCCTGGTTCAACAGAGCAGATCATCGAATCGGTGGTGCACGGCGTTTTGACGTTGGAGAACGCGCGACAGATTGCACTCTACGGGAACCCGAGTATCCATGAGGCGCAGGCCCGACTGGAATCCGCCCGGGCTCGAGTGGCGGATGCCCGTTCGCGCTATTTTCCTACGATCAGGCTGACGCACACCTCCACGAGAACGTTCCAGACCCCCCCCAGTCGACCGCGACTCGCATCCGCGTTGCAAGCCGTCCAGCAGACGCCCACCACGTTGAATACGGACGTGCTGCAGAATATCCCCGCGTTGATTCGGCCAATCTTTCAACCGCTGCTCAGTGTCGGGTCCCTCGAGAGCAACACCAACTCGTACAGCGGTCACTCGACAGCCATCACGGCGACGTGGACGATTTTCGACGGTTTCATTCGAGAGGCTCAGCTACTGGCGTCCAAGCACCTTCAGGAGGCGGCAGCCCATTCTCTTGCCAACACGAGACGCTTGATCATCCAGGCTGTCGACTCCGCCTACTATCAAGTGCAACTTGCCGTGGAGCAGGTTCGCATCGCCGGGGCTGACGAGGCGTTCAGCCGTGAGCAGCTCGAAGAGACACAAAAGCTTAGCGAAGCCGGCAGAGCCTCCCAGGCGGACGTCGACAACTTCCGGGTTCGGGTCCTGGCTGCGAAGGCGGACTTGACGACGGCAGCGGGGCTATTGGAGACGGGTCGAGTTGTCTTGGCAGAGCTGATGGGTCTGGAGGAGGTGGCACTTCCTGATGACGTAATGCTGTCACCATTGACGGAGGAGACGAAGGAGGAAGCCGTTCTACCGGAGCCCGAATCCTGGATCGAGCAGGCCCTGCGTAATCGACCCGACCTTCGGCAGTTGGAGGAGGTTCTCGATAGCGAGCAGCAGCGGGTGCGTGTGGCGAAGGGGCTGTATAGCCCGGCCGTCGGGGTGAGCGGTACCTGGGGGTTCGATCGGGACTCGACCGTGCGTTACTCCAATGACGATCAGTCGTCCCTGGCGGGTCTGGAAGTCCGCTGGGAACTGTATACCGGTGGGAGCCGTCTTGCCCAGATCCGTGCTGCAGAAAGTGCACGGGCGGAGGCGGCAGCCGCCCTGAAGCGGGGGCGGCTTACCGTCCAAGCTCAGGTCAGGCAAGCCATCATTGCCCTTCGCGATGCACAACAGCAGATACGCCTCCAACGCGAAACATTGGAGACCGCTCGCGAAAGCCGCCGGCTCATCCGGGCTGCGTATCTGGCAGGCAAGGAGTCGCTGACGCGGTTGAACGAAGCCCAACGTGATTTCATCCAAGCTGACGTGAACCTGGCACTATCCCGTATCCGCCTCCGCCAGGCTTGGTCCGACCTGAACGCCGCCGCAGGCATCTATCCAACAACCCTGAACGGCAAGCCGGAGGTCGTTCCATAGTGTCGCTTCGCCTGTGGCTCAGCGCCCAATCTCGAGAACCCGGCTAAACACACATGTCGGAAAGCGTGCCACGCTGTGTTACACGTGGCAGGGCTCTAAACCCTCCACAGGTTTCTGACCGCAGCATTGCTCCTCCAACTCATCGACCAGCGCGGCGAGGTTTTGCTCTTTTTGGCCAACGGGGGTCATCCAACGGACCGTCTCGTTCGCCTGGAGCATCCTCGATATACGGCGGTTGGCAAGAATGACCGTGGAGTGATTCTTGTTGCCCATAAACCGGCCGATCTCCGGAAAGCTCATGTCCGTATGCTTTCTCGCGAGATACATCGCGATCCCGCGAGCGAGGGCGATCGTCCGTGACTTCCGCGACGTATGGAGATCGGCCGGCGTTAGGCCAAAGTAAATCGCCACAACGCTTTCGATGTCGGAGAGCATCACCACCGGAGCGGTCTGCCGTATAAGATCGCGGATGGCCCGCTCAGCCAGGGGGAGGGTGACCGGCTGGCCACCCACCTGCGCCTGGGCAACAACCTTAAGCAACGCCCCCTCCAGCTCTCGGATGTTCGCCCGGAAGTTCTCGGCAATGTAGTTGATGACCGGCTCGCTGATGTCTACGTGCAGGCGCTTCGCCCGCTGACGGAGCACACCCACGCGGACTTCTGCATCGGGCGATTCGATACGCACAACCATCCCCGCCAGGAACCGGCTCACCAGTGATTCGGACAAGTAGCCAATCATCTTGGGATGGGCGTCCGAGGCGAGAACGATCTGCTTTCCGGCTCCATCAATCGCCTTGACGGTATGCAGGAATTCCTCCTGCGTGGCCCGTTTGTTGGCCAAAAAGTGCACGTCATCGATGACCAGGGCGTCGACATTTCGATACCGTCCGTGGAACGTATCCGTCTCTCGAGCCTTGACCGCGTAGACGTAGTCATTGGTGAACTCCTCACCGGAGACGTAGCGCCATCGCAGATCGGGGTGTCGTTCGCGCAGCCCGTTGCAGATTCCGTGCAGTAAGTGCGTCTTGCCCAGACCGCACCCACCGTGGAGAAACAAGGGGTTATACTGATTGCCCGGATTCTCGATCACGTGGCTTGCGGCGACGAAGGCGAGACGGTTTGACTCCCCAACGACGAAGTCCTCCATCTTACCCTTAAGACCCAAACCAGCGTGTAGAGCACCACTCCCGCGCTTGTGCTGTCGGGCAAGACGCTCCGGATTGTTGGCTACAAACTCGACCTGACGGTCGGGCTGTTTCTTCCCAAGCTCTTTGGCCAACTTCGGATCGATCGCGAAGCTCAGCACAAAGTCGCGACCGGTCACCTCGCGGGCGGCCTCATTGATGACATCCGCAAAATGGCGCTCGATCCATTCAACCACAAAATGGTTCGGTGCGCTAACTCGCAAGTAGTCCTCTGTGATGGTAAATCGTGTCGCGTTCTTGAACCATACGTTGAATCGCTGCGGACCGATCTTCTCAGCGATTCGTGACTCCACCAACGATATCGCATCCTCGGCGCACGTGATCACTGTCAGCTCCTTCTTAATGAAAGGAACCCCGAATAATTAGGGAACGTACCTACTTTCCGAAATAATCAGGAGAAGAAGTCCAAACCCAACAACGGGGCCGAAGTGCCCCGACCGCGCTTCCTAACTCGTCGCCGGATGATTCAGCAACTGCGCAAACTAGCAGGTGCCTTGGAGTTCGTCAACAACAGATTTCCGACGCACATCGTTTGCCGCACCGCTGCTTTCCTTATTACAAGGGGTTACCGCAATAAAGTTTTTTTTCCCCACCGATCGGCAGCGATTGTGGAAAGCCCCCGGTCGGCCAAACGCACCCGCTAGCCGCCTCATATTGGGGGAACGGATGCAATCCAGGCTTCACGCTGCCCGGTCTCAACGAAACCCCACCGATGGTAAATCCGGCGGGCGGGCGCGTTCCGACAATCAACCGCCAATGCCAGCTCTTTGGCACCGACCCGGGCAGCCAGCTCTATCCCCCGGGCAAGCAATGCATCAGCAACACCTGTTCCGCGGGCGGAACACACGACACCCACGTACACTACCTCCAGACCTGCGTCGTTGGGAATCCTGTTAAGCAGGATAAGCCCAACAAGCTCTTGGCGTCGTTTCGCAACCCACCAAAGTGAAGGATCGAACTGGCCCACTGCGCGGTGCCCAGCCAGTACGTCGGCGGTCGTCCGGATCCCCGTAAGTTCTGGACAGTCCAGACTTTGGACGTACGTCTGTTCCAGTGTGCTGAGGAACAGCGACTCAGTCTCCGGCGCGTACTGCACCCACTGGATGTCGTCCTCCCGAACAGACATAATGTGTGGCTCGGCCACCATTCGACGAAGATAGACAAGACGGGTCAGATGGCGAAAACCGGCCGCGCTCAAGGCTTCCGCAATCATGCAATGGCCTGGTTCCACCAGCAGTTCGAGCAGGGCGAGCGAGCGTTTCCAAGCCTCCGTCTTAACGGCCCCTAGCAGATCGGCCAGAGCCTCCCGTTCCCCACTCCGCCACTCACCGGGAGGGATCATCACCATCGCAGCCGCGCCGGGCGAAACCAGTGTCAAACATGCAGTGACCAATCGCCGCTGGTCATAGGCACCGAGGAGGAAATCCTGACGGTCACGCCCTCCCAGACTGGCGCCCAGCAATGGCAAACATCGCTGAGGCTGCGATCCGCCCCTAGCCGCAGGGTCTATGTCGAACACCCGATATAAGGCAAGCCGGAAGTCAGGATGGGCGGCAGGGATCGGTCGGATAGCAAACTGGGTACCCGTCCGGTCCGTGGAATCATGTGCATCCATATCCGCCTGCCTCTGGGCACCGGCCCAGCCCGCCACTTCACCGTGGAACGCCGGTGGAGTGTAATACGGGGGGTCCTCGATTCAATGGGAACGGACGAGGGGCAATGGGCCGCTGATTCGAGAGAAGCGCGTGTCACGAGGTCACTACACGTTGCCTATACCGGGGCGGAGGCACGACAAGAAAGCCGGATTCGTCTGGACCCCTTGCCGGGTATCGCCGGGGCGTAGTACTACTGTTGCATGATAGGATCGTTTTGGGGTTGCGCCCTGGCCGGGACCGTCCTCATGGTGGTCGCCGTCTGGGTCGGTTGGGCCACCGCCGCGACCGGGTCGTTCGCCCTGGTCCGCCTGGTAAGGTGGTGGTTGGCGCGGGTCATGTTGCTGCACCTGAGCTCACGCTCTTGGGTGCATAGAGCAGCGGTCATTGCCGCCAACAACTTGCTGATCCTTATGGCGTTGATGGCCCTCGGTCAATGGCTTGTGGCCGTGCTTGTCGGCGTCGCTTTATGTGGTGTCAGCATGGGGATTGCCCTGAGGGTTTTGCCGGATCTGTCAGGGGGATTCGGCCTGCCGGCGGCTGGGAACGGCCACGGGCCGAGTTGGCGAATGCGGGTCGGTGTGGTACTCAACCTGCTCGAGCCGCCGGCGATCGCCGTTGCTCTCGGGTTGGCCATCGGCATCAGCGTCATCCCGATGCCCTTAGTCCAGGCCTGGCATGCCTTCCTCACCTGGGTCGTGCCGGCCATGCTCATCGCTGCCGGCGGCGAGGCCCTTTGGCTGGGAGTCCTCGTAGAAGCCCGCGAACACGAGCTCAGCACTAAAGCGGATGCGGAAGATGCGTCCAAGGATCGCTAAGGGGTTGGGTGGGACAGGTCCGCTTCCGGCGGACCCGTGTTGGAAGCTGGCACCACGGACCGGGCTTGGCGGGACCGTGCCACTCATCAAACCAAGTGGTCCCGGAGCATCCGGCTGAGTGTCAGGCCCGCACCCCACATGCGCGGGGGCGGGAGGACGGCCAGGTTACGTGCGTCGGGAAGCCGGGGCTTCGAGCTTCCGTCGGGCCTTCAGGACAGGTGGAAAGGTCGTCCAGCAGTTCGATCAGCACCTTGGTGTCGCACGGTTTTGCGAAGAAGTAGTCACCATCCACGTACTTGACCATCTGCCCGAGATAGGTCCGGGTCATCCGGTTTGTCGGCTGAGCGATGACGATGATCGTGAGATCCGCGCCGCGGGCCTGACGGCGGACGCACTCGCACACCTCAAACCCGTCAATGTCCGGGAGATCGACGTCCATGATCAAGACGTCCGGTGGGTCGAGGTCGCACAACAGAAGAACGTCTTCGCCGTCGTCGGCAATTTGTACGGTGTGACCCGCCCGTTCCAGCTCTCGGAACAGTGCCTGTCGACTTGAGGGTTCATGATCGGCCAGAAGAATCCGCAGTGCCTCGCTCGTCATAGTTCCTTCCTTCGCCCAACGCAACTGCCAAACGGAGCCGCGGTAGCTCAAACCCACGGATTGCACCCTGTGGGTCTTCCCCACGCGGTCGCGCAATTGCTGCTATCAGCCAATCGCTGAAAACGGGACTCTCAAGCTGAGACCCACATGGCACGGACAATTGGAAGAGGGGCGCGTTGCCGCTTGAAGACACCTTGAGCAGTGTGCAGCGTAGCCGACACACGGGCTGCGCACGCTTAGCCGGCATGTTCTCCTTTCCCTCCCCCATGTGGCTTGCAATCGCGAACCGCGTTGCACAGGCGGCCCGCCAAAACCACGGATTAAGTCTAGGATATGTCCACCAATCACGCCAGGAACAGCCCGCCTGGCGCGACCCAACGGGTGCGACCATCACAGACCGATAAAGCGGGCTGTTCCCAATTCAACAGGTCGGGAGAGGAAACCGCACCTCTCGGACGACGAACCATCCCCAACCCCGGCCGCGGAGTCTCTATCGGTGGTCCGTCGTCGAGACATATCCCACTGCCGCCCCTTCGACCAAGGCGGCACAGTCACACAGCCGTGTGCAAACAACCCTCGTGCCCCTGCTTGATATCGTTCAAGGCCCTCTCGTTTCGTTTCCCGTCGTTGGGTGACAACGGGTGTTGCCTACGTGTGATACGCATCCAGGAAATCTGTCCACCGAAATCGAGCGGCGTTACATTTCAGTTCCATGTACTTTGCCCGGTTTTGAGAGTAAAGCGAGGCGGACGCGGGAAACCAAATCGACAGCCCATTCGCGTTTTGAACACTTGATCCGGACTTGCCGTTGACGAGTATGCATGCCCTCGTTGCCGTCACGACATCTCTGGCTGCTGCCCGGATACGAGTGTCCGTGAACCTCCCTTCAATCAACCTGGCAAGGTGAATGAGATCCACGTAGTCAGCCATATGAAATGACTGCGTCCTGACTCGGATTGCGCGTATATCGTCCCGGATTCCGCTTATGTCCCGCAGAAGTGCACCTCCCAGGTTGCTAACAGCGCGGACAACGGCCTGAGTGCCTGCCGTCAGCACGGCTGACTGTGTGACATTGGCCACACCCATGCGGCGATAATCGGCCATATATTCTCCTACAATTCCGTGGGCGAGCTCCTTGCCCGTGCGGGCGCTCTTCACCCGTTTGAGCACGTGATCGTAGGGCCAGCCATCCCCCGGCTCTGTCTGCTGTGAACCGACGACGATCTCGACCTGGTTATGGAAATGGTGAACCACTTCAAGCATGTTCATCAAGCACGCATCAAACCCGACAATTTGCAGTCTGTTCTTTGCGTTGATCCCGGACCGGCTGAAAGCCTTTTCAATCTCCGGCATATTCAAGGATGAACCAAAGTCGTCGTACCCGATGTCACGACGGGGGGCCCGAAACCCGGCACCATGATTCCACACCACAACAAGGCGGTTCTGTGCGGGATATCGCTTCAGCCCCCAACGCAGGAAGTCCGTAAGTGGCAGAGGATCACCGGAGTCCTTTTCTGGCAAGCGTTGTATCACGATGCGGTGGGCCCTGCCGGTCCAGTCAGGTTCCGTGATTTCGTACCGTATGGAACCAGTGTATGCGCCATACGTGTCGATCTCCACACCGACGTGGACGTGTGGAGCCGAACCCTCTTTGCACATCTCCCGGATGTCTTTCAGTCCAGCATCACTCAGGTTGTTGTCTGCAGCAATGTAGGCAAGAAGAGTCCAGCGACGTTTCTGGGGTCTGCGGACGATTCCAGCCTTTCGTTGAGTTCGCTTCGCCATTTGTAACGTCTCCTCCCTATCGGGTGTGGTAAGAAAATCCCTCGGTGTCATCACCGCCATCCGACGTGACAACACATGCCGCGTGGGGGATCGAGCGTCTTATTCACTCCGCCTTTGCAGATCGGGCACTCACCGATCAACCGGGCCGCACGCGCCTCGGCCTCATATCACAATAATGGCCACAGACTCCAAACCGTTGACGTCCTTTCCGGCGAGGCAACGGATAGATCGCCTGGGCCAACGTCCACGGCACGACCAATGCGGTTGAAGGGGCATCCCGACACCGATCGATAAGCCGCGGGTGAGGCGTGATTTTGTCGGGCTTTGGGCAGCGAGAACTCCGCGGTCCCGTTTGCGTACCGTTGAACCGCCCGCACCCGGTTGCGGCCCAGGTCCGCCGCCTGGCAAGGCGTGAGCAACGTGTTTAGGATACGGCAGAAGGCCTCAAGTGCGCACCTGCCTCTGCAGGCGCTCGGCGCGCCGGGTGCGGCTTCGTCGGAATACAGCAGCGCGAAGTCTAGGGGATGATGTATGAAGATGCCCATCTTCGACATGGAGCGGATGCAGTCCACGTGGGAGAACGTGGTCGAATACAACCTTTCCGAAAGCGGGGTCGAGCCTGTGTCGCTACGCGACCTCGAAGCCATGGGCCTCGATCTTGAACTGCTCAGAACGACGCCGCTCGGGTATAGCCAGACCAATGGAACTATCAAGCTGCGGGAAGCACTGATGGAGCACTATCCCGGCTCGACCGTGGACCACATCGAGGTGACGAACGGCACGTCGGAGGCCAACTACTTGCTCTGCCTCACGCTCCTGGGCGAAGGCGACGAGGTCGTGTTTGAATCCCCCAACTACATGCAGGTTGCTGGAATTCCGCCAAGCCTTGGTTCCACCGTGTGCACCTTCTCACTTCGGGTCGAGGACGACTGGGAGCCGGACTGGGATGCGCTTGAAACAGGCCTGACCCCGAAGACGAGACTCATCTACGTCAGTCACCCCAACAACCCGACTGGTTCCGTTCTATCGCGTAAAGCCATGGAGCGATTCGTCGAGGCTGCCGAACGCGTCGATGCCTACCTGGTGGCCGACGAAGTATACCAAGGTGCGGAGTTTGATGGAGATCTCACCTCGAGCTTCTGGGGCATGTCCGACCGGGTCATCGTGACGTCGGGCCTTTCAAAGGCATTCGGCATCCCCGGTGTGCGGATCGGATGGATCGTCGGTCCACCCGAGATCGTGGCTGACTGCTGGGCCCAACATGATTACCTCACCATCGGACCAAGCATCATCGGAGACACGGTCGCCCGCGTGGCTGTACAGAAGGAGAATCGAAAAAAGCTGTTTGCCCGAACGGCTGAGCTTCTCAGCCGAAACCTCGAGATCGTCCGACGTTGGGTCGAAGGCTTCGATGGGTTCTTGGACTATGTTCACCCCCGCGCCGGTGCCTTTGCGTTCGTTCGGTATCACAGCGAAGTACCTTCGCTCGAGTTGGCTGAGCAAATTCGCACGACGCAGGGCGTTCTTGTCGTACCCGGTTCGCAGCTCGGCATGGAGGGATACCTGCGAATCAGCATCGGAGTCTCGCAGAAGACGCTTAAAGCGGGTCTCGCTCGAATCAAGACAGTGCTCGCCTCGTTGCCACGATCATGACACAAGGCTCAGTTTGGAGACGACGACCACAGCTTGTAGACACTGACGGTATCCGTGACACCGCGCAAGCTGAAGCATGCGGCTCAGACAGAGCGAAAACACGCAAAACACGGCACTACGTCAACTCGTAGATTTGCGAGAACTTTGCCGTCACATAGTCCATGAACGGCCCAATCGATAGCGGCTTACCCGTGACAAACTCGACGAGTTCGTTGGCACGGTAACGTTGGCCGTGACAATGGATGTTCCTGCGCAGCCATTGCAAAAGCGGCTCGTACTCGCCTGTCGCAATGCGGTCCAGCAGGTCTGGAATGTCCTTATTCGCCTGCTCGAAGAATTGAGCCGCGTAGAGATTCCCGAACGTATAACTGTGGAAGTAGCCGAACGATCCCCACGACCAGTGGATGTCCTGCAGGCACCCTTCGCGATCGTTCGGCGGGGTGACGCCGAGGGAGGCTTTGATCTTCTCGTTCCAGGCGGCGGGTACATCCTCGACCTTGAGTGAGCCGTCGAACAGGGCTCGCTCGATCTCGAATCGAAGGATGATGTGCAGGTTGTACGTCAGCTCGTCGGCTTCCGTACGAATGAAGGACGGCCTTACCGCGTTGATCGCACCGTAAAACGCATCGAGGGAGACGCCTCCCAGTGCTTCGGGAAATGTCTCCCTAAGATTGTTCCAATGATAAGACCAAAACGCTCGACTCCGCCCGACCAGGTTTTCCCACATTCGCGATTGCGACTCGTGGAGGCTCAGCGAGACGGCTTCGCCCATCGGCGTGAAGGCGTGCTCGGGAAGCAGACCCTGTTCGTAAAGGGCGTGTCCGGTCTCGTGCATCGTCCCGAAGATCGCTGAGGGCAGGAAGTCCTCCAGGTAGCGGGCCGTCATCCGAACGTCCCCGCATCCGCCGATGGTGGCGCAGAACGGATGGACGGAGATGTCGACGCGCCCTGAACGAAAGTCGAAGCCGAGAGCTTCCGCCAACCTTCGCGCCCACGCTCTCTGCCTGTCGATGTCGAAGCGTCGGGTGAGGATGCTCGGGTCCGGTTGATGCGGAGCATCCGCAATCCTTCTAAACAGGGCGATCGTCGCTTGGCGTAGTTCGCCCAGAAGCACCTCGATCTCGCTGGCCTTGGAACCGGGCTCGAACTCGTCGATGAGGGCATCATAGGCCTCGGTGTCGTAGCCGACGCGCTCAGCCATGCGCTTCTTGAGCTCGACAAGCTTCTCCAGGTGCGGCTTGAACGCCCTGAAGTCGGATTCCTCGCGGGCCTTGGCCCACGCTTCCTTGGCAATACTCGCGGTCTCGGCGATCTGCCTGACCAGCTCGGTGGGGATTTTGGTAGCCCGCTCGAACACCCGCCGCGTCTCCCGGATGTTGGTCTCGGCTACGTAGTCGCCCGGTGGAGCCGCTGCCTGATCGAGAAATGCCCGAGTCGCGTCGGCAACGAGGCGTTCGTGGGCGAGTCCCATAATCAGGGCGAACTGCTCGGATCGGGCCTGGACGCCGTTTGCGGGCATATAGGTTTCCTGATCCCAGCCGAGAAACTCGGCCACGGCGTGAAGCCGCGTTATGTCCTTTACTCGATCCAAAAGTTTGGTGTAGGCGTCCGACATAGCTTCAGTTCCTTTCGCGGAACGTGGTTCTGAGCCCCCTTCCCCTGGCGGTCCGCTGACGCAGCCCCTCAGCCCATGTTTCACTCGCCGCAGCGGCTGACGCGGCGGGCCCCGGACCTGCCGGTTTCCTGCCCCGGCGGAGTGGACCGCGAAGCTCGCTTTCGCATCTCAACCCAAGCTAACGGCGGAGGAGTTCGCCGTCCATCGGGCGGACCCGGCGTCGGGAGAGGGGAGAGGCTCCCAAGTGTCCAGTGAGGGGTCCCTCTTTAGCCGGAGTCCCACACTCAAAGGAGATCCCTTCGGACGCGGTTATAGGGCCTCGCAAACCCGATAATCGACGCTGGACCGGGCGGCAACAGCCCCTGAAGGGCTTCGGACAGCCCTGCCCCCAACCGATGTCACTAAGTCGAGCGAAATCCTGTACAATCCTTGACTCTTATCGGGCGACGTTGTATACTTGTGCGCGTACGAATTGAATATGGCGGTTTGGATGAGCGGGAGCTTAATCATCCATCATTCGCGAGCGCGATATATTCTGAACGATCTATAATTTTCGATCCGTTTGATCTGTTTTTTCGCGATTGATCTCCCTAAATCCGCACTCTTATTCGCTCATACCTAAGCGTCCGTCATCGGGACCGCTATCGACTTCTTAGCTGACTGAACGTTCGCATTGATGGTGTCGCGCGCTTGCGCGAACCCGTTCTGGCTGGTCCGAGAAGGATCCGTCTTGTTCGTGGCGTCTCCCCGGAGGCGCGTGATGAGGCGATAGTGATGGACGCGATGCACAGGTTTCGAGACTACGGTGGCGGTGTTACGCCGGTCACCCGGTGCTCGGTGTCCAGGTTTGCCCATTTTACCTCGACTCGGGTGGCGCGTCGGCCGGCGCGACGCCGGGTGGTGGTCCTCCTCCGCACCACTGCCGGCGCCGGCCGAGCGCACTTTAACAATCAACAGCACCCGCAAATCCGTCCGTCGAGGGCGGTTACAGAGCCCGATGCGGCACGTGCGCGATCCGCGTGGGCGCTCTGCGGCGGGTGGCAAAAAAAACCTGCGCCGAACTGTAAGATCGCAGCCTGCTGGGGGGACAACCTTTTGGCGAGACAACCTCGCTACGAGGTGAGGCTGCGATGCGTTACCGCGATTCGACATTTACCGCCAAGGCTGACTGCTTGGCCTTGGGGATCTTCCGTGCCCTCCCTACTCCCGACCTGGTCGCGTCTAGCGTCGCGGCCGCCCGGCCTGATGCCTTTCGTCGGAAGGCCAGGCTGTCAGCGGTCGCCGACGCTGGCGCAACCGGGGTCCCCGATGAGCGGATCAGGGGGGCTTCAGGAACGCGAGGTTACGATCCGCGGGTTGTCACGGTCGCCGCTGGGAAGACCAAAACGCAGCCACTGGCATTGGTGGGGACCAACTTGCCCAAGCTGTCGAGGAGGGCGACCGGGCACCCGCGATTTCTTTGTCCAAACTTGTTTGGAGCCGCGACTCCGATGCAGTCGCGGACGTACAACCTAAGCACCGTACTCCGCCCCGGCCCACGGCCACCAGACTCCAAGCTGGTGAGGCGCCGCCTCCTACGCTCCTTACGTGGGCCGGGCGTTTTTTATGCGCGCACGCCAAGCTTACCGCCGATTCCCATGACGTGCGCCGTCCTTGCGTGGTTGGCGACAATCCGCTTCTGCCAGATTCACCGCCTGACCCGCATCGCCGAGATCTGGGACGTCACGGTGGGTGGGTTTGAACCCTGCATACGCCGCCGTTTCTGTCCTGCCCAACCGAACCCGCAACGTCCAGTTGCACTCGTCGCCATGCGTCAGACCCGGCGTTGCGACGTGCTGTCATTCATAGATTCTCACTTTCAGGAGCCTGACCATGGACAACCCAAGATCAAGCGTTTGCGCGCACCGCCGATGTACACTCAGCGTCCTGAACCGGTGTTTTAGACGGAGCGCTTCTTGCATCCTCGTGTTGGCGGTGTTCGCCGCGGCAGCGACGCCGGGTTTGGCGCAATCGATCGTATACGTGGACGCCAATGCCACCGGTGCGGCACATGACGGATCAAGCTGGTGCAACGCGTTCTTAGCTTTGCAGGACGCCCTGGCGCACGCCGAGTTTTCAGGGGGGACGGTCGTTTCCATCCGCGTTGCGGACGGCGTGTACAAGCCTGACCAAGGCGCAAACCAGATTCCTGGAAACCGCGAGGCCACCTTCCGGCTCCTCAATGGGGTCGAGTTGCTCGGCGGATTCGCCGGTTGCGGGGCCGACGACCCGGACGCACGCGATATCGACGTTTTCGTAAGTACCCTGAGTGGCGACCTGGCAGGCGACGAGACGGCCGAGTTATTCGGCCCCAGTGTCTCGGACAACTGCTTTCATGTCGTCTGGGCCGAGGGGGTTGGCGGTACGACCGCGCTGGATGGATTCGTGATTCGGGGTGGTTTCGCACTGGGAGCATCCGAGGAGGAGCATGGATACGGGGGTGGGCTTTTTTACCGAGACAGTCGACTGACGATCTCCCGCTGCACGTTCGTAAACAACATCGCGGTGCGCGGGGGCGGGGCGTACGTTGATCGGTCCGGCCCGACCCGTGAGGTGTTCGAGAGCTGCATCTTCCGCAGCAACGTGGGCCTGCAACAAGGTGGCGGACTGTTCCTGATCGGGGGCCAGCCGAGCATCGTGAACACGCTCGTCGTCGGGAACAGGGCGCCGCAGGGCGCGGGCATACAGAATTCGTCGAGCGGCCCGAGGATCAAGAACAGCACGATTGCATTCAACGAGGCCAGCGGGCGAGGCGGCGGGATCCATCACGGGGACGGCTACGCCGGGCTGGTCCTGACCAACAGCGTGGTCTGGAGCAATCTCGACTCAGAAGGCACGGGGGAGTCCTCGCAGGTCTACATTGGGGGCTCCAATCCGCAGCGTCGCGCATACATCGACTACTGTGCCATGGAAGGGTGGACCGGGTACCTCGGCGGGGTCGGGAACATCGGTCTGGATCCCCTTTTCGCCGATGCCGAAGGCCCGGACGGCGTACCGGGCACTGAGGACGACGACCTACGTCTCTCGCCGGATTCGCCTTGCGTCGATGCGGGTAGACGTCAGAACCTCGGCCTGCCGACGACTGATCTTGCCGGAGAGGCCCGCGTTCAAAACTGCCGCGTGGACATGGGAGCGTATGAGCGCCTACCGATACGACGACCCAGCGAAGAGG